>CAYPHJ010000190.1:0-5276 GCA_964410485.1 uncultured Syntrophobacteraceae bacterium
TGCGTTTTATGCTTCCTTACGTTGTTAAATCAAGGCGTTGCCCTGGTCCCACCCGGCAGTGGTGTTTAGCGCTTAAAACCCGCGATAACTATTCGTAGAGTTGTCTACTATTGGACAGTAATCCCCTGCCTATTGGCATAAATGACGTGATGTAACCATTGGACGGCCGCCTAAGAGATTCGGCAGGCCCAGCTTTTTTTGGAGGAAACATGATGGACAGAACATGGTCGGTAGAAATCGAAGGCAAGAAACACCTGGTCGAAGTTGACTATGGCAGGAACGCCAGCCAGACCGGCAAACTATTGGTCGACGGCAATGAATTGCAGACTTGGAAGAACACTCAGCATTTGGACGTCCCTCCAGAGATTACTTTCCAGATCGAAGGCAAACCTGCCGTCTTACGCGCAAAGGGGGTTTTTAAACCCAGGATAGATTTCTTTTTTGCAGGGCAATTAATAGAAGCAAGCTTAAGCCAAAACTAGCCGTACCGCAGGGTCGTAGTGCTGGGTCGGACCACGCTATGTCTCCGCGGCCGCTCTCGATACTGCTCCAGCCGCTCCAGGTAATACTTCCGATCCGCGTCACTTCGGAATATCGCCTGGCGCTGATTGCCACGGCAGATCACATGGTAAAACGCTCCGTCGTATTCAACCCTGGGCTTTCGCGCCATCCCCGTCCGGTTATCCCATGACCCGCTATAATGCAATTCGATGGTAGACACCAGCCCCCTTTCATTTCAAACACCCATAGCTCGCACCAACAAACCAACTAGGCCGCACTGCGGAGCTTTTCTGTTTTGGCCATTATACTGCCCTCACACTTACGCCCTCATCGTGATTGGCTGCATTACGTTTCCCGCTAAGCCTCATCACAAGAGCCAATCGAAAAACATGGTGGGCTAGCGGCTCCAGCGCGGGTTAGCGATCGGTCGCCACTTCCGGCAAACCGAACTTCTTGCGGTACCCGTTGAATGCGGCTCGCTGGCGCGGAGTTCTGTGTTTCCAGTAGAATTGAAAATGGTACGGCTTGACTTCTGGCATCCGGAGATCCTCGGACCGCAGGACCATTTCGTCAAAGAGGGACTCTACATCTGGTTTGATTCTCTGACCACCGCGTGTTACGGCCGGATCATAATCCGGAAACAGCGTCATGTAGTAGGTGTTCATACCAATGACATTAATGAGATCATGAGCGGCCGTCGCAAGTTCTCGAAGCTCCTCAAACGTAGGCGAGGTTCCTCTGGCTTGAACGTTGAACCGATTGCTTCCGCCGCCTCTAAGTGTGCGAAATGCTGGTGACGAAGACGACCAACCTTGCGCTCGATCTGTTTGATTCGAGTGTCCACGTCATGCGAACGCAATTCCTCCACAATTCGGCGGCGCGCTGTTTCGTCCACGGCGTTAGAGATGACTTGGTTTCGCAATTTTCGAAGCGTTAACGCTTTATCATCGGCATCAAAGAGAATTCGCCACAGCCCTACGACAACTGCCGTTTCCAAGGATTGGCGGACAAGGTACCAGAATGGACCAGGGTGCTCGCCGAACAGATCGAAAGGGAACCGGACGATGTGCTCTAAAATGAACAGCATCGATCGTATTTGCACCAGTTGGTTATGAAGGATCCTTATCCGAGTCTTATAGGTGGGTATCCAAGTTTCGACGAGTAATTCCTCTGGTTTGACTTCCATCGTGTTCACCACAGGTTAACGACATGATCGGCCACGCGTAATCCGCGGTCTAAAGAGAACTTTAGACCTGGTGTTTTCAAAATCGCTTCTGCATCTTTATCGCCCAAGTCGTGCGCCATAAAGCCTCAACGCCTCTTAGCTGCCCAATAACTTTAGACCGTTCACGGTTTTTACCAGCTCTTGGTTCGTGAATACAGATATCAAACCGTCTTCGCAAGACTCTTGTGATTCAGAAGACTCCCCGGATTTAAAAGCGGCGTCGTCAACCCGCTCTTTCCTTGCGCCAAGATTCATTCCTACGTTTGCGGTCACGAATTCTATGGCGTTGATCTTTAGAAAGCAGCGTTAGCACATTCGGCAGGGGCATTCGCTGTGTGTAATCGAACCATCCTCCTTAAGCGCATACGGATCGATGCCGAGTTTAGCGTGACGCGATACAACCACATCCCAGACAGCCCCTCCAAACACCATCTGATACGCGTGATGCCCGTCCAGTTTCAAATGCATTGGACCGCCAATGACCCCAAAACAAACATGGTAGGTTCGCGGCCATACAAGCAAACCACCGAAAATCGCATACTTGTCTGGTGTTCCCGGATTCTCGTCTAGAAGCATGCGTCTCATTGTCTCCGCATGGGGACGCAAGTTCGTGCTTTCAAACTGCGTCGATATGCTTGCTCGCCAGAGAACGGAAAGTATAAAAAGCTTAAAGCGCTTATAGTCTAACGCTTCGATTCGAATCATATTACCGCTGATGGAGTTCGGCCACTTCTTTGGTCGGCACCATTCACGGCTAAAGTAATCCTCAAACCGGCTGAGCCGCTTTTCGCAGCTTATGCATACAGGCCCTCCGACGACAATCTGATAGAAGGTCACCAGCTAGCTGGCGTCATCATCATTACGTCAGGTCTATTCACAGAAAGCGGTGGACGGCAGGCAGGAGATGATCGATTTTCACCCTGCCGCTTCGGAATCAGCCGCCAGTTGGGAGAGTTTTCTCAATGATCTGTACAAAAGAGGGCTTACCGGGCGATATTGTGAGCTGATTGTGACCGACGGTGGCACGGGGTTGCATGCCGCCTTAGAGATGGTCTACCCGAAAATTTTAAGCCAGCGCTGCTGGGCCCATAAAACCCGAAATGTTTTGGATAGAGTGAAAAAAGCCGATCAACAAACGGTTAGAAAAGCTCTTAATCGTATCAGCCATGCCCCCCATCAGCGCCAAGCCAGAGCGGCTTACGCCCAGTTCGCCTTGAAATGGAAAAAGGACTATCCCGGAGCTGTGGCTTGTTTGGAGAAAGATCTCGATCAGCTCTTAAGTTTCTTTCAGATCAAGAACTCTCAATTATGGAGCCGCTTAAGAACGACCAATCTCATTGAGAGATCCTTTCGCTAGGTTAAACGTAGAACGCGACCTATGGGCGTGATGGCCAACACGCAAAGCCTGCAGAGAATCGTCTTTACTGTATTCCATCACCTAAACAACAATTGGATCCAATCCCCCATTAGGAATTTACACACAAGTCTTGACGCTACCGGCACCACCGTTTTCTAGGACGTCACTCGCGAAAACCCAGCCTGGCTAGTAACCAGAGTTTCCCAGGTGTGCGCTTCCTCGCTATTGTTTGGAGAACTGGCGGTTTTCGTCTCAAACTGTTCTAATACAGCCAGCCGCTGGCGAATTTCATCCGGTGCCGTACTGTACAAATAGTAGACCCGCGCCCAGATCATAACGAGGTGAAGGAGGGAGCTTATGGCAAAACGCGTCAGATTAGATTTGGAGCTGCCCGACGAGCTTGTCACGCAATTTCAAGAGAAGGAAATGGAAGCCAAAGCGAGAGAAGCACTTGTGATGGAACTTTTGAGAGAGCATCGGCTTTCCCAGGGTAAAGCCGCAGAAGTCCTGGGCCTAGATCGCCACGCGCTTTTGGATCTTATGCTCAAGTACCGCGTTCCGGCCGTGGATCTCACACCGAAAGAGCTGAAACGAGAGCTTGAAAAGCCTTTTCTCCGCTCGTAATAGGCGCCCGGTATGGAAGTTATATCGGATTCCGGCCCGCTTCTCAGTTTTGCAAGAGCCGGACGGCTGGATGTGTTCCGCAATGTTCTAAGGAAGGAAGGAAGGAAAGGAGATACCGTTTATGTGTTACAACTGCGGCTGTGGAATGCCCAATAACGATATGGGAAACCCTAAAAACATCACAAACAAGACCTTTGAGGAAGCAGCGAAAGCAATGAGCCAATCCCCGAAGGACGCCAAGAAAAATGCGCGTGAACTGCTCGACAAAGTCCTTAGCGCCCAACACGAGAGCGATGACAAGAACTGGAAGCCGTGAAGATCTTGCTGGACAGTGCCGTGCTCGTTAACGTTTTCTTTACGGGGTAAGTTGGGCGATCCGGCAGGAGTTTAAACCACCCGCCGAAATTTCTCATTTCCGAGCCCCACGAGCAAAATGCAAAGGCTTGGCGAAAACGTAACGACTCCTGGGAACGTTGTATTCGCGACATGAGATCAAACAATTGCGGGCGAAGCTAAAGGTGCGGAACAACACCGGGAGTTAAGAAAGCCTTTGTTGAGAGAAGATAAGCCGCCTCAAGGTGTCGGGCGGGAGTGTGGCTGAGCAGAAAACGTGATCCACGGCCGGATATTCGGCAGTTCACTTTTGGCCAGCGACTAGTTCCGTGGATTCGATGGCTAGCGCATCAATCAAGGCCCGCGTCTTAGAATTCTAATCAGCGCGTTGTAGCGGAGGACTGCTTCGAAGATATACCGAGCTACGTTGGCACTTCGTACCTTGACCACAGTGCTCCTCCCGATGCGCCGCGAGGTCCGTCCGCTGTGGAAGCACACCTGTGCGCGATTCGCACGACATTCCCGGACTTCACGCTCCGCACGCATAAGTTGCGTTGCGGAGTGTTGCGCTGTGCGTCACTCATCCAGACACTGATGAACTTTGACGAGCCTGCCTAAATTGCCGTCGTAAGCCTCTCCTCGTTCGCGCAACGCATACGCTCCATCAATGTGGTCAACTTCTCGATGCAGCGCTTTGAATCCAGGTTCATTTTTCACATTAGCGACAAACTCCAAACTCCCAACCGCAATCGCTTCCGACCAGCGATTCTCTCGCACTCTGCGCCCGACCTCAAGCGCTTCGTCGACCCATTGGCGATGTGCTCGTTGAAACTCCGACAACTTGGCGAAACCACATAACGCACTTAACTCTCGTAAATCGATGATGCCGTAGCGCTTCGGCGAATTCTGAATCTCACGATAACCGCTGTGCACCCACGCGCCAGGGTATTTGGCTACGCCGGCGCGAACCATGTTGAGATCGATGTAGACCACACACCGATGCAGGTGCTCATCTGCCTCAATGGCAGTGGCGTGATATCGGTCTTCCCAAAACGCACCGTGTCGCTTCTTGCGCTGATTGGTTCCCGAAGTGCAAAGCCTCCTCCTCTTTCTTCCCCACGTTGAACCTTAAACTTTGAACCTTGTCCGGGAGTTCGTCCCCACTCGACGGTTCAGCCTTAGGCGGAGACTGCAGGAATGAAAACACTTTGCGCCTTGGCGCCTTTGCGGGAGATC
>CAYPHJ010000191.1:0-5226 GCA_964410485.1 uncultured Syntrophobacteraceae bacterium
CCTTCGCCAATGAGCGGCACTCCTAGAAGAGCTCGCACTCCCATACGATCAAGAACCGCCCGAAGCGGATAGCCGGGGTCCTCGTAAATGTCCGCGACTTGAATCGGCTGACGGCTTTCTATCGTCCTGCCCAGCACAGTGGCTCCGATCGGCCCCTTGACCTCCTCAATGGTCTCAATAAGTTCTTTGCTGAGATCGTAGGTGGCCCGCAGTTCCAATTCGCCCGTTTGCTGGTCAAACTCGCAAATTGCTCCCGTCTCTGTGCCGGCGAGCTTGACCGCATGCGACACGACGCTCGCGAGCACGGTTCGAAAGTCCAGGCTCGAACTGACCGCCTGACTCACTTCGTTGAGAGCTTGTAATTCCGCGGTCTTTGCTTTGACTTGATCGAAAAGGTTTATCTTATCAACGGCCCCGCCAATTTGATCGATCATCGAGTTGATCAGTCGTATTTCCTCTGATGTGAGGCTCCGCGCCTGTTGTCCGTTAAAGGAAACCGCGCCGATTGTTTGATTCTTCGCCTTTATAGGAAACACCGCAAGGAATTTATAGCCAATTCTGTTTGATGCTTTGCTATGACTCAACTGTTGATAGCGAGGATCCGTGTCGATATTGGCGAAGATTAACGGTTCGCCGGTTTGCGCTACCCTCCCAACGAGTCCTTCTCCTCTTTTATAGACCGGGGGGAGAATACCTTCGACATTAAAGCCGCAGGCGCCGCGCAGATGCAGCTCTTCCTGAGACCGATCGGATAGAAAAATTCGTACCGCGTCCAGTTCAAAAATCTCGCGGAGTTTCTTGCTCACCTCTTGAAGAACCGGATTAATCTCGAGCGATTGAGCTGCAGCAGCAGTTACGTCAAAGAGCGCCGACAGCTCTTTCGTTCTCTGCGCTACCTTAGCTTCGAGCCAGGCGTATGATTTTTTAAGCTCTGCCACCATCCTGTTGAATTCTTCAGCAAGGATTTCGATCTCATCGCCGGTTTTGATCTCGATGTGGTGATTTAGATCGCCCTTCCCGATTCGCTCGACGCCCCACTTCAGCGCCTCCAGTGGGCGAACCACCCTGCGGGCAACTAAAAAACTGGCGAACACTGCCACTCCAAGCCCGCCGAGTAGCAAAGCTGAAGTGCGCAAAAGCGAAGCATAAAGCGGCGCATAGGCTTCGCTGACCGGGCGCTCGATGAATACCGCCCAATTCAAAGTGGGGATCAGCGCGAAAGAGCTAAACACTTTTTCGCCGAAGAGATTCTCGGTGACCAGTCCTGTAGGCTGAAACCGACCGGGCGGAGTTCGGAATGCTGCCTTCACCTGGTTGAGTTCCGACACATCCTTCCGCTGCAGAACCAGGCTCATGTCCGGATGGACGAGCAGCGCGCGAGAGCTGGCAACGGCGTATGCATAGCCGGCTGTACCTACCTTGATGGCGGAAATAACTTCTTCGATGTAACGAAGATTGATTTCGGCTTGTAAAACGCCGATGACGTTGCCCGCAAACCTTTCGATCGGAACCGCAATCGTCATATACGGCTCGGAGCCGCGCAGGGAATAGACCGGACCAAAGTAGGTCTTGCCTTTCAGGGCCGAATCAAGAATTTCAGGGCGGGGAATTGCTTCTTGTCGATCTTTTCGGGGTAAAACCGCTTTAAACCGGCTGACTTGGACTCGTTGCTTCCCTTCGCGGTCGATCGCCACCAGTTCGGTGATGGCGGGAAACGCCAGGAAGAGCCTTTCCAATTCAAACTTGTACTTTGGCGACAAGCCTTCGAGCGCTATATCCTGACTTTTCGTTGTTGCCCTCATCCCGCGCTCGAGGTTAAGGATGAATTGGTCGATCCTGAACGCCGCTCCCTCGGCAACTTGCTCTTGAAAAAGGGCGACCTGATCTCGCGTTTCCACGTAGGAGTAGTAGAGTTGCAGGGCTCCGCTGGCCGCCAGCCCGCCGGTTACAAGCACAAGCGACACAAGAAAATAATGCCGGACAAGCCGTCCGGCTCGCACCCGGCTGGAACCCGGGTGACCCATTAGAGGCAGGGTTTTTCGTAGAAACTCACTCTTTATCTTATGAATCATTTGATCAGCTTGGCCGATGAATTTACGGGCAACATTTCTAACCCGACCGCATGTTTGGTTGCAACAGAACTATTCTTGGACCTGGCTACCCACGTCCGCTCGCCGCCGCACGACCAGTAGGATGGCAACACAAGAGACATGCCAATGCGGAGACTCTCGGATGTAACTTGTAAGCAATCGTAGTGCGGAAGAAATGTTTAACTATGGGGCTAGTAGGCGGGATGTCAGTCTTGGTATCAATCTGTGTCTTTTTATACACAGTGTATACAAACGTACACCTTTCAGACGTTTGCGGCCTGGGGGTCCGGCGTTCTCATTGAACCACTTTGTCGGCCAGGATCAGAATCTCAGGCGGGATGGTGAGACCAATTGCGTCGGCGGTCTTGAGATTGATAACGAGCTCGAATTTTTTCGGCGTTTCCACAGGTAAGTTCTGTGGCTTTGCCCCTTTAAGAACACGATCAAGGTACTGGGCGGCTCGATAACCGATGTAGTGCATATCAGGGGAGTAGGTTAGTAGGGCTCCCTCTTCACTTACCTGAGAGGCATTACACCCAAACAGCGGGAGCCTTTTCTGTAGGGCAATGACAGCGATCTTTTTAAATGCCCTAAATACCGGACTGCAAAGGGGAAATATTCCCGTCATTGTGTTTATCGATGTGCGTCTGAGGGTCTGCTCTGCGTCTGCTACAGAGCTGATAGGTTCTTTTATCAGCCGGGTCGGGAGCTGTGTCGCGATACTCTCTATGGCGTCGAGAGTTGCGGCAGAAGTCATACCCTCCTTTCGCTGGTCGTAAAGCACCATGAGGTTATGCATAGGAGGGACGACCTGTTTGAAAACCTGTAGTTGCTTACCGAGCCCTTCGGAATCGCCAAAAAAACTTAAGCCGGTGAGGTTCTTGCCGGGGTTTGCCAACGAATCGACGAAGCCCGATCGTACCGGGTCTCCTGCAGGCATGAAGATGATCGGAACCGTTTTTATGAATTTTTTTACAAGTGCTGTTTCCGCCCCGCTCGTGGTGATAATCGCGTCAATTTTTTGCTGCGATAACTTTTTCAGCCTGTTAGCGAGCTCTTTGTAATCTTCGCCGCGCACGAGCTCGATAATTATATTTTTCCCGTGGAAATAACCCAGCTCCTCCAGGCCATCGCGCAGGCCCTGTACTTGTGGGGGAACCGAATCACGTAACCCGGCAACGATCAGGGCGACATGGTGGCGCTTGACTTGTTTTTGTGTCGCAGGAACTCCGTTGACAAGCAGTGTGGTCAATAGGAGAGATAGCCCCCAGTACTTCATCATTGCCTTCGCCATGGACCCAACGCCGTTGGTGTAAAAAAGTGCGAGTCAACTGTTGAAGCAGCCGCCCTCTCGGATAACCCCCCGCCGGGTGGGGTAGTCAGTTCGGGTAGTAGCCGAAGCAAGAGAAGTGCCGAAGATGTAAGCGAGATTCTGTCGTGTTTCACTGGGGGCGTCTTTGTTTTAGCGCCTGGTTGGCCGACTAGCTGTGGCGCCCCGGGTTTACGTTTCGTCCTCTTTTTTTGGGATAAAGCTGTGGTACACAAAGATTTTTTACCAGGGGTAACTTACGTAGCGCGCTGCGCAACTTTTGTTGACAGTGATTTGGTTACTGTGCTAGGCAGGCCACATGGATCGTGAGGCCAGCCACTCGGAAAGGTTGCGCGCCGTTCTCCAGATCTGTAGGCGGATGACCTCGGTCGGGGACGTGATATCCCTGCTTGAACTGATCACGATCGAAACCAAGGAACTACTTCAGGCGGATCGGGTGAGCATCTTCTTGTTGGATCGCGAGAAATGCGAGCTTTGGTCGGTGATCACGCAGGAGAAAAAGATCATACGATTCGATGCCCGTTTGGGAATCGCCGGTAACGTCGCCATGACCGGGCAAACCATTAACGTGGCCGATGCGTACGAGCACCCGCTGTTTTTCAAGGAAGTTGACTTGAAGACGGGCTATCGAACGCAAACGTTACTGGCCGTGCCGCTACGAAATTTGCAAGGCGAAATCATCGGGGTGGGAGAGGCGATCAACAAAAAAGAGGGACGGTTTACGGAGGAGGACGCGGAGATTCTTCAAATACTCGCTGCGCACGTATCCGATACGATCGAGACGACGCATCTTGAAAGACGGTTGGAGGAGCAGCCGGTTGAGAGCCGGAAAGATCGTCACGAAGAGATTGGCGCTGGTTTTTCAACGCGCAATATCATCGGCATGAGCGATCGGATACAAGCCATCGTACGATTGATCGATCAAATACGCGACAGCGCCGTGGACGTCCTTGTGGAAGGCGAGAGTGGCACCGGCAAGGAGCTGGTCGCAAAAGCTTTGCATTACAACAGCCCGCGGGCAAAGCGGCCGTTTGTAGCTCTCAATTGCGCGGCTTTGCCTGAAAGCATCGTCGAAGCGGAATTATTCGGCATCGAGAAGGGTGTCGCGACGGGAGTCGATCGCCGCGCCGGAAAATTCGAGGAAGCCAATACCGGGACGCTTTTCCTCGACGAAATCGGTGATCTCAGCCTGACATCACAAGCCAAAATTTTGCGCGTGCTCCAGGAACGCTCCGTTACCCGCATTGGAGGCACAGCGCCGATCGCGCTCGATTTGCGAATTATAACGGCAACCAACAGAAATCTCGAGGCTGCTATCCGGCAGGGAACTTTCCGGGGCGATCTGTATTACCGCCTGAAAGTGATTCACATCCATATGCCCCCTCTGCGGGAAATACCGGAGGACATTCCCCTGTTAGTAAATTATTTTTTAGCCAAGTACTGCGTAGCGCTAAGCACAGGTCCGAAGCAACTGACCGAGACGGCGCTCGGCTGTCTGGAAAGCTATCCCTGGCCCGGCAATACACGGGAATTGGAAAACGAAATCAAACGGGTTGTCGCATCAGTACGCGGAAGGTCGATCGGCGAGAATGACCTTCACCCGGCAATCCGAAACGCCCGGCCAAAAGCAGGAACGCCCGAAAAGCGGCTGGCAGGGACTTCGCTCCGTGCCGCGGCTGCGGCATTCCAGCGCCAGCTGATCGAAAACGCCCTGCAGGAATCGAGGGGGAACAAACAGAAAGCGGCTCAGGCTTTGGGCCTGAGCCGCCAGGGCTTGATAAAAAAAATCAAACAGTATGGCATCGG
>CAYPHJ010000192.1:0-5191 GCA_964410485.1 uncultured Syntrophobacteraceae bacterium
AAAAGCATGCCCTGAGCGTGGTCGAAGGGAGGGGCCAGGGGAGATTTTGGACAAGGGTGGCGCCGAGGCTTCCTTGTCATGTGCCGGTACAATCGTGTGATTCAACGTGATCGCCATTGTTGCCGCCTCCTTGATCGATCTCGAATAGAGAAGAGCGGTGCCACAATGAGATTAGCGCTCCTGATTACAGGATTTGGTGTCCATTCGGACATGTCCTGACGCCCTGGGACGAAATCTCTTACCCAGTTCTTGGACCCGTGGTCACCGCTCTAAAGCCATTCTGCTCCCCCTTGGGCGCGCGAGTCAAGGACGCCAAAAAGATAAGGGATGTAAGCCAAAGGATAAAGGCAAAGGGATAAAGGATAAAAGAAAATGACGTGATCGTGGAGCGAACGAATGTTGGAGGTTCGATGTTGTGGCTGAGTAGGAATCTGCGCAAACAGCACAGGGAAACAAAAGCAGATTCCTCGTCGCAAGGCTCCTCGGAATGACAGCTAACTAAAGGACAAAGGGTAAGGGATAAAACAAAAAACCGTGTTCGTGGAACGTGGGAAAGACAAGAACGAAAACGGAGGGATGAAACGCTCTGCTCTCAACCCTCAACTCTTCCCCATCTACTCGCCCATTCTTGAATAATTGCTTTCGCGGCTTGTGATGAACTCCAGCAAAGCGGCTTTGCCGTCTTCGGTGACTTTTCTGGCGCGTTGGATCGCGGGCGCGATTTGCTCCGGATCTTCGACCCGTTCGCTCCAGCCGCCCAATGCCCGGCCGATGTCGGCGTAGTTGCCGCCGAGATTCTGTGTTTGAAAAAGCTCGTGGGAAGCTTTCATATGACGGGTTTCAGCGGCCATGAAGTTGTTGTTCAGCACGATAGTGAGAGTTGGAATGTTGCAGCGCACGGCTGTCTCGAAGTCCAGACCTGTCATACCGAAAGCCGCATCGCCCATGAAATTCACGCAGAATTTTTCCGGTGCGGCCATCTTGGCGCCCATGATGAGGCCGAGGCCGGTGCCTAACGCATGGGATTTTCCCCAGCCAAGGTAACCGCGCGGGGTCGTGGCCTGGTAGAAGGGGACGAGTTGGTTGCGCGGGCTTCCGGCATCATGCGTGATGATGGCTTCTTTGGCGTCGACGGTGCGCATGAACTCCGAAATGACCCGGTAAGGGTTGATGGGAACTTCTTTAGAAGTGAGCTTGGGCAACCACTGGGCCAGCCATGGCTCCTTGTATTTTTGGATCTCGGCGGAGACCGAGCCGTCCTTCTTTGCCGATTTTGCTCCCTGGGCATCCTTGACCGCTTCGATGAACTGCTGGAGCACGGGACGGGCATCGCCCAGGATGGGATAATCGGCAATGTAATGCTTGTTGATGTCGCGCTCATCGTTGGTCGCATGGATAATGGTTTTTCCAGCCGGAATGGGCGCGGCAACGATGCTGTGGCGCGTCATGCTGCAGCCGACGGCGAAGATCACATCGGCGCGCTTGAGAAACTCAAAGACCGGAAGCGGCATGACGCCCGCACCGGTGCCCAGCGACAGGGGATGGTTTTCAGGGAACGCGCTTTTTCCCTCGAGCGTTGTGGTGACAGGGGCCTGCAACAGCTCCGCGAGTTGGACCAGCTCGCCGGACGCTTCTGCATAGAGCACGCCCTGGCCGGCGACGATGACCGGGTTTTTAGCCTGTGCGAGAACGCGGGCGGCTGCGGCAACGTCTCTAGGGTTTGGACCGCTCACCGTACGCTTGACGGGCGTGTAATTGAGCCTTGCATCGGGAATTTCCTCGGTCGCGACATCGGCGGGAATTTCTACGAGAACCGGTCCCGGGCGTCCCAACTTGATCAGGCTGAAGGCGCGCCGCATGACATCGGTAACCTGATCGGCGCAAGCGATCTCTTCGGTCCATTTGGTCACCGGTGCATAAGCCTGGACGGAGCGAAAGAAATGATGGACTTGAGAGGTGTTGCGCGCGTTGCCTATCGGCACAGCGAGTAGCGGCACCGAGTCGGAATACGCTGTGGTGATGCCGGAAAAAGCATTCTCGGCGCCAGGACCGGCTTGCATCGTGAAGACACCGATGCGTTGGCCGTTGGTCACGCGGCTAAAGCCGTCGGCGATGCCGACACCGACCCGTTCTTGGCGGCAAATGAGCGGGCGAATGCCGGCGGTGGCTGCCGCCTCGATCAATGTATTGGTCGGATAGCAACTCAAAAACTCAATCCCTTCGTGCTTGAGTATTTGTGAGACGGCGTCGACGACTCGCATGAATGACCTCCTGTAAAGTTAGTACGCCTCTTACCAGGAAGGCGGATTCAATACAATATAAAAGAATAAAGATGTTTCCCCGCTATGGAGCGACTATGGTTGCCAAATCCGTCCACGCCAGTAGTAGTTGGCTAGACCTATGTACTCGTGCAGAGAAGCATAGATCCTGCGAGCGGCGACTGTGCTGGGAAAAAACACAAACGGAGTGATTTGCAATTCACTGAGCGAAAAATCGCCCGGCGCGGCAATGGGTTCCGGCGCTGCGGCGCCGAATGCCAGCATGCTCCGCGGCATGTGCACCGCCGAGGTGACAAGTAGATAACGCTTCCATCCTTTCTGGCGAAGAATCTTGCTCACTTCGAGCGCGCTCTCGAAAGTATCGCGCGAGTGCTCCTCTCCGAGAATATGTTTTTTCGGCACGCCGAAACGCGCCAAGAAATCGCGCGCGATCTGGTTTTCATTCACCGATGGCGTGAAAGGATTTACGTGACCACCCGAGACAAGGATCGGCTTGGGGCGGATGCGATACAGGCGGAGAGCTTCGTCCAAGCGCCGCAACATGTGTTCATCGAGGGCCGGAAACGGAACCAAACCTGTCGCTGGGACAACGCCGCTGGTCAGCACGACGATCACGTCATAGGGCTCTGCTTTTGTCGGATCAAGGAGCGGTACGTAACGCGATTCCAAGGGATAGCGAAGCGCGTAACTGAGAAAGATGCTATGGAGAGCGATGACCAGACAGATGGTGGCGAAGAGGAGTTTTCTTGCCCAGGGCCGCCGCCAAAACACCAAGACAGCCAGCAGCAAAATGATCCAGGGCATGGGAGGAAGTATCAGTGTCTTTAGAAACTGCTTTATTACGAACATGAGGTGAATAAGTCGGCGGCAATCGTCCTGTCGCGCGCCGCTCCAGCGGCAACTCAGGTGCAGTGTTTTATTACGTTGGCTGGCGCCGTTTACGGCTTAGCGGCGAGCTACTCCGCATCCGGTTGTTTTTCCGGCGCGGCATTGGCAAAAGCCGGCAAAGCCATGCAATTGGATTCAACTGTGACCAGTGTTGGAAATGGAGAAAGGTCGGAACCAAAACGGCGGGCGTTGGCGAGCTGAGGGACGAGACAAATGTCGGCCAGAGTCGGCGTGTCGCCGAAACAAAACTTGCCGCGTCTGGAACCCCCGAGCACCATTCGCTCGAGCGCGGACAGACCAAGGTCGATCCAATGGCGCGCCCACGCGTTGGTCTCTTCCTCCGAGTGCTTCAGTTGCCGTCTCAGATATACGAGCACACGTAAGTTTTGAATGGGGTGAATTTCGCAAGCGACCACCAGCGCCATACTGCGTACCAGCGCCCGGTCCGCCGGCTCGCTGGGCAACAATGGCGGACTTGGATAGCGCTCGTCGAGATACTCCATAATTGCCAGCGATTGCGTCAGGATGCGGCCGCTGTCTTCAAGTGCCGGCACCAGGGCCTGCGGATGAATCGATTTGTACGACGCCGCAAACTGTTCGCCGCCGCCGCGCCGCAAATGAATGGGAACCTGCTCGTACTGTACTCCTTTGATGTTGAGCGCGATCCTTACGCGGTAAGAAGCCGAGCTGCGAAAGAATGTGTAGAGTTTCATATGTGTAATGGTGGTTCCAGCAGTTCCAGCCGTTCCAACAGTTCCAGCCGTTTAAACGTTGCCAAGAAGCGAAATGCAATCGCGATTACCGGTCAGGCGCCGAATTCCATGGATGTGATGCAAGGCAGCCCGCTCACAATGACGCGCGCGCCCGAATCATCGACCCGCAGGAGCGTTCCGTCTGAAGTTCCTGCCAACACGCCTTTCCCGTCAGGCGTCGCGCACATATGCATGACGCCGCCTTTAAGTTTTTCGATTACCGGCTCCCAGCGGGATCCCTTGTCGCGGCTGCGAAAGATGGCGGCGTTGGCGCCTTCTTCTCGAATCCACGTATTCGGCCGTCCCTTGGCGCTTCCGAGGTAAATATTGCCGCTGCCGTCTTCGGCCACGCACATGCCGTAATCATGAGTCGAAGGAGTGATCTCTTCCCAATTGGCGGCGCGATCAAAACTGCGAAAAGCCTTATCGCCGCAGGCTGCGAAAACCATTCCCCGATTTGTTGCGCAGGCAAGGACCTCATGAACGTCGGAATCGGTGAGACCGTTGTTTGCCGGCTGCCAACTACTGCCCGCGTCGTCGCTTAGCAACAAACCACCCACTTCGATGCCGGCGTAAAGGCGATTGGGTGAGGAGGGGTCAAAGGTCAAATAGCGAGTGCGCGACTGGAGCTCCGGGCTGGGCGGGAATGTTGCGCCCGCACTGTTTGCCCGCACGCCTTCCAGTTCTTCCCAGCCACCGTTTTTGTTTCTGTAGACCGCCGAAGGAACTGTGCCGACCATCACCGTGCCGGGCAACGCCAGGAGGGAAAAGAGCATCATCTTGGGGACGTTTGGATTGGAACGCGCCCAGTGCGCGCCGCCGTCGGTCGTATAGAACAAGCCGGAATGCTCCGTGCCGGCATAGATCAACCGGGGATTTTCAGGATCGATGGACAGACAAGTCAGCGTCCAGTAGCTCAAGTCGCGTTTGACCTGCTTCCATTCACGTCCGTCCTCTTCGAAACGATACCAACCGGAAAACGTGCCCACATGCAGCGCCCGGCTTTGCTCATTGGCTGTGCTCATTGCCAAACTCCTTTCACGCTCCTATGAAAATTGGGGGAACCTCGGCCGCCCTTGTTCTCGGATCCGCCTTGGAGCCTTTTGAATGTCATTCTGAGGAGCGCCGCGACGAAGAATCTGCTTTTCCTCCGGTCTCCGGTCTTCCGTCCCCGGTCCTCCCTACAAAGCAGATCCTTCACGGAGTTTATCCTGAGCAGCTTTGCCGAAGGGTTCAGGATGACAGTCCTGCTGTACGAGGGAAAGGCACCAT
>CAYPHJ010000193.1:0-5173 GCA_964410485.1 uncultured Syntrophobacteraceae bacterium
GACCTGATCATTCTTGACGTTCGGATGCCAGGGTTCTCAGGCACTGAAATCGCAACAGGGCTGAAGCAGACAAACCCGAACACCAAGATCATTTTGATTTCGGCCTTCGCCGATGCGCCGTTGTGCAAAACCGCTTTTAATCTTCAGACGCCGCTCCTCTCAAAGCCGTTTTCTCCCGCCGACTTGTTCCAAGCGATCGACAAAGCAACGCGCGAGCAGGGTTAGGCCCCAATGCGAGCATTGTTACGCCAACCGATGCGGAGTTGTAATGCACGCGTTTCGCCGGATGCATTCGTTCGTCCGGCGCACGCCAGCATGCCCAGTGGGCGTGCATATCTGCCACGATCGATACTTGACATGAGCGTCACGGGTTTAGGGGTCTGCCAGAACCCAAAAAAACTCTGATCGAAAAAACAACAAATGCGTTACTTAGTTCTGGCAACAGATTATGACGGCACTATCGCTAGGAGCGGAAAAGTAGAAGCTGCTGCTCTGGCCGCGATTGAGCGGCTGCGGACGTCAGGTCGCCGAACAATACTCCTGACCGGCAGACGACTCGATGATCTACTAGCTGTTTGCCGCCGTGTTTCCTTGTTCGATTATATCGTAACAGAGAACGGAGCCGTGATTTATCAACCGCGAACGCGCGAGCAGGTGCTCTTAGGTAAGCAGCCATCAGCGGCATTCGTCAACCGCCTAAGAGAACTAACCGAAGATTCGATCGATACGGGGCACGTCATCATTAGTACGCGGGTACCCCATCAAGGGGCAGTTCTTCAAGCCATCCAATGGCTTGGATGCTAGAGCTATTTTGGCGGGCGAGTCAGTTTAGCACAGTGAATTTTTGAAGCCCGCGGCGGCGCTCTTTTAGCACTTTACGAGATCTTAGGCCCCTATTTTTTTACTGTAGGAGTGCCTTAAGTTTCGGTAGGATAGCGGCATCGACCTCGAAGAAACCCGCAACAATCTTCTCCAGCGTCTCTCCGCTCATCGGATTGATATCGAGCTTGGCCTTGTTCGCGTCGGCGAGAAACGCCGGATCTTGCATGGTGGCCATAAAAGCCCTGCGGAGCATCTGCACTCGATCTGGGGGCGTGCCCGGAGGCACCGAATAAGGGCGAGTGATAGCGTTAGGGTCCTGAACCGCCGTTCTCAGCAAAATACGCGCCTCGTCGGTCTTGGCAAGGCTTATGGCCAAAGGAACCTTGGGAAGCTCCTTATGGGGTTCCGGAGTCAACTGGAGCACCACGTTGACTTCCCTTGCGTCGAGCGCCCTGCGCCAGATCGACTTGATGGATTCCCACTGCCAGCAGCCTCCGGCGAGCTCTCCGGCCTCGGAAGCCAGACGAACTTCCGCAGTCCCCTTGTAGCCGGCCACGATTTGCACCGGAAGTTTAAGGACTTCTCTTAGAAGCTTTGCCTGGGTGTAGGTCGCGTCTCCACCGCCTCCGACCGCTCCTAACTTAACCGGGGTTTTGGCCGCCTTCCATTGATCGAGGTTCGTAATACCGCTGGCGGCGGTAAGCGCGCAGGCGCCTGTATCGCTTACGGGTACCCCGATCCAGCCGAATTTTCGCGCGTCGAACTCGACTCCGGCTCGCTCCGCCACCTGGTTCAGGATCATGTATCCGTGGAAATTTCCGATCACGAGACCATCCGGATTAGCGACTCTGTACATATGGTTCGCCGCAATGAGACTGCCGGCGCCGGGCATGTTTTCGACGATGATGCTCGGATTGCCCGGGATGTGTCTGCCCAGATGGCGCGCAATGGTGCGGGAGTAAGTGTCGAACCCGCCACCGGCGGAGAATCCGACAACGATGCGGATCGTCTTGCCTTCGAAAAATGATTGCGCCGCGGCCGGCGAAGCCTTCAGAAAGCCAAGTATTCCCAGCGCAAACATAAGGGAGCAGATTTTTCTTGCCATTGCATCCTCCCTCGCTTTCGCTCGTGATAATATAGGACAAGCTCGAATTCAGCCCGTTGTGAGGGCCTATGTCCAATCCACGCCCAACGTGCGCAAGCGCCGTCGATACTCTATCGCCGGCGAATCCGGGCCACGCAGATGCAGCTCTTCGCTCAGATCGAGAGGCAATTCCTCGGGCCGCTGCGATTCCACAATGGCGCGGTCTTGCTGAAAGATCAAATAGTGCCTGTTCAGCACTTCCTCATCGGAAAGGTAGCCTTGGAAGTTGCGGCCCAAGAAAGCGAAGTATCTCGTTTCATTTTTTCGCACGGGAGAGCAGAGAAAGACGTTCGTCTGGCGCTCGCTGCTCCCCGGCTGAAATCTCTGGATGATCACCATGAACGGAAGGATAACCGTATAAATCTGCCTCGCTTCGAGATCAGGCCGCAAGCGGTTCACGGGTTGCGGAATCTCGTACTGAAATCCGCCCTCGACCGGCTTTACCTCAATGGGATCGCATTGCGGATCAGTACGATCTCCCAAAATGCCCGGATGCACCCAGGGAAAGTGAGCAAAATCAGCGAGGTTTTCGACCATCCGTGCTGCATTCGCCTTCCAGCGGCCCTCCGAGGAAAACGGCCCCCACCGAAAAGCGGGATCATGGAACTCTCGGGGGAATTCGGGGATCGGAGCCTTCGGCTCATCCAGGCACACCCATATCAATCCGTACCGCTCGTCGGCATGGAACACGTTTGCACGCGCCTTTGGAGGGCTGGGGTGATCGGGAGGCAATGAAGGGATGCGCGTGCAGGCGCCGCTGGCCGCATAACGCCACCCATGATAAGCGCACACCAGTTCGCCGGCATCGATCCAGCCGAGCGACAGCGGGGTACCCCGATGAATGCAAAGGTCGTAAAAGGCGGCCACCCGTGCGCCGGAGCGCCACAGCACCAACGGCTGGTCGAGCAGGATTGCCTGAATCGGTTTATCGGTAACCTCGTTAGAGCGCGCTACCGGATGCCAGTAACGCCGAAGCGCTTCGGTCGAGGCCGGCCGGCGAAGTCCGCCTCGATCGACATGCGGGTTCTCCATCGCGTTTGGCCCTGATTGCCCCATACTCCAACTCTATGGGAGTGTCAACGGCCCGCTCCGAATTTGTCGTTAGCAAATAATTTGTCAGAGAAAAGGTCCGCCAAAAGGTTTTTCTCCTCGGTCGTTACTTGCGTGACAAAAAGATCTCCTTCACCGCCTCCCTGACTTGGGGCTTGATCTCGTAGAGTTCGATCATAAGTCGGGCTATCGTCGGCCCATCGACGGGGAAGATCTGCAGCCCGGCTCTTTGGGCATCCGCTCTTAGCTCCGGATCATTGAGCGTGTCCATAAAGGCTTTCTGCAGGATCGTTAGCCGCTCTGGCGACGTAGCTGGTGGCACGGTATAAGGACGCTGGCCAGTGCTGAAGGCCACCCCGGCGAGCCTGAGGATCTCGCGTGCTCGATCGGTCGCAGCATACTCCATCGCCACAGGGACTTCCTTGAGCTCCGGGTGCCGTTCGGCCGTGAGATGGATAAGCGCAATGTACTTCCCGGTCTGAAACTTTTCGAGCGAGCTAGCTCTCAGCGACTCCCAGTTCCAGCACCCACCGTCCAGCTCGTCGCGCATAATAGCTGCTCGAATCGCGGATGTACCTGGGTAACCTGATATAATTTGCATGGGCAGTTCGAGGGCCGCCTTGAGCAGCGAAGAAACACCGTGCGTCGCGCCGCCAGGGGCCGTGGCTCCGAAAACCAGGGGCCGGTCCGAGGCAAACCACTCTTTCACCGACTTGATACCAGCGCCATCTCTCACAAAGCAGATGTTCGTGTCCGGAGTGGGCGCGCCTAACCAGCCGAATTTCCGTCCGTCAAGCTTGGCTGTTGGATTTCCTATGACATGCTGCAGGACGACGGGGCCAATCCAGTTTCCTATGGTAACGTCAGGCTTCGCTACGTTGTACAGGTAGTTGGCCGCAATCATACTGCCCGCCCCCGGCATGTTCTGGACGATGACACCGGGGTTACCCGCAACATGTTTACCGAAGTGGCGAGCGATAAGCCGGGTATAAAGGTCGAATCCGCCACCTGGGGAGAAGCCGACAACGAAACGGATAGTCTTTCCTTTGTAGAAGTCATTAGCTGCAGCTTCCGTGCCCGCGTAGGTTACCGTTCCACTCAGGAAGAACAGGGCGGCGCCCAAAATTGCTATCCGTGGTTTTCTCATGTGTCCGCCTCCTGGAATTGGGATTGAATCTTCATCATACAAAAAGCGCCAGAAAGCACCTTTTCTTCAGCTACTGCCCCCTCACATTAGGCTCTGCGAAGGGCGCTTGTCCAATATATAAATTTCATGCTAACCATAGAAAAAAGGCTATCGCTGATTCCCTTTAGAATTATTGCTATGACTCTCCATCAGCTAAAGATCTTTGCAGCCGTAGCCAAACATCTCAATGTTACGAAGGCATCACGAGAGATCCGAGTCAGTCAGCCGTCTGTCTCTAAGCATCTCAGGCTTCTTGAGAACGAATATGGACTGAAGTTCTACGTGAAGAGCGGGCGCGGAATTAGACTTACAGAAGAGGGGCAGTTATTTCAGGTTACAGTCAAACCTATTCTAGAACAGATAGAGGTACTTAAAAGAACATTCGAGAGTAGAGTCGCTAAGGGAAGAGCTGAAAGCCTCATAGTGGGTAGCACTCCTAGCCCCGCTGCATTTTTCCTTTCTGCTGTGCTGAAATCGTTTGTGAAACTCCACCCTACTGTCCACCCCACTTTGCGAACAGGGTACCCTCACGCCATAAAAGAAATGGTTCTCAATGCCGAGGTTGAAATTGCGCTCACCATTACTCACCCTGATCATCCTCAGATCATTACTGAACCAATTCATTCCGAAGAGATCGTGGCCGCTGTCTCCGCTAGGCACCCGTTGGCTAAGAAAAGAAAACTCGATGAAGCCGAACTAGCACAAGCCCCTTTTGTTATAATGAAGGGAGGCAGGATCGCAGAAGAGATCGAAAAAATGGGACTTAAATTGAATGTTGTGATGTGGTGCGACTCTATAGAACCTGTAAAGGAATATGTGCGAGCTGGTCTGGGTATAGGTCTTTTCTATCGAGGCAGCGCAGAGGCCGGTTTAAGGGAAGGATACTTAAAGCATATTGAGATTCCGCGATTAAAAGACATTAGGGTCACATACTTCGTCATATACAGGAAAGCGATACCTCTCTCTACCAA
>CAYPHJ010000194.1:0-5135 GCA_964410485.1 uncultured Syntrophobacteraceae bacterium
TCCTTCACGGAGTTTATCCTGAGCTTTGCCGAAGGGTTCAGGATGACAGTCCTGCTGTACGAGGGAAAGGCACCATTTTCATTCTTTTGCGGGCGAGCGTAAGCTAATGAAACACTCCTTTGAAAATTGGGGTGGGGGGCTTGCCCGTCTGTCGTGCTGGGAGCCATTATCGCAATGTCATTCTGAGGAGCGCCGCGACGAAGAATCTGCTTGTTCGTCGGTCAGCGGTCCTCGGTCGTCGGTCATTCAAAAGCAGATCCTTCACGGAGTTTATCCTGAGCTTTGCCGAAGGGTTCAGGATGACAGTCCTGCGGTGGTGTGGGGCTACTTTCATCGTATGTGGGCGAGCGTAAGATCATGAATCACTTCCTGGTGAAAAAATCTGCTTCTCCCTTGGTTGCGGCTCTGCCGCGCTAGGTTCTTCGTGACCTTCCTGGTGAAAGGTTGTTTTCGTTGCGCGTTGCCCGCTAATCCATTGGAGCGGAGTTCACCATGAAAAATTCGCGCTAGCTCCTTTCTTTCACGGCCGCGACAATCTCTTCGATTGCCTGCTCCGCTCGGTCGTCGGGAACGCGGCAGGAGCCCACGACTTTGTGACCGCCGCCGCCATAACGGTGCATCAGTTCTCCCACGTTAACTGTGGAGGTCGGGTTAAAGATGTTGTAGCCTACCGAGATGGCCGTGGTATTTTTTCTTTGATTGTCTTCGGCGACCTTGACGGAAATATTTCCTGCGGGGAAAAGGGTATAGATCAAGAAGCGGTTGCCCTCGGGAATCTGTTCGAGGCCGCGCAGATCAACAAAAATAACGTTTCCTTGCATGCTCGTACGTTCCAGTAAAATCTGTCGCAAACGTTCCTGTTCGGCCAATATCTGTTCGCAGCGCCGCCGCACTTCCGGATCTTCGAGCATCTGCTCTAAAGTTGCATCGCGCAACAAATTGATCACCCGCCGCCAATAAGGCTCGTCCTCGACGAATTTTCCATCGGTAGTCATGGAGATCAATACATAGCCCTGGGGAGTCAACACGTCGTGGCGCTCGAGTTTGCCAGAGTCAATTCTGTCGGCCTCCGCGAGCAAATTTCTTATCCGATCGGAATGCAAAAACGCCAACCGGGCTGCGTGGGCGGGATCATCGGAATCCGCGGTTTCGGTATAATACTCATAGACGACACGAGCGGCGCTGGGCGCGAGGCGAAAGCCCCCTCTGCCCGGCATGATAGGTCGCACAAAATCCGGCATCGTATTGGTTATGTGATGGTCGAACCACAGCGTGCAGTTCGGATGATACGGAAGGTTGGCGATGATGTCGCCGCTATGGATCGCGACTTGGCCATCCTGCATGAATTTCGGCTCGACGAAAAGATAAGAGTCGATGGTTTCGCATTTGGTTATTAATGCTCCGCAAACCAGGCCATCGAAATCGGCGCGCGTAACTAGCCTCATGCAAGAATTACCTCCTCGACCCGAGTCAACGGCAGCTTGACGGCCGCCGCCACACCGGGATGTGTCACTTTCCCGTCGAAAGTGTTGAGTCCTTTGACCAACGCGGCGTTGCGGCTAAGCGCCTGTGGAAAGCCCCGGTTGGCTATCTCCAGTCCGTACGAGAGCGTTGAGTTGGTCAATGCGTAGGTCGACGTGTTTGGCACGATGGCCGGCATGTTTGTGACACAATAGTGAACGACCTCTTCTTCGATGTAAATGGGCTCGCGATGCGTCGTAGGGCGGGATGTCTCGGCGCAGCCGCCCTGATCGATGGAAATGTCCACCAGGGCCGATCCCGGCTTCATGCGCCTTACCAGCGAGCGAGAAACCAGTTTCGGGGCCTTGGCGCCGGGAATCAAAACCGAGCCGATCACCAGATCGGCATCGACAACTTCCTCTTCCACGTTGGCGCGGTTGGACATCAACGTGGTGAGGCGGCCTCCGAGCAGATCGTGGATGTAACGCAGCTTCGAAGGATTAATATCGAGAATGCTGACATAGGCGCCCATACCGGTGGCGACCTGACACGCCGCAGTGCCAGACGTGCCGGCCCCGAGAATGACCACCTTTCCGGGTCTCACGCCGGAAGCTCCGCCGAGAAGCACACCGCGCCCGCCATTTTCGGCTTGTAAGCACCAGGCACCGACCTGGATGGACAATCGTCCGGCAATCTCGCTCATTGGAGTTAATAGCGGCAGCGAACCGTCCTCGAGTTGAATGGTTTCATAGGCGATTGCGGTGACCTTCTGCTCGAGCAATGCGCGGGTCACCGTTTCATTGGCGGCCAGATGCAGGTAAGTGAAGATGATCATGCGGCGGCGCAAAAACGTGAACTCCGATGGCTGGGGTTCTTTTACCTTCATGATGAGTTCGGCTTCATGCCAAACCTGCCGCGCGCTCTCGACCACTTCAGCGCCAGCGGAGGCATAGGTCCGGTCAGAAAATCCGCTGCCAACACCGGCACCTTTTTCGATCAATACTTTGTGATTGCGCGAGACGAAAGCAGCCACTCCGGTCGGGGTGACGGCTACGCGGTTTTCTTCTTCTTTGATTTCCCGGGGAACCCCGATGATCATCAAGATCAAAACTACTCGAAGCTCACCAGACAGTCAACGTAGAGGAAAAAAATGGACCGTTGGAGTACTGGAGTCTTGGAGTGCTGGACGGGAAAACCTGGATGACGAGACGATACACTGTTGAAAAGACCAATGAGGCCAAACCATGCATTTTCACATCTTCACCCATCACTCCACTACTCCATCACTCCAGTGCTCCACTCTGTCATCGCCACGCGCTCCAGATGAGCAGAGCCCATCCGACGAGAAAAGCCACGCCACCAATCGGTGTGATGGCGCCGAACCAACGCATGCCCGTCAAGCTCAAAACGTAAAGGCTGCCGGAAAAAACAACGATGCCGACAATAAAAGCCCAACCAGCCGCATGCGTGCTGGCATGCGGCCAACGGGACGCCGCCCAGCCAACCGCGAGCAGCGCGAGCGCGTGATACATCTGATAGCGCACACCGGTTTCGAAGATCTCCAGCAGATCAACGGGCAAACGCGATCTCAGCCCGTGCGCTGCAAACGCCCCCAAGGCAACGCCAAGGAGGCCCATTATTGCCCCACTCAAAAAAAAGAACCGCTCCATCATGTCAGACATCAAAACTTCAGAGATTCCCGATTTGCATTCCGGTTCTGGTATTGAACATTTGAACTTTTGAACCTTGAACACTACCGGTTCCCGGTGGCGATCGGATTCGCTCCTACCTAGCCGGTGCCCTGCGTAACAGACTGTGGGGCAGCTTGCTGCAGCGAGATCACGGTTGTTCCTTTTTGCACGACGATCTGCCGGTAAGACGTTCGCTTGGCCAGGGCGTCGATTAGATTGACGAGGGGTTGCTTTGAAGTGAGATATTCCTTGGGCACGCCTGCCGCGCGCGCCACGGCAATCTCCTCCGCGTCAAGGTTCCAACGCAGCAACAACTCTTCATCTGAAACATTTTCGGCGCCAAGCTTCTTCCGCACCTCCTGGGCGCTAGGCTCGGGCGGCTGCCATCGCGCCCACTCAGTGGCGCGCGCCCGGTCAAGAATTTTGGCTTTTACTTCCGGATCCATCAGTTCGGCACCCTCGCAACCCCAATAACCGAGCGCGTATTGGATGATTTGATCGGTAACTTCCTTGTACCGTTCACCGACAATGACGTTTATGGCCGCCTGGCTTCCGACAAACTGGGAGAGGGGAGTGACCATGATGGGGTAGGCAAGCTCGGCCCGGACCCGCATTGTTTCGTCCAGCGCCTGGGCAAGCTTTTGTTCCATACCGACCTTACGCAGTTGATGGCGCAGGTTCGAAATCATCCCGCCGGGAATTTGATGCTGATACTGTGTGTAGTCGTATTCTACCGGTGCGCCGATAGGAAAGCCCTCGCGCTTGGCAATAATCGTAAAGTGCTCCGAGACAGGCTTCAGCAGCGCTTCATCAATGAGCGTTTGGTAGCCCAGCGTGCGGAGGTTCTTTGCTACATTGAAAAGCGATGGGTTCGAAGGGCCATCGGCCAGCGGCGGGAGGGCGGTATTGACGATTCTGATCCCAAGCTTCACGGCTTCAAGGCAGCACAGCGGTCCCAGTCCGGTCGTGCAATGTGTATGCAGCTCGACGGGGGTCCCGCCGGCGTTGTCGAAAATGATCGGCACCAACGTTTTCACGCGCTCTGGCGTCAACAAGCCGCCCGGGTCTTTCAGGCACAACCGGTTGACCTTCAACGATGCGGCCTCACGGGTTTTGCACGCGTAGTATTCGTCGGTGTGCTTGGGCGAGACAGAATAAATGAGATTGATGACCGGGTTGATGCCGACATCGCGAGCGACTTGGACTTTATGCTGCCACCCGGCGAGATCGTTCCACTCTTCCGATATTCGCGCCTCGCGGATGCCATTGGCGGCCATGCGCTCCATAAAGAGCCGGTACATGGATTTTGGCGTGATGTCGAAGGCGCTGAACCTGCCGGCGTTCAACCGAAGGGACGTGCGGGTCACCCGCTGCCGCATCAAACGGACGCGTTGCCACGGGTCTTCTTTCAATTCCCGGACGCACTTCTTCAAATGCGAGCTGGAGATCAGCTCGATAGCGTCGAAACCAGCCCGGTCGAGGCGTTCTGCTACCGGCAGCATCATCCCCGTGGTCATGTTTTCCGCCCAGAGGCTCTGATGGCCGTCGCGAATGGTGGTATCTACAAAACGGATATCGTCCATAACTGCTATTCTAAGACTCTTCCGCAGCTTCCCAAGCGGGAGTAGGATATGACCACGAAGGCCACGAAGAGCCTAGCGCGGCAGAGCCGCAACCAAATGAAGCCACATATTTCACCACGAAGATCGCGAAGAGCACGAAGGAAAATAGATGTTGCCCCGAAGGGGCAACAGAAGAAAAGTATTTCTTCGTGGCCTTCGTGTCCTTCGTGGTGAGGCGGTATTTTCTCATTGATTCAGCAACTTACGACCCGAATGCCTGAAAATTTGCGCAGATGGAGAAAACTTTCAGCCATAGTAATACGAAGGAAAGAAATATTTTTAAAGTCTTTATCCGACCTTCGTGAGCTCCTTTGAAAATTGAACTTATGCAAAACTCAGTCACCCGCTTGAAAAGAAAATC
>CAYPHJ010000195.1:0-5134 GCA_964410485.1 uncultured Syntrophobacteraceae bacterium
TGAAACCTCGTAATCGTCAGATTAGCCATTTAACTGAAATCAAATCGAAATCGTCAGACGGTCGTCAGATGATTTATGGAAATCGTCAAATTCCGTCACCCGTAGAACATGCAGCCGATGGGCCGAATCGTAAAGCAATCGTAAAGCGACTTCCCGTAATCGTAAACCCTGGAACCTGGAATCCAGCGACAATCCGGCGCCAAAGCCGAGAAATAAATCGACTGGGACTAGAGTGGAAAACCGTAATCCTGGAATCAGCCGATTATCATCTCACGAGTCCAGTATTTCGTCCGGTGATTTCCCCGATTCTACCGATAATCAACCGACGAAAGCCCCGAATCAACCGGCCAGCTCAAAAGAGACCAACAGTAGGCCAGGTCCAAAAAATCACTGGCTGGCGCAACATTTACGGAGGCCGTCCTTCGAGAAATATCCGCAATTATCCGCAACCGGCCGGCTCAAAATTCGCAACCGCCGTACCTTGTCATATAGCCCCACGGTTTGGCCGCGACTTACCGTGCTGCAAGCCCGGTAAAAATCATCAACTAATCGTCAACCTTTATGAGGTAATCATCAAGCGGAGGAGCGCGAATCCAGCGATAATCTATTGGTGTATTGGCGCAATCCATCGACGCGCCTCTAATCGGCGCGGTGACGGGAAGCGCGACCTAGGACCCCGTGCCGTCAGCCCTTTTCCGGTTCAATCCATCGATAATTCATCGACCGAACTATGGAATCCGTCGATGACTGCCTTGTCGAATCTACCCATAATCGGCCAGCTAAATAGCCTAATCGACCCAGCTAGACGGCTCGCTGGGAAATATCCAAAAAAACAGGCGCTGAAGAAACGTTACTCGCGTCAACACGCAAGATTTTTGAAAAGCAGCCGATGAAGGCGAACTTGACATTCCTCTGCACAGAAGTTAAGGTTTCACACATCATCACCCCTGACTGTTCAATCAGCAGGGCGCGGAGCCGCTCCTTCGGGGGCGGCTCTTGCTTTTTGGGGGCGCGTTAATGAAAACGTATGTTTACATTGACGCGTTCAACCTCTATTTCGGCTGCGTCAAAGGCACCCCTTACAAGTGGTTGGATCTAGCGGGGCTGTGCGGCATCTTGCTGCCTAACCATCAGATCGAGCGCATCAAATATTTCACTGCCCACGTTAAGTCGCTTCCGAACAGCCCCGATGCTCCAAAACGGCAGCAGGTTTATCTGCGTGCTCTGGCGACGATTCCAAATCTAGAAGTCATCTTCGGGCACTTCTTGAGTCACAACGTCAGGATGCCCCTCGCTAACCCAGGATTGGATCAACCCAAAACTGTCTTGGTCATCAAGACCGAAGAAAAGGGTTCTGATGTCAATTTAGCGGTACATTTGCTCCATGACGCCTATCAAAATCGCTACGAGTCCGCTGTCATTGTCAGTGGAGATTCCGATTTGGTGACGGCGGTCCAAATCGTCAAAAATGATCTAGGCAAACCGATCGGGGTGCTGAACCCGCAACAGCGTCCGTCGAGAATGCTCCAGCAACACGCGACGTTTTACAAGCACATCCGGCCGGGAGTTTTAGCCGCCAGCCAGTTTGCGTCAACGCTTACGGACCCGCATGGTTCCTTCACAAAACCTGCAGAGTGGTGAGGTTACAAATGGACGAGAGGCAAAACGACACGTCCCGGTTAATTGAACACGCATTTCCGCTGAAACAGGCTTCATTGGACTCGGTCCATGAGAAGAATGTGCGGCATGGGCATATTTCCACTCTACATATTTGGCCGGCGCGGCGGCCGTTGGCTGCTAGCCGGGCGGCGTTAATTGCTACGCTCCTACCGGATCCCGGGACGCCTGAGAAGCGAAAGGAGCTTTGCGAAAAGATTGGCGGCAAGGTGGTAAAGAAGGTTGAAAAGAAAAAGATGCCGAACGGTGAGATCGTGGAACGGGACAAGGAAATTACCGAAGGCGGCATTTTGCATTGGGGTCGGGAGACGGAGAACAAAGAAGATTTGGAATGGTTCAGACAGGAAATCCGCAAAGCCTATGGTGGCCGCGCTCCGAAAGTGCTCGATCCATTCGCTGGCGGCGGTGCAATTCCACTGGAGGCGACGCGTCTCGGGTGCGACGTTACTGCGGTCGACATCAATCCGGTCGCGTGGTTCATCTTGAAATGCACGCTTGAATATCCACAGAAGCTCGCTGGTAAAACATTCCCGCTGCCTGACTTCATTCTTCACAACGAAGACTTCATGAATTCTTTCTATAAGGCGCATCCGCATCTCGCCGGGAGAACGAAGCAAACAAAAAAACAGAAGGAAACATTTGCTGAAGATCTTTTTCTGAAAGATAGAACAGATTCTGGACGTGTGCCTAAAACGGACCCTTTCATGGCAGTTACGAGCATGGGGCCAGTGGGTGTTCGATCGAGCAAGACGAGAAATCGCTCGTTTCTATCCGACATATGCAGACTTTGAGCCTCTCGATCTGAAGAATCTCAAACCGTACGAGAAGCAAGCTATTCGGCTGGTTCCGCTAAAAGACGACGGCAAGGCGGACGTCGATGATATGAACGCGGTATTCAGTACGGAATACCTAACCGATAAACGAAATCCACGATGGGTAGCCAAGCCCACAGTAGCGTATCTATGGGCACGTACCGTCCAATGCAAAAACTGCCGCGCGGCTATTCCGCTTCTTAAGACTCGTTGGCTCTGTAAGAAAGAGACGAAGCGCGTACTTCTCACGATGGTGCCAAATCCTGATAAGACAAGCATGGTGTTTGATATCGAGAGGAACGTTCCAGTTAAGGGCGGCAACACAGCGCAACGCCGCGAACACGACAAGCGCATCGGCTTTGGCACGATGTCTCGCTCGGGGGCAAAGTGCCCATGTTGCCCTGCGATCATGACAATGGAGGATATCCGCCTAGAGGGACAGGCAGGGCGTTTGGGTGTAGTTAACACGGCGGTGGTCGTAGACGGACGTAATGGGAAAGAATACCGCCTGCCAACGTTGCATGAAATCCAGTTGACCTATGAAACGGAGAGATTCGTTTCAAATGCGTTTTCCAACATTCCGTTCGGGATACCTTCCGAACAGCTGCCTAGTAAGGAGGCGTTAGGTTTCAGGGTACCTCTTTACGGTATTGATCAATGGAACAAGCTCTTCAGCTCCCGTCAGCTTCTGGCGCTGGGAACTTTTGTGAACTGTACCCGCGCAGCAAAAGAAGCCATGAATGAATTATCATACCCCAATTCATGGCTTGAGAGCGTGATAGCATATCTTGCACTTGCCATCGATCGAATGGCCAATCGGGGAAGTTGCCTCTGTATTTGGAATATGCCAGCCGAGAAAATCGAGCAGACATTTGCGCGTTTTGCTTTGCCAATTCTGTGGGACTTTGCCGAGTCAAATCCACTGGCAACAGCCAGTGGAAATTACCAAGGTGAAATTGAGTGGGTGCAACTGGTTTGTCAGCACGTAAGCAACGCATCCCCTACGGACATACTCGCCGATTCACTAAACCAGTCAGCCATTGGAATCGGTAATATCAAGGCTGACATTATCGTAACCGATCCTCCCTACTATGATGCAATCCCGTATTCAGATTTGATGGATTTTTTTTACGTCTGGCTCCGAAGAGCCACACATGGCCTAACGCCAGAGATAGATGCCGCCTTTAATCTGGAACTTTCGCCGAAGTGGAATCACTCAGTAAAGGATGGTGAATTGATAGACGACTCAAGTCGACACAACGGCGATGCATTTCTATCCAAAACAACTTATGAGGATGGAATGTTCCGCGCATTCCAAGCGTGTAATTCAGCGCTTGATATACACGGTCGCTTAGTCATCGTGTTTGCGCATAAGCAACCTGACGCATGGGAGACGTTGGTTTCCGCAATGATTCGCGCCGGATTCGTAGTGGATAGCTCATGGCCGATTCAGACCGAGCGGTCTGGACGCATGCGCGCCAACGCATCGGCTGCCCTTTCATCCTCCGTGTGGCTAGTATGCAAGAAACGGTCTGATGCCTCCCGGCCAGGTTGGGACAATCAAGTTTTGGAGGATATGACACGGAACATTCGCGCGAAACTCCGGGATTTCTGGGACGCGGGTATTCGCGGCCCGGACTTTGTCTGGGCGGGGACGGGGCCGGCACTTGAAGCCTACAGCAAACACCCTGTTGTCAAGAAGGCTAACGACCCTGGCCAGCTCATGGCAGTTTCCGAGTTTTTAACGCACGTAAGGCGTATCGTCGTAGACTTTGTTGTTGGGAGAGTGTTGGCTGGTGAACAAGAAAATACTGACGACCTAGCGTTGGCTGAGCGATTGGACGAGCCAACGGCGTATTATCTACTGCATCGTAATGACTTCCATCTCGATGAGGCGCCGGCTGGTGCTTGTATTCTTTACGCTATTTCATGTGGCGTTTCCGATAGGGAACTTGCAGACACCTGGAATATCATCAGCTTTACCAAGGGAAAATCGGCGGATGAAGGAGACCATGAAGAGGCGGACGCCGACGCGGAAGCTGACGCCGATATAGAAGAAGAGTCTGGTAGCAAAGTGAAGCTCAAAACCTGGGCACAACGAAAAAGCAGTGCGCTCGGTTACGAAGCATCAGGTGGTAAAGCTGTTCCATTGATTGACCGTGTTCACTGCTTGATGCATCTCTGGAAAGCGGGTGAGTTGTCGAAAGTTGGTATCTGACTCAGGCTGTACCAAAAGTGGATCGCTGCTGTCTGGTGGCTTCGCTGTTGGCGACGGACCCGCTGAAGAGCGACACGCTGGGGCGGGAAATCCAGAGCGAGCTGTACGACATTTTCCAGCGGCAGCGGGAAGAAGCCGTGGAGCCTGTTGTGAAAGAAGACGTCGCCGAGGTGTTGCGGCGGCGGTTTTTTACCACCGAATCGATAAAGGATAAGGACGCCTTTCGGCCTCATGTGGTGGCGGCATTGAAGGGCATCGCGGATATCGACGATCAGACGAAGAAGCAGGGCGCGGAAGCTGAAGAAAGATTTCTAAAAAGCTTTCCTTTTCATCCCGACCTCACCGAAGTTCTCTATTCCAAGTGGACTTCGTTGGATCGCTTCCAGCGGACCAGAGGGGTGTTGCGGACCTTTGCGCTGGCGCTGCG
>CAYPHJ010000196.1:0-5117 GCA_964410485.1 uncultured Syntrophobacteraceae bacterium
GATCATATTTTGAAGTTTTTGAGATTTTTTAGATCCAGGTCTTCGTAGAGTTTTAATGCTTATACGGTTGTTTCAGCAAGGCACAACATATAGTGTACGGGCATGGCGCGGCCTCCCTTCCCCGTAGTCTTCGTGAATTCCAGCGGCAGTTCGCTCGGTCTGGGAACACAAAAGCGATTCACGACTTATGGCCGCATTCGAGGTGCTCTGGATTTGGCGAAAACTTCCGATCATGGATAAACACAACCTATTGGGGTTTGCTGAAACAACCGTATAAGCATTAGAGTTTTAGTCGCTGACCGCTAAGAAAATCCCCCTTAATCCCCCTTTTCAAAGGGGGAAATTGCCGGTACGATCACGATTTCCCCTCTTTGGAAAAGCATGCCCTGAGCGTGGTCGAAGGGAGGGGCCAAGGGAGATTTTGGACAAGAGTGATTTGTTTTCAGGGGAGATCCACCGGCCATTGACATTATATGTTTAAGACGTTCCAATCGTTCCAATGGTTTCAATCGTTCCAGTCGTCCTTCCTCCCCGCCACGCGGGGAAGGACAAAGGAGGAGGCTTGAACCGAGCGTCCTTCGATACGGCGGCTTCCCTCGATACGCGCTTCCGCGCTACTCGGGACAGCCGGGTAATCCTGAGTAAGCGGCGCAGCCGCTGTAGCGAAGGACTCAGGACAACCGGGCATCCCGAGTAGCGGCCTTTGAGGCCGTGTAACGAGGGAAGCGGTTGAACGTCTTGAACGTCTTAGACTTTTATTGAACTTTTGAACCTTTGAACTGTTGAACCTGTCCTTCCGTCAGCTTCGCTCCAGTTGTAGCTTGATAAAATGCGTCGCACACGAGATGCAGGGATCGTGATTGCGCACGACTTGTTCGCACGACCATTCGAGATCTTTCTGCGGCAGCTCATAATGACTTGCGACGAATGCACGTAGATCCATTTCCATCGTCTTTTGATTCTGCGAGGTTGGCGGGACAATTTTGGCGCCCAAAATCGATCCGTCAGCGGCAATTTCATATCCGTGGAAGAGCATGCCACGTGGGGCCTCCGTGCAAGCGGCGCCGGTCGCCACACGCGGGACCACATCGACGGCAGGCCGCTCCGGAGGTTCGTAAACAGCGATCAGCCGCAGGGCCTCATCACAGGCATAAAGAATCTCCAGGGCGCGCACGATGATGCTGTGAAAGGGATTGCGCACGCGTGATTCCAAACCGGCACCGCGAGCCGCTTCCTGGACAAGCCGCGGGAGCCGGTCGAAATTGAGATTGTAGCGCGCCAGCGGCCCGGTCAGGTAAGCCCCTCTCCCTTTCAAAACTGAGTGGAGCGCATTGGAATAGGGAACCTGTTCTTCCATGAAGTGCACGTCATATTCAGCGGGCGAAATGTCAAGCCCAGAAGAGGAAGCGATCCTTCCCTCATTCAAAGGATATTCTTCTGGGTGGCGAAGCGCGACGAAGTTATAGTCTTGCTCGAGTTGCGGAAACGGGAACCCCGCAGTCCAGCGCACCGTTTCCAGCGCCGTGTCACGTGCCTCTTTGAGACGTTCACCCAACGCCTCAAGCTCTTTTTTTAGGGGCACTTTGTAAAAACCTCCAACACGCACATTGATCGGATGAATCTCCCTTCCGCCTAAAAGCGCGACAATCGCATTTCCCGCCTTTTTCAGTTGCAGCCCTCTTCGCACGATGTCGGGATAATCCCTCGCCATGGCAATACCATCGTCGTAACCCAGAAAATCGGGCGCGTGTAGCAGGTAGACGTGCAGCGTGTGGCTCTCGATCCACTCACCGCAGTAGAGCAGTCGCCGCAGGTTACGCAGCTGGCCATCTACTCGAATGCCCAGCGCGTTCTCCAACGCGTGCACGGCGCTCATCTGATAGGCAACCGGACAAATGCCACAAATGCGCGCCGTAATATCCGGCGCTTCACGAAAATCGCGCCCGCGTAGTAGGGCTTCGAAAAATCGCGGCGGCTCGAAGATATCGAGCCGCACCTCGACAACTTCATTGCCTTTCAGTTTGACATAAAGCCCTCCCTCGCCCTCCACGCGCGCAAGGGAATCGACGCGAACCGTCCGGCTGCGGGGACGATTACTTTTCATGTTTTTCGCTCTCTTTGCGGAAGGGTTCGGCGTACGCGTTGAAGCCACGAAAAGCACGCACCAGGTCTTCGTCTCTAACCCCCAGACGGCGCCACCAGGCGCTCAAGGACGACGTGTTGGACGTTTCCATCGGCCCGAAGCAACCGTAGCAACCCCTTTGGTACGTCGGGCAAAGGGCGCCGCCGCAGCCGTCCTGCGTCACCGGCCCCAGGCAAGGGATGCCTTTGGCGACCATGACGCAAACATTGCCGCGCCGTTTGCATTCCATGCAGACGCTGTAAGTGGGAATGTTCGGCTTGCGCCCATGAAGAAACGCGCGAATCACCTCCAGAAGCTGGTGTTTGTTCACGGGACAGCCGCGGAGCTCAAAATCGACCGGCACGTGACTGCTAATGGGCGTAGATTTCTCCAATGTCTGAATATACTCCGGCCGCGCATACACCAACGAGGTAAATTCCTTCACGTCTTTGAAGTTTCTCAGTGCCTGGATACCACCAGCGGTGGCGCAAGCACCTATGGTGACCAGGAATTTGGAGATTCGTCTGACCTCGAGCACGCGCTCGGCATCGTGCGGTGTCGTGATCGACCCGTCGACCAGCGACAGGTCGTACGGGCCACGCAGCGTAGCGCGAGTCGCTTCGCGAAAATGGGCAATTGTCACCTCGCCCGCCAAATCGAGGAGCTCATCTTCACAGTCGAGCAGGCTTAGCTGGCAACCATCGCACGAGGCAAATTTCCACACCGCAAGCGTGGGCTTTTTCTTTTTTGGCCGCCTGGTTGGCATGATTCATGTCTCCGTGTGCAGATCTTACTGCCGGCCTGTGCCTCTATGACGAAGGCTTTAAGATCGTTCTCGCGCCAAGGCGCTAAGCACGCCAAGTTCGGAGTTTATCCTTTGCGGCCTTTGCGGCTTCGCGGGAGATACTCCGGTTTTTGGTTGCGGCTGTGCCGCGCCATGCGCGCCTTAGATTTCGCGCGTTTCAAACCAATGCCGGATGGCATTATACGAAAACACCGGCCCCGTTTTGCAGACAAAGTTCGGACCAAACTGGCAGTGACCGCAAAAACCGGTGGCGCATTTCATGTTTCGCTCCATCGAAACGAATATTTTTTCGTCGGGCAGAGCGCGCTTTTTTAGCTCGCGGATGGCAAAGCGCATCATAACTTCCGGACCGCAAAGCATGGCGCTTGCCTTTTGGGCATTGAACTCCGCGTTAGCAATAAACCTCGTGACCACACCGACATGGCCGCGCCAGTTTGGCGGCGCTGTATCAACCGTGACCTCTACGCTAACATCAAACCGGTCACGCCATTTTTCCAGTTCTTTTGCAAACAAAAGATCCTTAGGGGCGCGTGCCCCATAAAAAAGCAGGATACGCCGATAATTCTTACGAGCGCGAAAAATGGCGTAGAGGGCAGGGCGGAGTGGAGCGAGACCGATTCCACCCGCCAAAATCACCAGATCCTCCGTTTGAGACTGCTCGATTGGCCAAGAGCTCCCAAATGGTCCTCGTACTCCAACGACATCACCGGGACGCAAGGCCGTTATGGCCCGGCTCACCGCGCCCACGCCGCGAACAGTATGGATCAGCGTGTTTCCATTTGTCGCGGGCCCGCTCATCGAAATTGGGACTTCACCCACGCCAAAGACATAGAGCATGTTGAACTGTCCGGGCGCAAAACACCAAGACGCTTCGGAACGAATTGGGTTCAATTCCAGCGTACGCACGTCATGGGTCTCCTTTCGCACGCGGCGAACGAGCCATGGCTGCGGCACCATGGGATGCATTTCAACGACCTCCCCGATCTCCATACACATCGATGAGCTGCAAGCGGGTCGCCTGCAGGCGCTCAATGAAGATTGCCGAAAAACGCTTCATCAGCTCATAGCCGAGATCATGGTTTTCGTCGCACTTGTTGCGCAGGCAGGCGCCGTCCAGTGCAAAGGCGAGCGTGTCATCTTTTGCGGTCGCGTCAAAATTCCAGCGATAGGGGGGAAACAGCCAGGACCAGCCTAACACTTCTCCCGCTCCCAATGTCTGAATCGTGAGCGCTCCCTGCCCTGGCACAAAGACCTCAATAGCAATTTTGCCTTGGCGAATGAGATAGAAATGATTGGCTTCCTCCCCGCTCCGAAAAATCACCTCTCCGTCGCGAAAGCGAACGTTCGAAGCACACCCCACAAGCGTGCGGAAGTGCTCAGGGTGAAAGTCCCTGAAGAAGGGATGCTCCTTGAGAATCGGCTCAAGCGTTTCAATCATCTCACCTAGCCCCGCTCCCGAAAGATTTCTCCCTTACGGTCGAAATGACAAACTCGTGTGATCCCGAATGGAATGAGGGATCTTGAATTTCCTTTGCGGCCTTTGCGTCTCCTATGAAAATTGGGGTGGAGAGGGGATGAAGGGACAGCGCCCCCAGAGCGGTTACCCGCGTATGCTTTGCAGCGCCGTACCCCCTCGATACGCGATCTCGGAAGATCGCTACTCGGGGACACGGTACCCCCTTCCGATTCCCCGAGTAGCGCGAAGCGCGTAGCGAGGGGCAGGGAATGCCGAACCTTCTCGATATTGGCGTTCGGGTAATGGGCTGCCCTATTTTCATCCTCTGTAGGCGAGCGTAAGCTCATGAACACTCCTATGAAAATAGCCGACTATAAGGAAAATCCCCCGGTCCTGCGGCCAGCCCCCTTTGCCAAAGGTTGCCAAAGGGGGCTACAGGGGATTTATCGGCGCGACACCAACTACTTGGGGCTCGTTTCATCCGCTGTGTTGTACTTTTGGTACATGAATTACTCTGCGGGAGATTCATGGCTTACTGCCGCGGATAGCGCGGACTTCCTCGGTAATGTCGATGGCCACGGGGCACCAGGTGATGCAGCGGCCGCAACCCACACAGCCCGAGGTTCCGAACTGGTCAATCCAGGTTGCGAGCTTGTGCGTCATCCACTGACGGTAGCGCGAGCGTTCCGTGGTCCGGACCGAGCCGCCATGAATGTACGAGTGATCCAGGGTGA
>CAYPHJ010000197.1:0-5031 GCA_964410485.1 uncultured Syntrophobacteraceae bacterium
TTGAAACGCACCACCTAAAGACTCTTCTCTTCGCCCTCAATCACATAGTCTTAAAGTATCGAGTATTTCCGGTTCTGAGGGGCTGGAAACATTTGAGAGAAGAAACCCGACACCCTTCTTATTATCCTTCAGGAATTTCCGCTCGACCGCGACCGCCGACCGGCGAGCGTCAATGATTTCAACTGCTATCATCGAATCCCGTTATGGCGCACACTTTGCTTTCTCAATATCTTATCTGACGATCCAAGGAGGTTAGTTAAAAAATGGACGCATTGGAACTCTTGAAGAAAGACCATCAAATAGTCAAAGGACTATTCGCCCAGGTCAAGGAAACCGACGACAAGAACAAACAAAAGCAACTTTTCAAGGAGATCAAAACCGAGCTTGACACGCATGCGCGGATCGAAGAAACGGTTTTCTATCCCGCCCTCCAAGAACACGAAGAGTTGAAGAAAATGGTCTTTGAATCTATCGAGGAGCATAGACAGGTGAAAACCCTGCTTCGGGAGTTGAGCAAGGCGACGCCGGGTGGGGACAAGTTCAAAGCAAAACTGAAAGTTTTGAACGATAATGTGGAACATCATGCCGAGGAGGAAGAGGAAGGCAAGATGTTTCCAAAAGTACGCAATGTTTTCGATCGTGCAACACTCGAGCAGCTGGGAGAGGAATTGGAAGGCGCCAAACACAAACGGCCGCGCAAAGCCAGCTAATTGTTGCATCAGCCGGTCGAGGAGCTCGAGCTTGGCGCGGAGGATCTCTATCCGGGAAAAGGTTTTACCGCTTTTACCGATCTCCTGCAGCTTTACGGCGCCGTGCCTCACCCGCGACTGAGAGATCGGCCTCAGAACCCGATCAAGTTTTCTCTGTCCGAGCGCGGGCTCGATATCTGGAATACCATTCGGGGCGGCGATACCATGTTCTTTCATCCCTACCAGTCGTTCGATGTGGTCACGCATTTCGTCGAGGAGGCCGCTAAAGATCCCAAAGTTCTGGCGATTAAAATGACTCTGTATCGGGTCAGTCCGAACTCGCCCATCGCGCAAGCGCTGGCGCGAGCAGCCGAGGCCGGCAAAGAGGTATTGTCGATTGAAGGAATTTCTCGAGCTGCAACTTGCCGACACCGTCAAAGGCTGGTGGATGCAATCGGACGGTAGCTACGTGCGTCATCCCCAGGGAAAAAGCGCTGTGAGATTCCAGGAAGGCTTCTACGAGAATTTACAATTGCGAACCCGCTCGAACAGCTCCACGGGAATGCCGTCAAGCATTGACCTCATAGACGCCCCGGCTAAATTTTTGATAAGGAGACACGCACATTAAAGTTACGCTCATCCACAATCCCTCTGCAGGCGACGACTCGCAGCCCTCGGCCGATGAAATTGCGGAAATAATTCGCGCAGCCGGGCACAAGGTCGATTACCTATCGGCAAAACAAAATAAATGGAAAAAAGCGCTCAATAAATCTTGCGATATCATCGCAGTCGCCGGAGGCGATGGCACCGTAGGCAAGGTCGCCCGCAGGCTCGCCGGGAGCCCCATCCCCATAGCTATTTTGCCCGTCGGAACCGCCAACAACCTCGCCCGTGCGCTCGGTCTGACAGGGAGAACGCTCAAATATCTGGTCATGGGATGGGAGTCCGCCCGCCGCGTACATTTCGACGTGGGGATAGCGAAAGGTCCGTGGGGATCCACCCACTTCATCGAGGGGTTTGGAGTGGGACTATTCGCTGCGACAATTGCCCGGTTGGAAAACTCAAACAACGGGAATTCTGCCGGCGCGGTCTCCCGCGAAGATGAGATCACTTCCGTTCTCAAAACACTGAAAGCGCAGCTCCGCGTACAGCGCCCGAAAAAAATGAAAGTTCGTCTGGATGATCGCGACTTGACCGGCGACTACATTCTGCTTGAGGCATTGAATATTCGATATGCCGGTCCCAACTTGGATCTGGGCCCCGGCGCCGATACGAACGACGGACTTATCGACGTGGTTTTGGTCTCCCGCGGGGATGAAGCCAATTTACGAAAATATCTCACCCAATGCATCACCAACAGCCGGGCAAAGGCGAATCTCCCTATCCATCGAGGCCGACGTCTAGAAATCCGGTGGGACCGCTTTCCGGTTCACATCGATGACAAGCTCTGGCCTCGGCCCAACGAAACAACTTCAAGAACGTCCAAAACGATTGGCATCAAGATCGGTTCCCATGCGGTTGTCTTTCTTATCCCGCAGAGAACGCGATCAAATCGATGATGTTACTGTGCCCGGGACGTGCAAATCGTTTTGGCGGTTTCTTTGATGGGGGATCGCCTATTGGTTTTCTCCGTCTTTTGGGCTCCTTTATGGGTGATTTCCTTGGTGACGGTGGCTCTTTTCTCTCTGCCGGTGTTTTTGTTTTTTCCGTTCGCATTTGACGCGACCTTTCTCCTGCTTTTTCTGATGCCGAGCTAGCTTCCGTCGCCGGATTAATGACGACACCCTGAAACCTGACTCCGCTCTACGCAACCATCCGACTTTTCACCGGCGATAAACCAACCAAACCCAACCACCCGCGATAACCTCAGGGGTCCAGGAACTCGGCAATCGGTGCGAAGGATTCGACGTTGTGACAAATTATGCTGAAAATCGCGAGCAACGGAACTGCCATCAAGGCCCCGGGGATGCCCCAAAGCCAACCCCAGAAGATGAGCCATATCAAAACGACGACCGGGTTAAGCAAAAGTCGACGCCCCATAACGACAGGTAAAATCACGTATTCGACCAAAATATTTAAGCTCAGATACGTGGCGGGAACAAACGCGACCGTCGCCATGCTGTCGGAAGTCACGGCAGCGACTATTGTCACGATCGTTATAGCGATCGCCGAGCCTAAAAACGGCACGAAATGCAGCACACCCGCCATAACGCCCCACAAAGGCGCGTTGGGTAGACCAAGGAAGTACATGCACACGCCAACCGTTGCGCCAAAGCACGCATTGATCACGGTGATAGTGAAGAGATACGTGGAAATATTGTGTTCTATCTGATGTGAAATGTCGACGGCAACTTTTTTGTCATGGAGACTCGGCAGCACAGCAACAAGTTTTCGTAAGAACAGATCTCCCGAAGCCAGGAGAAAAAAGAGCAGAATAACCATCAGAGAGGCACCGATGATCAGTTCTTGGGTTGGCGCCAACAGAGCTTCACCGATCGTTTCTTTCTTGACTGCCACTTCCCGTTGTTTTGTGTCGTCATTCAAGGCGGTGAGACGGTCCACTTCCTTACTGACTTTGCTGACATGGCCCACTGATTCCTTGATGCTTTGAAATTTGTGCTCCAACTGTCGAATTGTTTCCGGTAGTTTCGCCACCCAGTCTTTCGCGGGCAGGATGAGCTGGTAAATGCCAAATCCGAGAATACCGAGGAGGACAAGAATGACCAATGCCGCACCGAGCGGAGTCGGGACATGAAAACTCGACAGCACTCGCACGACAGGACCAAAAATGAAACTCAAAAGGAAGGCAAATACGACAGGAATAAAAAAGGCGCTAGCGATCTTGAGACTGTAAAGAGCAAGGAGAAGCAATATACCAGGCAATGCCCAGGTACAAACATAAGCGGCTCGGTCGCGCCACAAGTGCTCGTCGTCAGGCGGATGTTTGGATTTCAATTCACCGGCTGCCATGTTCAGCATTTTGAGTCGATTGCGTTGGAATACAAATACCCGTATCGGTCCAAGCATCTGAGGTCGCGAGGAGTCGAAATCGATTTACTTCGGGGAGGACAGCGCGTGACACCAATTCTGTACAGCAGGTCCATAACCCATTGTACTCCTCGTGAGGCGTGCGTATCACAAAACGCAGCCGCAACAGAAACGCGGTGTCCCGAAGGATGGGCAGAGCACCATTCCCCCGCAACACCGCGCCTCAATCGATGGCGTCGCGCGATGATTTACCGCCGCGGGGACGTCTGCCTGAGGGCCTTTTCAGTGGCGTCGGTTTGCCACGCATTATACGCCACATCGACCTTCGTGGCTTTCCGGCTGTTCTTGTCAATGTCGATTTGTACCTCGTAAGAGGTATCATCCTTCACGATTTCGTACTCGACATAGTCCGGTTTATCGTAGTTCACCGATGTAATCTTCCAGCCCATTTTTTCCAATTCCCGGCGATAGAAAGCCTTTTCCTCTCCGGTCTTCAACGCTTGCTCTAGTTTTTCCTTATCGTTTTTCGTCGCCTTCATCCGATCGCGGTCGCTAAAACGTGCGGCATTGTCCGTTGTTTTACTCGGATAAGCCGCTTTCTTATTGCTGGTCAGCGCTTGCTTGGTGGCATCCGTCTTCCAAATATTGGTTGTGACATCGACTTTTGTCGCCTTACGACTTTGTTTATCGAAATCGATCTGCACTTCAAAAGAGTCTTTGCCTTTGACGATTTCATATTCGAGGTAGTCTGGTTTATCATAGTTCACCGCGGTGATCTGCCAGCCCATTTTTTCCAATTCCCGGCGATAGAAAGCCTTTTCCTCTCCGGTCTTCAACGCTTGCTCTAGTTTTTCCTTATCGTTTTTCGTCGCCTTCATCCGATCGCGGTCGCTATATCTCTCGGGGTTGGATATGACTCGGTCGTCCGCCTTCGTGGCTGTAAAAACCACTCCGGGAGCCGATATCATCATTCCGCCCACAACAACTGTCAAAAGTGTTTTTTGCAACTTCACATGTCACCTCCTAATGAATTTAACGATAGCTATTTCGAGCACCTTCTTTGCGAATGTTGAGCAACAGCCATGCCAGCGAAAATCGTTAGCATTTTAGCCAGCCTCACTCGCTTTTTCGGAGCGGACGTCCAATTGAAGCAGAGATTTTCCTGCAAACTGTCTGTAATAAGACGCTAGATTTCCGGGTGCTGACTACTTTGGAGCGCTGTATGAGAAAGCTTTCCGCAGAGGTGGAAGCGCAGGTGCACTGTCGGCCGCGTTTGCCAGCAACCAAGGCTTACTGGTAGAACCTACCGTCGGCGTTGAGTTGACGGATAGTCCACTTCACCCTGTGGTTTCCA
>CAYPHJ010000198.1:0-4964 GCA_964410485.1 uncultured Syntrophobacteraceae bacterium
TATGCTTGCCAAGCATAAGGTCGGGAGTTCGACCCTCCTCACCCGCTCCATCTTTTTTAAGGCCTCTGGTTATTTCAGAGGCTTTTTGACTTTAGGTGGGAAGGAAAATGAATCGCCCCTATATCCACCTTGCACCCTGTTTGCATTTTCCTTGATTCTGGTCTCGACTCAGTTCCTCATTGTGTTAAAGCATGTACTCTCGAGAGTCGGCGTCCCGCCGGGGGGTCAAGGCTTTCAATATCGAATGGCCGGCGGCTTGTTCAGTAGCTCTGTTGCTGCCTGATGAATCGGCTCGTTGAGTGCCGCCGAACAAACAATGTGCTATAGACCATGTTGGCGCGGAGAATAGAGTCGGTGCGGTATGAGCGAACATAAGAAAGAACCATGTCCGCCCTCACCCAACGTCGAGATCGTCAACCGCTTCGGCCTTGTACCTAATTTTTTCCGCCTCACGGTAGATGCGCCCGAGGTTACAGCCGATCTCTGGGAATTCGCAAAGTTCGGCTATCTGAACAATCCACTTCCATCGTTGTTCAAAGAGCGGCTGTTCGTCTACCTTTCCCGGTTCTGTGACGCGCGCTACTGCATCACACGGCACATCGGCTTTCTTGTGGGACTGGGGAGGCCGGCAGGCGACAGGCAGTGTTCGCCGGAAACAGTCGAACAGGTGCTACGGCTGATTCAGCAGCCGTTGCCACGAGGCGATACGCTCGAGCCTCACGTGGCGCTTTTGGAGGGGTGCGCAATCCCATTTCGCCGACTGCCAGAATCAGAGGCGCCGCTGGAAAAGGCAATATTCGTGTGTGTCGCGCACGTTTTTATTCAAAGCCCGCAAGCAGGCCGCTGCCTGGACGCTCTACGGAGAACCTTCGAGGCGGGGACGTTGCAGTACCTGTTTCTTTTTCTCGCTTTCGTCCGAACCGCGCACTACTGGACCAAGCTGCATCCCGAACTCGGCTTGGAGGAGGATATAGAGAAGTTGCTCGCGACCCATGAAAAGCTGGCTCGGTGCATCGTGAACGATCCGGAAGCGTCGGCCTTCGAGACGACACAGGTGCTGCTGGACGAGCTAGCCCCAGTGCGGCAGGAGCGGGTAGTGCGCGAGGAGATGGAAAGAACCAATCAAGCGCTGAGAGAAACCGAGGCACGCTACCGCGCAGTCATCGATAGCGGGGCGGAAATGCTGTGCCGCTTCCGCCCGGATGGGACGATTTTATTTGTCAACGGAGCCTACGCACGCGCACGAGGCACCACGCCGGAAGCGCTGATCGGCCGCAGCTTTTGGGAGTTCGTCACCGCGGAGGACCGTCCTGCGGTTCGGGCGATGCTCGAAGGCTTGACACCCGAAGCGCCGGAAGTGCGCATCGAAAACCGCTTCCAGACAGCCGGCGGGGAGCGCTGGACCCTGTGGACAAATCGGGCGCTCGCCTTTGACGCGAGCGGCCGTCTACTGGAGGCGCAGTCAGCGGGCATCGACATCAGCGACCGCAAACGCGCCGAACAGGCGTTAGTAGAACGCGTGCGGCAACAGGAGGCGTTGTACCGGCTGGCCGATCAGTTGCACGGCAGTCAATCGGTGGATGACGTGTGCAATGCAGCGTTGCAAGGAATTTGCGCCGCCCTGCAGTGCGAACGCGCCTCGATTCTGCTCGTTGACGAATCGGGTGTCCTGCGTTTCGTGGCATGGCAGGGACTGTCGGAGCCTTACCGGAAGGCCGTGGAAGGCGGTTCACCGCGGAATGCCGACGAATCGAATCCTACACCGCTCTGCATCAGCGATATTGACACCGGCGGAACTGAGGACCCGCTCAATATCCTGCTAAGGAATGAAGGCATCGGCGCGCTCGCTTTCATTCCTCTGGTATCCGGTGGAAAGCTCATTGGCAAGTTCGCGATCTATTTCAACGCGCGGCATGTCTTCACCAACGAAGAACTCCAACTCAGTGTAACCATTGCCCGCCAGCTTGCGTTTGGTATTCAACGCCAGCGAGCGGAAGAGCGCTTGCGCGAGAGTGAGGAGCAATTTCGGAGCACATTCGAGAACATGGCCATAGGCATGACACATATGGGATTGGATGGCCGCTGGCTCCGCGTGAATCAGAGGTTCTGCGACATAACGGGCTACTCCCGCGAAGAGCTTTTGACGAAAACATTCCACGATATCACGTATCCTGATGATCTGGACAGGAGCCTCGCGCACGTACAAAGCCTGCTGGCAGCCGAACTGCCAAGGTACTCGCTCGAAAAGCGCTATGTGCGGAAGGACGGCTCTCTCGTCTGGGTGGAACTCACCGCTTCGCTACGGCGCGGCGCAGACGGGCAGCCGCTGTATTCGATTGGCGCGATTGAAGACATCTCCGCGCGAAGGGCGGTGCAGGAGGCGCTGCGCGAAACCGACCGTCGCAAGGACGAGTTTATCGCCATGCTTGGCCACGAAATACGCAACCCTCTCCATGTCATCAGCACGTGTGTGCAGTTGTTGCGCATGCAGGGACGGACTGATCCAAAATCGCAACAGGTTCGGAATGCAATCGAAATGGAGGTGGGACACCTGGCCCGTCTAGTCGACGATCTGCTGGATGTCTCACGCATAGCGCGCGGAATGATTCGGTTGAAACAAGAGCCGTGCGATCTCGGAGAGATCGTACGCCAGGTAACGGAGGGGCGCCGAGCCATTCTGGAGCGAAGCGGTTTGAGCCTTTCGGTAGACTTACCGGCGGAACCAGTGTGGATTGTGGGCGACCATGTAAGACTCGTCCAGGTCGTCGGAAACCTGCTCGATAATGCGAACAAGTTCACCGATCGCGGCGGGCGCGTGAGTACGCAGTTAGTCACACAGCGGACGGGAGAAGTTGCCGTATTGACCGTCCGCGACAGCGGGATTGGGATGGCGCCTGAGACTTTGGAGCATGTATTTGAGCCATTCAGGCAGGCTGGGGCCACTCTCGATCGCACGCGGGGCGGTCTCGGCTTAGGCCTGGCTCTGGTCAAATCTCTGGTCGATCTCCATGGCGGCGAAGTTTGCGCAGCGAGCGATGGCATTGGCAGGGGCGCACAATTCACGATCCGGGTTCCTCTCGCGAGGGCGCCTAGTGAGATTATTGCCGCGGTCGAGCCCCGCGCGGCCACGAGTGAGCGGCGGCGCGTTCTTATCATCGAAGACAATCTTGCCGGGGCACAGATCCTCCAGATGCTTTTAAGGGTCGGCGGCCATGCGGTCGAGGTTGCCCACGATGGATCAGACGGACTCCAGGCGGCGGGTCGGTTCAAACCCGACGTCGTGCTGTGCGATATCGGTCTACCGGGTTTGGACGGTTACCAGGTCGCCCGCCTATTGCGGCAGGATCACGAACTCAACGGTGTGTGTCTTGTTGCAGTGAGCGGCTACGGCCAGGATGCCGACCGTCGACGCGCTCTGGAAGAGGGATTCGACGGCTATCTCACCAAACCCGTTGACTTCAAGGAACTGGAGCAATTCCTGAAGAAACGGAAGGGCGGCGGGGACTGATGAAGTACCTCAGCTACGAGCTCAGGACCGGAAACTGAAGCGAGACGGTTAACGGCGTATGATATCGGTCGCGTGCAAGGGGCGACCGCTCACCTTAGGCAATCTTATGTTCAAAACGAGGCCATCAAACTGCGCTGCTCGACCGAGGTATCGGAGCGCTCCTCTTTGTCTGCGGCCTCTGTTATGTCACGACAGTCAAGTGACAGGATTTCGTGAGCGCGTCTTTCCGGCCCTGTGCTGCTCAGAAGTATGGAGTCCTATTGTACGCTGCCTTCGGACTGAATCGCGGGCTTGACCCAATTCATGGGAAGTGCAAATTTGCAAGAGTGAACCGGAGTCCCGGGTAGGCGGGACGATCTTATCGAGGGACTGTTGGCAAATTGATTATGGTATTGCGATCCGTGCGCGCGCTACTGTTGGGCTTGTTTGTGACAGCATGCGCTGCCACGAACCAGAGCGAAGCTATGTCGGCGGACGGTACCCCTCCAGTTGTTGAGCAGGCCAAAAAAGATCTTGCACAGCGACTCAACATCGCCGTTCAATCCATTGAGCTGGTGGGACGAGTCGAAGAGGTGACCTGGCCTGATGCCTCTCTGGGCTGCCCCGAGCCGGGTATGCTCTACGCTCAGGTATTGACGCCAGGTTACCGCTTTCAATTAGCAACTGGCGGCAAGATCTATCAGTACCACGCCACCAACACTACCGTGAAGTTCTGTCCCGCGCAGACCTCCAGCAAGAGCTAGTGCGCCGTTCGAGAATTTCGTTGGCAGATTTGGCGGCGTAGCCCTGCCTGTGCGGAAACCAACCCGTGAAGCGCCAACCAAAGATATACGTGCCATCTTGACACCAGGCAGCGTCAGCTGTAACGGTAGAACTAGCCTTCGGACGGCAATTTGTGCGCACACAAGAGGGAGGTCTTTATGCTCGCCAGGGATATCATGACCAAGCAGGTTATTGCCGTTACACCAGGAACTCCGGTGAAGGATCTGGCCAAAATCCTGCACAAGAATCATATCGGCGGCGCTCCAGTCGTCGACAAGAATGGCAGGCTCGTTGGCATTGTAGCTGACAGTGACTTGAATAGCAGGAAAGGCACACGCGTCAAATCCATCATGAACAAATCAGTGATTCGCGTGATGGAAGACACGCCCGTAGAAGAAATCGCCTCTCTGATGGCCTCGCAGCGTGTCAAACGCCTGCCGGTCGTACGCGATCAACGCCTATCAGGAATTGTCAGCCGAGCCGACATCATTCGCGCAATCGCCATGGGCGAAAATATCGCCATGCGCACACCGGTCTACGACCTGTAAGTACTCCAGAAATGGAATGATGGAATACAGGAGTATTGCTATCAAATACGTTACTCCGTAACTCCGACGTCACTGCAGTACTCCTATTCTGCATTCCAGCTCGAAGCCTTTACTCTCAACTCTGAACAACTTCGAACATCGCACCT
>CAYPHJ010000199.1:0-4935 GCA_964410485.1 uncultured Syntrophobacteraceae bacterium
TACAGGAGACCGAGCATCTTCCCGTACTTCCGCGCGAGCGCTTCCACTTTGTCCGCCTGATCCTTGCGCATGTAGATCATCTGCTTGCCCTGGGACTTCTGATAATAGGCCGTTCCGGGAATCAGCGCGGAGCTCACGGCGACGGTTTTTTCCCACACCTGCTGCGACTCCGGCATCGTCATAAACACCGCGAAGAGGTGCGCCGCATGGGGATGCAGTGCGCCTTTGATGACGCCGACGTGATAGGAGGGAGCGACCACCGGCTGCACCGCGGCGGCCTCGGCGATCGGAGCCCCCGATTGTCTGGCAACGTTGATATAGCTGTCGGTCAAACTCAACGCGACCAGGATCTCGCCCAGTTGGAGCCGTGTATACGTGGGTCCCAGCTCGCCCAGGACAGGGTTCTGCTGCGCGAGAGCTTTCACAAAGGCAGTGGTCTTTTCTTCGCCCCAGGGTCCCACGCCCAGCCGCCCTAGATGGTGGGTCGCCGTACTAACGCCCACTTTCCCTTTCCACTTCGGCTGGAGGAGGTCTTCCCAGCTCTTCGGGGCATCCTTCGGTGTAACCAGACTGCTGTTATAGGCCGGCACGATGTATTGGTGGGCAAAGGAAATCGCGCCGCCGTCGTGATCGATCAGTTTCTCGTCTACGCCCAGGGATTTATAGTCGAACGGCTTTTGCAGCTTGCGCAGCCAGAGGCTCGCATGGTGGGCATCGGTGGCGACCATGACATCCCATTCGGGTGGCGTGCCCGTGGCCACCAGAGTCGCCACCTTGCCCACATCCCGGGTCATCGATCCCGAGGGAATGAATCTGACTTGGATGTTGGTGCCGTATTTTTTATTGAAGGCTTGAGCGAGAATCTGGGCGCCCTCCGGCTTCAAGGTGGACGGGCCATAGAAGTTCAGGGCCCCTTCTTTTCTGGCGGCGGCGATCAATTCATCCAGCGGCGCGGCGGGAGAGACGGAAAGCCACTGGAGCAAGACCAGGGCGGCGGTTAGGCCCGAGCAAAGGAGACGGAGCGATCGCATCTTTCACCTCCTGTTACCTGCCGTGTACCTTTTCGGGCGCCGAGGCCTTCCGGTCCATGCACCCGAGCGCTTATCTGGACGCCGTTTATCGCTCGTCCTGAGAATTGTCAAGCGACTGCTGGCGGCGTTTTCGTGGCGCCTTAGTTAGCGTCAGCTCCCTGGCTTATGTCCCCAGATGTCGCGCCCATCGGCTGGCGGGCAATGAATGTGAGCGCGGCGGCAATCAGATAGTTGGCGAGAAAGAATAGAAAAACGATTCGGTAGCTGCCGCTTATGTCGAAAGCCATGCCCGCGAGCAGCGCTCCTACGCCCAGACCGCCCTTGTGAAAGGGCTCGAGCACGCCGGTGATCGTACCGAAAGCGCGCCGTCCGAAATAACGCGCCAATAGAACATGCATGAGAACGAAGCCGCCGCGCGCACTCAGTCCAAAGAGGATCGCGAAGACAAACGCCGCGGGCGCGGCTCGCACCCGGGTCAGCAACACCACCGCGGCCGCTGACAGCAGCATGGTGGTCACTCCGAGAGTGCGCGGATGAATTTTTTCGGCCAGAGCCCCCCACGTGCCGCTGCCGAGCGCGCCGGTCAACGCCATGATGCTGAGTGCTCCGACGGCGACGGCTGGCTGAATGTGAACATCCGTAAAATACGCGACCATGTGGAAGGCGATGCCCCCGGTGGAAAGGGAGGAGAACGCCGCGGCAGCGACGAGAAACCACAGGGTGCGCGTGTGCACGGCATCTTTGAAAGACCAACTCTGCTCGGCGACTGCCGCCGGGCGCTCCGATTCCGGCGCGGCCTTCTCCCACTTTTGAGCTCCCGGGAGTGCGCCGTCTGGCAGGACTCCCATGTCTTCCGGCTGCCGGCGCAAAAGGAACAGTCCCGGCAAAACCACGAACAGCCAGAGCGCAATGCTGAGCATCATGAAGGCGCTACGCCAGCCGTAGGTTGCGATCATGAGCTGATAGACCGGAGACAATGCGAAAGAACCCAGCGGTACCGACAGCGCGACCATGCCGATGGCCCTCGGCCGCTTCAGATAGAACCAGTTGGTCACCGCCGTCAGGGGCACGACACCGGTGAGGAGCGTTTCGGCCATGGCGCGGGCGGGGACAAAAGTCGCGTAAAACTGCCAGGGCTCGTACGTGAGGCTAAGGCACATGACGAACGAGGCGACGAGAGCGGCGCCGAGCGGCAGGAGAACGCGCGGTCCCAGGCGATCCGCCAGCGGGCCGACCAGGGGCGCCAGGAGGCCGCCCGTCACCGAACCGATGGTGATCGCCGAGGAAGCCAACGTGCGGCTCCAGCCAAGATCCTCGGTGATGGGCTTGAGCACCACCGCCATGGTGACGTTGCTCACGCCGGAGCCGAGAAAGCCCGCGAGCATGGCGATGCCGACGATGATCCAGCCATAGAAGAAAGGTAGAGTCACGGTGGCTTAGCGAGAGCTTTCGGAGGGGGATTCCCGACGGAACCGCTTCTGCGTCTCGCGGATCTCCGTTCAAATACCCTGGCGAAGAGTTTCGTTTGTTATTTCACCTTTCAGAAAAGAAGAAAAGCGATTTATCTCAGGTGGAGCGGGACCGTTTTCGCCTATTTCTGTTTTCATCGCTCAGCTTTCATCTTTGTAATGGTACGGCTTCGCGCATGACACCCGACGAGATTATAGAGCGCTTCAATACGATCACGGTGTGGTGGGGTGGCGAAAAAGGTTGGACCCCGCGCCCGCCGAGATCGAAGCGTTACGGAAGTGCGTCAATCGCTGGATACCCGTCTCCTTTTTCTCGGCCCATTTGATTTCCTTGCGCTGATGACTATAATTTTGGTCAATGGCGCGGCGATCCACATTTACGATCAGCTATGCGCCGGAGACCTACAAACATTTGGATTGGATCGAGCTTAAGTATCACCGTTTGATCGCAACCACGATCAAGGAGCAGCTCTCCCACACGCCAGCGACGGAGACTAGAAACCGCAAACCGCTTGAAGAGCCGGCCTCGTTTGGCGCGACTTGGGAATTGCGTTTTGGGCCGAAAAACTCGTTTCGTGTTTTTTACGAAGTGAATCAAGAGGAAAAGGCCGTCTCTGGCGATCGGAGTGAAAGAAGGCAAACACAGGGGTTTGAATTATGAAGATCGCAGCGCTCGCGGACGTGAAAGCCCATCTCAGTGCTTATGTAGACGAATGCGAGAACGAGGGCCCGGTCATTATCACGCGCAACGGCAAGCCTGCGGCGGTACTGCTGGCTCCTAAGAATAATGACGATTTGGAGCGGTTGATATTAGCCCACTCGCGCCGGTTCCAGTCTTTGCTTGGTAAGTCGCGCAGAAGCATTAAAGCAGGCAAGGGCGTGTCACACGACGAATTTTGGAAGACTGTCGCCCGGGGCCATCGAGCCAAACGACCTTCCGGAAGTCCGAAAACCAGACGTAAATTGGTTTTGTAAATCCGTCAGAGAGGTTCCCGCCCTGCGGCCAGATAACCTGGCTACTCACCTTTTCTTGCGCGCGCTCAGATCTGGGGGCAAATCCGGCACGGAGCCGATGAGATCGCCGATGGCACTGAGCGGCGTTGCTTGACCTGGGCGGGTGCGGCCGGCCCGCTGGAGACGCTCACGGACCACGTCAGACTTGGAGCACTTGCGCCCACGCGATTCGGCTTCGATTTCCGCTACGAGTGGCTCCGGCAATCGTACGGTGATCGTTTTCATGTGGTCGAGTGTATTCCATAGCCGGCAGGCTCGCAAGACAGACATAGCATCGCTGCCATCGATCGTTCCCTTGGTAAAACCAGTGCACCGGATCCACGTTCACACGAATATCGATCGCATGAGGTTGGAGGCGCTGTGCTTTCGACGAAGCAACCAACCCTAAGCGCTCGGTTCCCCGGGCACGCCTCCGAATCCAGTCCTTTGCCGCGTTCAAATTTCCGGTCGCCAGGATCGGTCACCTTTCATTTGCGAATCTCGCGAATCGATTCGATCGAGACAAGGGCGTACCAATGCTTCCGACGTGAGCTTGCCTTTGCGGATCCGGGCTTGGTGCGATTCTATTTGTCGCAGCTGACCTCCTTCGTTATGGCGCTGACAAGCACTTGCCAGGCCCCCTGACGGTGGCATAACATGTTTTTTCATGACTCGATCCGATTTGCTGCGAAAAAATCGTGCCGAAATCCTACGTATTGCCAGATCCTATGGTATCGAGGATCTTCGCTTATTTGGATCCGCCTCGCGTGGTGAAGAAAGACCGGATAGCGATATCGATTTTCTCGTGCGGCTTGAATCTGGCCGTAGCTTGCTCGACGTTGTCGGCTTCAAGCAAAATCTTGAAGACCTCCTCGGCTGTAAAGTCGATGTGGTTAGCGAAAATGCGTTGAGTCCGTATATCCGCGAGCAAGTGCTTAAGGAAGCTTCGAGATTGTGATTCGGTTACTTTCATCAAACGGGTACACTCTTGTCCGTGTGATTCCCCTCCCGGCGTATTCAAGGGTACGGAAGACGTAAGTCAAAAACGACCCTGTGTACCTGTAGCGACGTATGCAGTCCTCCAATTGCCTTTGGATTTCTGTTTCGTGTCCACGCCAACGAGCTATAACTGCGTGTCGCTCAATCCATGTATCGACGGTGAACTTCATAAGCTCAGATAACTCTCGCCGTGCAAGGAGATTGCCCTTTTGGGCGAGTCGTACGAAGCTGATGCCGATCTTATCGGCAATCTGTACATCGTTTTTGCTGCAAGGAGCGATAAAAACATACATCTTGTTCCGATGTTTTCTGAAGATCATTTCAAGCTCCCCGCTGTCTTCATAGAACATTGGTCGCTTGCGCAACGTTCGAGGTCTCCAGAGCCGCTGAAATCTCCTGTCCAGTGCGCACGTAATGCTGTCCCAATCGATCCCGCCGTATTC
>CAYPHJ010000200.1:0-4930 GCA_964410485.1 uncultured Syntrophobacteraceae bacterium
TTCTTCTGGACCCAGTTTCTGGGCGCATTCAACGACAATTTCTACAAAATGATCATTATCCTGCTGGCCCTGGATATTCCCCCGGCGGCCGGCGGCGGTAGTCACTACATCCCTCTGATTGGCGCCCTATTCATTCTCCCGTTTCTGCTATTTTCCGGGTATGCGGGATATCTCGCCGACGTCCACAGCAAGCGCAACGTTCTGGTGACTACAAAGTTCTTTGAGATCGTGGCGATGGGACTTGGTTTGCTGGCCTTCTTTATCGGCCGGATCGAGCTCATGATTGTGATCGTTTTTCTCATGGGCCTGCAATCGACCTTCTTCAGCCCGGCAAAGTACGGCATCCTCCCCGAGATGCTCCCCGACAGAGATCTCGCCCGCGGCAATGGCCTGCTCGAGATGAGCACGTTTCTGGCGATTATTCTTGGCACTGCCGTGGGCGGCACAGTTTATGAACTTTGGAAAGATCACCTCGTCTGGATCGGCACCGGCTTGCTGTCGATCGCCGTCCTGGGATCACTGACCAGTTTGGGTATAACGAAGGTACCGAGCTCCGGCGCGATCAAAAACTTTTCATTCAATCCGCTCCGGGAAATCTTTCGGGGCGCGTACCGGCTCTATCACATTCCGATTCTCTGGCTTACCGTGCTGGGGATTTCGTACTTCTGGTTTCTTGGCGCCCTGCTACAGATGGGATTGCCGATTTTTGGCAAGACCATCCTAGCCGTGGGGGAAACGCAAATTTCGCTGCTCTGGACATTCACCGCCATTGGTGTCGGCACCGGCAGTTTGGCCGCCGGTCGTATGTCGGGCGACAAAATAGAGCTCGGCCTGGTACCGCTGGGAGCGCTTGGAATGGGCATTTTTTCTCTCATGTTATTTGAGTTCTCTTCGAGTTATACGGGCGCTCTCTTTTCTTTACTTTTGCTCGGCTTCTCGGGCGGATTTTTTATCGTGCCGTTGATGGCCCTGTTGCAACAACGCAGCGGCCGGGAACAGAAGGGTCAGTTCATTGCCACCAACAACTTCCTCAACATGATGGCGGTTCTGATCGCTTCCTTGATCCTATGGACGCTCGATAGCGTGCTTGGCGTAAGCGCGGACAAGATCATTTTGATCGCGGGCATAATGACCTTCGGAGCAACGGCCTGTGCTCTGTTAACGTTACCGGACTTCTTTGTTCGCTTTGTGCTTTGGGTCCTTACCCACACGGTGTACCGGATTCGCATCATCGGCTCCGAAAACCTCCCTGCCCGCGGGCCGGCATTGCTCGTCTCCAACCACATCTCTTTCGTCGACGCCCTACTCATTGGCGCTTCATTGCAGCGCTTCATACGCTTCATGCTCGATCGCAGTTATTACGAGATCCCGTGGCTAAGATGGCTATTTCGCCTGATGAGAGCCGTACCGGTTTCGGCGGCGAGCCGGCGCGGCATCGTTGAATCGCTCAGGGCCGCGCGGCGCGAGCTCGAGCAGGGTCACGTGGTCTGCATTTTTGCCGAGGGAGCAATTAGCCGTACCGGTCACTTGCTGCCGTTCAAACGGGGTTACGAAAAGATCGTGGAAGGCCTGGACGTGCCGATCATTCCTGTGCATCTCGATGAAGTGTGGGGAAGTATCTTTAGCTTCAATGACGGGCGATTCTTCTGGAAAAAGCCGAAAAAGATCCCGTACCGCGTGACCGTCTCGTTCGGCGCCCCGTTGCCCCCGGCGACCACGTCGCAAGCCCTACGTCAGGCGGTGTTGGAGCTGGGGAGCAACGCCGCCGGCCAACGCCAGACAACACACGGTTTGCTCCACGCGCAATTTATTCGGACCGCGAAGCGTCATTGGTCGGCGTTCTGCATGGTTGACACGACCGGCACCGAACTGACTTTCGGCAGAACCCTGATCGGCGGCATGCTGCTGGCCCGCTGGGTGCGAGCGCGCTGCGCCGACGAGAGAATGGTTGGTATCATGCTTCCGGCTTCAGTCGGCGGCGCGCTCGCGAATATCGGTGTTTTTCTCGCAGGCAAGATCCCGGTCAACCTCAATTTCACGGCCGGTGAAGAAGCCATGGCGGCTGCCATGCATGAGTGCGGCATCAAAACGATTTTGACCGCACGTACTTTTTTGGGCAAGGCGGGCCTCGAACAGAAACCTGAGATGGTCTATCTGGAAGAAATCCGGGGAAGCTTTACGACACGCCAAAAACTTGAGGCCGCGGTGGCTGCTTATCTGTTGCCGCCCTCCATCTTGAGTTGGCGCTACGCCAGAGATCAAAAGCCGCATGATCTCGCCACAATCATCTTTTCCAGCGGCAGTACGGGAATGCCCAAAGGAGTGATGCTTTCCCATCATAATATTCTGGCGAACATTGAAGGGATGCGCCAAATCATCACATTCAGTTCCACCGATCGGATCATGGGCATCCTGCCCTTCTTTCACTCATTTGGCTTTACGGTTTCGTTGTGGCTCCCGGCGATCGTCGGCTTCGGCGCGGTCTATCATCCCAATCCGATGGACGCCAAAATAATCGGCGAGACGGTGGACAGATACAAAGCGACGCTGCTCATCAGTACGCCGACGTTTTACTCGAGTTACATCAGGCGCTGCTCGCGCGAGCAGTTTGGCAGCCTGCGCTACGCTATCTCGGGCGCGGAAAAACTCCCTCCTCAGATAGCCGCCGCCTTCAAGGACAAATTCGGTATGGACCTGCTGGAGGGATACGGCTGTACAGAGCTGGCACCCGTCGTTTCGGTGAATGTCCCCGACTTCGTGGACAAAAATCAGCGCCAGATCGGCCATAAATCAGGTACAGTGGGCCATCCGATTCCCGGGGTGGTCGCGAAAATTATCGATCCTGAAACCGGGAAAACTCTTTCCAGCGGCGAGAATGGACTGCTGCTGGTGAAGGGCCCCAACTGCATGCTGGGGTATCTCGGCCAACCTGACCTGACGGATCAAGTCATGAGCGATGGTTGGTACATTACCGGCGATATCGCCTGTCTGGATGAGGACGGCTTCATTCGCATCACCGATCGGTTGTCTCGGTTCAGCAAGATTGGCGGGGAAATGGTCCCTCATTTAAAACTGGAAGAAGTCATCAATGCCGTCCTCGGCAACGGGGCAGCGGTGGTTACATCGGTGCCCGATGAGCAAAAGGGTGAAAAGCTCGTTGTCTTCTACAGCCAGAATGGCGTAAGCGCCGAGGAGATCTGGAAAAAGCTTAATGAATCCGAGTTGCCCAACCTCTGGATCCCCAAGCGCGAGAATTTTTTCCCGATCGAAGCCATCCCTGTGCTCGGCTCAGGCAAAGTGGATTTGAGGACCGTCAAACGTCTCGCCCTGGAAAAAACCTCCGATGCCACGTCGGACGCATAGACCGTGTTCGTGCTCGTATTCGTGGAGGATCACGACGGCGGCAGGAAGCACACACTAGCGCTGTACTTGTGTGGCCGGTGAAGAACAGCAAAAGCAGATTCCTCGTCGCCAGGCTCCTCGGAATGACAGCCAAAATCTCCCCCCTAACCCCTCTTTTCCAAAGTTTTCCAAAGAGGGGAAAATCCTCCCTTTGGCAAAGGGAGGTTAGGAGGGATTTTCAAAAAGAATGCAGTCACTATTATGAGACCCTTTATAAACCCGAGACCCGAGACTCGGGACCCGAGACTGCCGCGGCGGTTCTGCGGTTCTATTGAAGGCCGCGGCACCTCATGGTAAAAGCGTACCACTTCGGAGGTGTGAATGGATTTCGGCAAACTCGCGGACAAGGCGCTGCAAGGACAAACTCCCGATCGCGAAGAGTTGAAAGCGGTGCTGAACGCGCCGGACGAGCAACTGCCGGAGCTGCTCAGCGCCGCCTTCAAGGTCCGCCATCACTATTTTGGCAAGCGCGTGCAGATCCATATGCTCGTCAACGCCAAAAGCGGGCTCTGTCCGGAAGATTGCCACTATTGCTCTCAATCATCGGTATCGGAAGCGCCGATCGATCGTTATCCTTTTCTATCCCGGGAAAAATTAATAGAAGGCGCCGAGCGCGCGAAAGCTGCCGGCGCTGTGAGATACTGTATCGTCAACAGCGGTCGCGGGCCCACCAACAAAGAAATCGACGAAATCGTCGCCGCTGTACGCGAGATCAAAGAAAAGGTCGGCATTAACATCTGTTGTTCCCTGGGCTTGATGAGCGAGGAGAAGGCGCTCACGCTGAGAGAAGCCGGGGTCGGGCGCATCAATCACAATCTCAATACCAGCCGCGATTATCACCCGAACATCGTCACCACACATACCTTCGATGATCGCCTCGCCACCGTTGAAAACGTAAAAGCTGCGGGCGTCGGCACTTGCTCCGGCGGAATCATCGGCATGGGAGAAAGTGACGATGACATCATTGACCTGGCGCTGACGCTGAGAGCCATGGATATCGAATCCATCCCTGTTAATTTCCTGCATTCGATTCCCCAAACACCCTTCGAACGAAAGAAACAGCTGACCCCGCAAAAGTGTTTGAAGACGCTCTGTTTGTTTCGCTTCGTCAATCCCAATAAGGAGATCCGCGTCGCGGGCGGCCGAGAAGTGAACCTGCGCTCGCTTCAACCGCTGAGTCTCTACCCGGCTAATTCCCTTTTCGTCAATGGCTATCTGACGACGCCGGGCCAGGAGGCCTCCGAGGCTCACCGCATGATTGAAGATCTGGGGTTCGAGCTCGACCAACCCGCCCCGATCTGAATTAGTTCGAGGTTCGACGTTCGATGTTCGAAGCGCTGCGTAAACGACCTCTGCGCCCTTTAGCCGGCTCTGTGGTGAAATATTTTTGGTTTGGTGGCGGAACTTTGAACCTTGAACTTGGAACCTGGAACTGCGCGCGGTGCCGCGCTGCCTTTGCGCCTTGGCGTCTCTTATGAAAATAGCCGACTATAAGGAAAATCCCCCGGTCCTGCGGCCGGCCCCCTTT
>CAYPHJ010000201.1:0-4924 GCA_964410485.1 uncultured Syntrophobacteraceae bacterium
TTCGCCACCGCCTTCGCGGCATCTCCCACCCTGCCACCTGCCTTTGTTGCCTCGAGAAGCTCAGCATGAAGCTATTCGTGCTCTATCTTCAATGGCCCTGGAATTTCGATTTTCACGGGCAAACCCCCCTCGTTTGGACCATTTATAATAGTTGGTCCTTTTTGGAGCTGTCATCAAACTACTTGAGCTTCAGTGCGCTACAACTTCTGCAGATTCTGGAAAATGACCGACCACCGGATTGTTAGCTGCTGCGTACAGCCGCTCAACATAATGAATGAACGGTACGTACACCTCTATAAGTTCCCTTCCCGCCTCAACATCATCGGGCTTGAAATTTTTCTGGGCTATGGCCTCTTTGAACCGTTGACGCATGCCCGTTTCCACTGCCTCCGTTAAGAGCTTCAGGAGCGGCTCGACCTTACCGGTTCTCAGCGGCCTTTTCCGCAGCCGGCATAGCGGGGCCGAGATCGCGGCCCGCAGCTCAGGCCCGTGTAAGGTGCCCCTTCTCCGGCCCGATGAACACGCACAAGGATCTAAAAGAAGTACATATTTGCAAGCTCCTTCGCTTGGAAATTAATCCTACGCACGGCAAGTGTCTTCCGAAAGGCTTGTTTTATCTCCGCTTCGTCTGTTGAAATCTGTGCCGGCGGCTTTTTCATTGACTCTAGTGATTGATAGACTAAAGAGGTCAGAGTGTTAACGGAGGGAAAACCGATGGGCGAACCAACCATTACCTTGGAAGTTACCCGCTACCGGCCCGGCCAGGATTCGAGACCCAGGTTTCAGGAATACGAGATCCCCTACCGAGAAGATTGGGTAGTGCTCGATGGGCTCAATTACATCAAGGATTATGTAGATGGGACGCTCTCTTTTCGCTGGTCGTGTCGGATGGGTGTGTGTGGAAGTTGCGGCATGATGGTGAATCGCAGCGGAAAGCTTACCTGTGCGGCATTTTTGCGTGACTATTATCCTAAGCCTATACGTGTTGAACCGATGGACCACTTTCCAATTATTCGGGATCTGGTCGTCGATATAAGTGACTTTTTGGATAAATTGAAGGACGTCAAACCGTGGCTTATCCGGGAGTCACAGAAGCCACTCGAAGAACGTGAGTACCTGCAAACACCGGTGGAAAGGGCGCGCTACGAGCAGTATAGCCAATGCATTAACTGCGTGCTTTGTTACGCTGTCTGCCCGGTTTACGGTAACGATAAAGCATTTCTGGGGCCGGCGGCTATCGCCCTAGCCCAGCGCTACAATCTCGACTCTCGCGATCAGGGCCGCTTGGAAAGAGAAGAGGTCGTAGCGGCACCGGACGGCGAATGGATGTGCACTTTCGTGGGAGAGTGCACCCGGGTCTGCCCCAAAGATGTCGATCCCGCCGGGGCCATCCAGAGGGCCAAGCTTGCCAGTGCTCTGGACTGGTGGAAGTCCCTGTTGTTGCCCTGGGGCAAAAGCCGGTGAACTTTAGAAAGCTGGCGCATGGGAAAAAAGGCTTCCGATATGCTTCTCGTGGACTTGGACAAAAACAAACTCGCGAAGAGTCCATCGGCACTGGCGGACTTTCAACAAGCCTATCGCCAATGGGTAGACGAGGGGGGCGGGCCTTGTCCGGATGCGCCAGTCGCGCGACTCGTTGGCGTCGGCCAAGGCGCTACGGCTCACTTTGCCACGCAGTCCCATGTGATAGAGCTTGGTGGGCTGCGCGCGCAGACACGCCTCGATGTCGCGAAGGCTTTCGCGGTAGGTCAACTGTGCGAACGCCATGCATAGAAATTGGTCCAGGCAGCTGAAAGTGCGGACGTTGAAATCGCCACGATATTTCGCCACCAAGCGGCGAAAGGTATGCCACGGTGCGAACTCCATGAGTTGCGCGAACACGAGATTGATCCGGGGCAATTTCGCTATCTGGCCGACGATCACACGCGACTTGACCGGTTATTACAGCGCGCGGTGACTCGCCCGGGCGAAATCGAAGCATCAGCAGATGAGAATTCCGCGCGGGATTGCTGAGCCACATTGCGATGGAGGAAAGATTTTCAGCCCTTGGGTGCGCCAATCCGTCGGCCATGCGTCACGTCTCGATTTTCAATTTCAAGTATTCACCGACCAAAATTACGGCAGGATAGAGGACCTCTTCTTCGGTTTGTGCGTGCAGCAGTAATTTCTCTGCAAAGCGCACCTGCTCCGGTTTGTTTTCCGCCTTCGCCGCAACTATCAAATTGTTCAGCGCCGCCACAACAGCTTTATGCTCCTCCAGCATCTCCTGCAATTCCGCTTTCAGACGGTCGGTCATGGCGAAAACGCTTTTCATATCCTCGTGGACCTCGCCGACCGCTAACGCTGACAATAAACCAATCGGAGGCAGGGCAAATTCTTCCTCTTTCACAAAATGGTCGTGCAGGACTTTCGCCACCGCCTTCGCGGCATCTCCCACCCTGCCACCTGCCTTTGTTGCCTCGACAAGCTCAGCATGAAGCTGTTCGTGCTCTATCTTCAATGGTCCTGGAATTTCGATTCTCACGGGCAAACCCCCCTCGTTTGCAACGTCTTATGCGTTGGATTGTCAAAAGCTCGCCGCGCCTCGGCCTATGCTTTTTGCGGATTATGGGCGAGGATTCTGGTGTCGTAGGCGCTAAGTGGTTTCTGCTTTTTGGCTTTGTTAAGACGCTGCTCGACTATGGTCCCCAACCATCCGACTCCGACCACAATGAACACGACGTAGAAAACTCCCAGTAGGAGCGCTACGAGCGTCATTATCGTTCCAGCCAAAAATAAAATTAGGGTTTCCATTCTGGCACTTTCCGAATTTGGCAATCGAGATCTAATTCGTCAATTTGAGACCATACCACCTGTGGTTCTTCCTTGTAAAAAACGGAGCCCTGGATGTGCTTGACCTCTACGGCGAGCGATTCCGACTTGGCGGGGCGGAATCTCATCGGGTCTGACTATTTCGGCACGGTCAAGCTCTTCATCCAACTCTTCCAGATGCGGAATTATCCCTTGTTCCATGACTCTTTGGCATACTTGATCAACCCTTTGAGCCGCTTCAGATCAAACTCCGTAATATAGATCTTATCTTTCAATGCCATAATGCTGTTGGGTAAAATCGTCAATACCGTGACTGATAGCCTTACGGGCAAGCGAACAACGGACCACGAACGCCCGAACAGGGTGTCTACTGAGCTCTTTTTAAGATACAGCTCGAACTCTCGGGGGGGATGTCGGCGAAACGTGCCGACACTCCCTCCCCGTTCAACTCATTGTGGAACGGCCAACAACTCCTCACGCCGCCTTTTTTAGATTATCGTACATGGTATTGGCGTACTCCGCAGGAATGGCCAACACCGGGCATGGTGCGTTCCGAAGACGCATAGCGCACTCCTGCTAATGACGCGGATGAAAGATCCGTCGGGGCCAGAATCTTCTTGACGTTGATTTCCACTGTTACTCCAAGGGATTTCGTCATAGGCAAGGGCTGCGTTTGCGTTTCGTCGCCAACACTACCTGATAAACGCTTTCCTTCGACCGATTTCGTTTTCAATTGTAACACGATCTAACATTCCTCCTCACTTTTTATGCCCAACTACTAGCGCAACTTACATGCCACCGCGCCTGCATGGCTTCACTCCAAGCGTACGAGGCGCGGAGATCGTGCAGAACACGTAAGCAATGCGGGTATCGTCAGAGGTGAGACGTTTCGGCATACGAGGAGGTGTGATATCCGCAGTCGACGAGGCAATATTGCATATGAACTGTGGCACATTTGTAGAATGAACAAAGCAAATCCCCCATTCCCGATTCCTCGGGAAGCGAAGCAACGCCTATGCCGAGGCTCGGCGCGGCCTCGTTCTTGCGTCGGAAAATCCGTAGACTGGGCTTGAGCCTGAGAGATCTAATTTCGCCGAGTCTGGTGATAAACTGGATTCGAGTGACGGGTACTATGAGTGAGTTCAATGCATCCCATAACTTTGGAGGGAGGCACATGGAGACCACGTTAAAAGAAAACGAAAGAGCGTTTCAATTCATCCCGCTTAACCAGCGTCAATCGAAGCCGCGCACCCTCGGCATTACGGAAATAAGGGGGCTTTACTATACACCGGTCGGGAAGACTACCTGCAGGACCTATTCGATACGACGGGGAACTACATAGACGCGCTCAAGTTTGCGGTGGCTCGTTTGCTTTAATGCCGCGCAAAGCCGTAGTGGAGCTGGTAAAGCTTTGTCATGAGCGAGATGTTCTGGTATCCACCGGTGGGTTCATCGAGCGCGTGCTGACCTATGGACCCGAAGCGGTGCATCAATACATCTCAGAGTCCAAGCAGATTGGGTTCGATATAATCGAGATCTCGACCGGTTTTATCACCGTTCCAGTCGATAGAGGTCCCCCGAACAAAGAGATTATTTTCGACTCCTCCTACAGCCAGTTGATATAAAAACCTCTTGCCCCGGCTGGAGCCAATGTCCAGCTGTGCCCTAAAAACCACTTGGGTTGACATAACAGACTGGTTATCAAATATTGTCGGCTCAGAAGCACCAAGCCCGGGCGGTTTGCCGCTCCGGTCGTCGCTGAAGGCGGGCACAAGGGGGCCGCTCGCGGCAATTTCTGACTTTCTCACAGCCATGCCCGAAAAACTTCCTACCATTCATTAAAAGATAAAAAAGGAGCCCCTCTCATGGAAACCTCTCTTGGCTACGCGATGGACAAGCACCTGGACTACCGCGGGGACGTCAAGGCCCTGCTGGGCCGCGGCGGCGAGCTGGTCTTCGTCACCGCCCACCCCGAGGAGCAGCCGGCGGTGGTCTACCGCGTCGATCCCGACAAGGCGAGCTGAAGGCCGACGCGCTGCCCGCTGGTGGCGTCGCGCTCGTCGCCGACGACGAGGCGCTGTACGTGGCCGGCACCGACGGGCACGTGCACCGA
>CAYPHJ010000202.1:0-4885 GCA_964410485.1 uncultured Syntrophobacteraceae bacterium
TGCCCTGAGCGTGGTCGAAGGGAGGGGCCAGGGGAGATTTTGGACAAGAGTGAGTTCATATGTAAGTATACATCAGACATCGAGGACGAGCCCTGGAGAGCGCGGGCACAGGAGCATTCAGGTCGCGTTCTGGCCCCGTCAACCGGCTGGAGCCACCATTGGGGAGGAACGGGTGGCGGCCTACAAGGCACAGACCCATTGACCGCGCTCGAAAGGGCTTGGCCTTGATCGACACCCATCATCGCGCACGTCGACCTACCAATGAACTCATTAATAATAACTGTGAATAACTGTGGACTTCTAACACAGAACAACATTCGCTCGCCAGGGAAACCGATTTCGAATTTGTGCTCATAACGCGCATCGTCAGCCGGCTCCACTCTAAGTGTAAGTTGCACGTCGCAGACCTAAGACAAGCATTATACGCACCCACACCCGAATGAGAGACAATTGAAAGCTCTCTCAGCAAAAACACTCGATAGTCAGCCATAGTCGTCAAGCCGTTCGATGGCATAGCGCTTGCTCCTTCAGTGCGGCGAGTTCAAAACACAACCTCACAACTGAACGGAGGCTTCATGCAGAAGACAAGCTCTTCCCGCTACCGTAATCATATCGGCTATCTGGCTCTGATGTGAGCAGTGCGCTCATCGACTCTCTCCCAAGTCACGTTTCGCTCATAAATTAACTTGTGTTAACTTACATTTTTCCGAGGGTGATTGCACTGCGAATTGGTTCGCGTAAAATCGTACTTATATCTTTCGTTTTAGAACCTCCCCTGTAGGGGAGCTTCGTTGCCGCTGCACCGAGGAGTCATGGAACGCTCGAAAAAAGATCAGAAGTGCACAATTCTTTACGTGGATGACGAGGAACTAGCACTCACATACTTTTCTGAGCTGTTTGGCGAACACTTTCGAATTCTAACGGCCCCGAATGCCGCAGAAGGCTATCGCCTACTTGAGAAACACCGAGACGAAATTGCGGTGATCATCACGGACCAGAGAATGCCGGGCGAAAACGGAGTGCAGTTTCTCGAGCGCGCCCGCCGGTTCCATCCGACAGCGATTCGGATTCTGGCGACCGGATACGCCGATCTCAATGTCGTGATCGAGGCGGTTAACTCGGGAGCCATTTATAAATACCTGATGAAGCCTTGGGATGTCCGGCAACTCGAAGCGACGCTGACGCAAGCCTGCGAAATTTATCTCCTACAGCGACAGCGCGATCTTCTTCTCAGAGAGAAGCTGTCGGCCTTACAAAAAATGATCAACGAACGCGTGCAGAATTCGGAAGTCCTGGCCAGCCGACTCGGTCATCACGTCAGGAACTCTCTTGTCACGGTACAAACTTTCTTGGATCTGTTGCCCGAGAAGCTCGAAGAAGAGAGAGTCGATATGGAGCAGCTGCGTAATCTCAACTTTTGGAAGGGATTCTATGAACAGTCCCGCGCCGAGATATGGCGCATCACCGAGCTATTGACGGATGTCGTCATTGCGGCGGAAACCACCGACTCTCCCCTTCTTGGCGAAGCACAGCTGGGTCAAATCCTTGAACGTAGCCTTGAAAAGTTGAGACCTCACTGGTCAGAAAAGCGAATTACCGTCGCGAACCGCATCCCCCCGAGTCTTCCTGCTCCTCTGGTGGAGCCGCAAAAATTTCAATGTCTCTTCGATCTCTTGCTTAAGGACGAGATCAGCAGGTTGCCTGCCGGGAGTCGTATTTACGTGAGCGCCCGCCTCCAGTCCGGCAATATAGAAGAAGTGGAGATTGAACTCAAAGACAATGGTCCAAAATGGCCTGAAGAGACTCTTCGATCGCTCTTCGATCCTGTTCCGCCACGACCAATGACTACTCAGAAGTTCGAGGTTAATCTCATGGCGTGCCACTTGATTGTCAGCCATCATGGCGGGCGAATCGAGGTTCGAAACGCAGAGGACAGGGGCGTCATTTTTACGCTCGCCATCCCAGTGCATCCGAAGACCTCCTCTCAGGCGGAACGAGAGAAAGACCTACTCACCACCATTATGCTGCATGATACGCTGTGGGAAAAAATACTAGGCAATCGCAGTTAGCGCTCCGCCCCGGCCTCTTTGCTCTTTTGGGGCAAAGGTTCCCGGGAAGTTTCCCTTGCGGAACAAATTGTAGCGGAGCCCGGCAGGAATTTCCTCCACATTATGCGCGCATACGATCTTGAACATAAGCAAACCCAAGCTTAGCTTGACCGATAGACTGCCGTAGGCTAGGAGTACTGGGTCGAGCGAAGTTCCGAAAAATTTGAGGAAGGGCGCTTATGGACACCAAGCAAGCTGCGCAAGACGTGCTCAAAGCCATCAAAAGCGTCGGCATCGAGTTTGTCGCCACTTTACCGGACGAAAACATCGTGGAGATCATCAAGGCTGTCGACGGGGATCCAGACCTGCAGCATATTCCGCTTTGCCGCGAGGAAGAGGGGATCGGTATCTGCGCCGGACTCTACCTTACGGGAAAAAAGACCGCGCTCATCATGCAGAACGCCGGTTTTCTTAACAGTTGCAACGCGCTCACGACGCTATCGCTGCAATTCCAGATCCCCGCATTGCTGTTGATTTACTATGCCGGTGATATCGGCGATCGAGGCTTTACCACCCTCGGATCGGTGACCGAGCCCGTGCTCGCGGCGATGGGCATTCGCGCCTATATTCCACGGGATCCCGAAAAGTTCAGCGACACGCTCAAGGGCGCGCTGATACTCGCGGAGGATTCCAAGAAGCCCGTTGCCGTGCTGCTCACGCGCGACGTTGTGGGAGGCAAGTAATGCAGCGCTACGATTTTTTGGAAGCCATTGTCTCCGATTGCCGAGACGCGCTCGTTGTGGGCACTGGCGGCGCTACGCGAGAGTGGTCCGCGCTAAGGCCGAGCGACGGCAATCTCAAGACCCGCACTCTTGGACTGGTTTCCTCGGTTGCTTGCGGCATCGCGCTCGGGCTGCCGCACCGCAAAGTTATCGCAATCGATGGTGACGGCGCCTTTTTGATGAACCTCTGCGGTTTACCGACCATCGCATGGCTCGCCCCCAAAAATCTCATTCATCTTGTGTTCGATAACGGCTGCTATGAGGCCTCTGGCGCTACGCCCACGGCCAGCTCGGTCGTCGCGGATATTGTGGGTCTCGCGCAGGCAGCCGGCTACAAACGCGCGTGCTGGGCCAAGACACCCGAGGATTTTCACGATGAGTTCGTTAATTCTTGGAACCGAAACGAACTTAGTTTAATCGGCGTCAAGTGCGATATCGGACAGCCGAAAGATCTTCCGCGCGTGGAAATGGACGAACTGGAGAACAAGTACCGCTTCATTCGCTACCTCGAGCAAACAGAGAACAAACGGATCCTCGGGCCGGCGGACCACTTCCTGCGTTAAAGATCCCCACGCTGCCTGCTCGTCTAGCTTTTCAGGCAGGCGCGAACACTGCAGACGACATGCCGCACATGGCGGAATGACCGCGCAATCTTTTTACCAAGGAAAGTGGCGCCCACCCCCTGTACGTCTTGACTGGACCGTGTCCGGTTGATCTAATCAGTGGCGCCTAATTGGAGCATGGGAGTACATCTCATTTTGAACAAGGAGGAAAAAATGAAGGCTGTAATTCTAGCTGTCGTAGCGGCGCTCTTTGGCCTTACCGCCGTGATCCCGGCGAGCGCGGATACGCATGATTTTTACAAGGGAAAGAGAATTCGCATGATTGTTGGCCTGGCGCCGGGCGGCGGTTTTGATCTTTATGCCCGGATGGTCGCCCGCCACATGTCAAAGCATGTGCCCGGAAAACCGTCCTTCGTCGTTCAGAATATGCCCGGGGCCGCTGGGACGGTCGCCGCTAACTATGTCTATAACCTCGGCGAGCCGGATGTCACGATCCTGCACTTCGGTGGCACCCAGATACTTAATCACGTGCTCGGCGATCCGTCGACCAAGTTTGATGGCCGCAGATTTGGCTATTTGGGCGCGCCCACCGCAAATAATGTTCTTTGTTTTGTAAAGGAAGGGGCCCCTATTCGCAGCTTTGAGGAGTGGCTGTCTTCGAAGCAACCAGTAATCCTGGGAGGCGTCGGACGTGGCTCTCCCACCGACGACATTCCGAGGTTTTTTCAAGAGACCCTTGGACTGCCACTTCAGCTGGTCTCAGGTTACGGCGGGACCTCCCAGGTCCGGGCAGCTATTGAACGTGGCGAGGTGCACGGCGGCTGTTGGGATTGGGGATCACAGAGGGTTACGTCGCTAGAACAGTTTCAGACCGGCAAGTTCATACCGCTTGTGCAGGCAACAACCGAGCGGCACAGGGAACTCAAGCAAGTTCCTCTCGCCATCGATTATGCCAAGACCGAGGAGGCGCGCGACCTATTGAGATTCGTCGCCCACGCCTACAATACCATCAGGCGTATTTTTGTCGTCCCGCCGGACACCTCGCCTCAGAGGTTGCAAGTTCTGCAGAAAGCTTTTATCGACACGCTGAACGATCCGGCCCTTCGAGCGGAAGCCGAAAGAGCCAAAATGGAGATCGATCCTATCGACGGCCCCACCATGGCTGGGCTAATCGGAGACTTGTACAAACTGACCCCGAAAGCCAAAGCAACGATAAAAGAGATCGCTCTTCCATAGGCCCGCCGCTACGAGTCGACGGAGCTCACCGAAACAACGGGGATCGGTCAATATAACACCTGGGCCGATCCCCGCTGCCGTCAAGACGGCCGCAAAACTCCTCTGCGATGTCCGTCCATTGGCGTTCGGCTTCGCGAAAACAGCGGCCATACTACGACGACATTCGGGCGCAGAAGGAGTTTACCTATGCAGTACCGCTTTCTAGTGTAGTGAGTCCAACGCTTCTTTACATTTGGCGACTTTGGTCATGATGCGC
>CAYPHJ010000203.1:0-4871 GCA_964410485.1 uncultured Syntrophobacteraceae bacterium
TCCACAGCCGAAACGAGAGTCGCCTGGCGGAGCCGCCTTTTGCGCTTCCTTCCCTTGCTCGACAGCAAATGACTTTTGAATCCCTTTCGTCGTTTGATCTTACCGCTACCGGTCACTTTGAACCGCTTGGTGGCGGCTCTGTTGCTTTTCATCTTGGGCACTTCAATAACCTCTCTTCCTTGTTCTTGCTAAACAAAGTCGAAATTCGAAGCATGAAGCAGAGAGGGAAGCTCGAAACACAAAGCAACGCCGATCCCTCACCTCAGTCCTCTCCCAAGGGAGAGGAAGTGGTTCGCTGTCTCGGTTAGCTTTACTGCTCGGTCACCCGTTTGAAAAGAAATCCCCCGGTCCTGCGGCCCGCCCCCTTTGCAAAGGGGGCTATTGGGGATTTGATCAGCGCTTGTTCCATCCTGGCGCCGCCGTTCTGTGCCTGAGGGCCGCCTTTCATTCTCTGCGGTCGATCCTATTTGATCATTGGAATTGTTTCGGTTTTCGGATTTCGGATTTCGAGCTTGCTTCTCTCACTTCGGTGTGAGGAGCATGGCCATACTCCGTCCTTCGAGGCGAGGCTGGATATCGACCTTCGCAATATCTTGTAACTGATCGACAACTCCGGTCAACACCTGCCTTCCCAGCTCCGGATGAGTGATTTCTCTCCCGCGGAAAAAGACCGAAACCTTTACCCGCTGTCCGCGCTCGATGAACTGCCGTATGTTGCGCACCTTGTGTTCAATGTCGTGCGGATCGGTGCGGGAGCCCATCTTCACTTCCTTGATCTCAAAAACCGAAGATTTTTTTGCTCCGTGAGCCTTCTTTCTTTGCTGGTAGCGAAATTTGCCATAGTCCATCATACGGCAAACGGGCGGCTGGGCTTCCGGCGCCACCTCCACTAAATCCAGACCGAGCGCGTCTACCTGCTTCAGCGCCTCGTGCAATGGCAAGATCCCAAGCTGCTCGCCCTGAGCTCCGATGACCCGAACCTCGCGGGCCCGAATTTGATGATTGATCCTCGCGTCTCTAGCGATAGGCCACCTCCATCGTCGTTCCGGTCAAGGCTACACCTCCCCTTTTTCCTGCGCAATGTCGCTTTTCAGTCGGGCTACAAACTCTCGCAACGGCAACGCCCCAAGGTTTTCTCCGCCCCTGCGACGTGGCGCCACGGTCTGGGCCTGAACTTCTTTATCTCCTATGACCGCTGCATACGGAATCTTGGCCAACTGCGCCTCGCGAATTTTATAGCCGAGCTTTTCGTTGCGCGTATCGAGCTCGACCCGCCAACCATCGTCGCGCAATTCCTCAAAAACCTTTCTAGCATATTCCGCTTGCTCATCGGTAACTGTCAAGATTCGCACCTGAACCGGGGCCAGCCAAAGAGGAAAGGCACCCGCGCAATGCTCTATCAAAATGCCCATGAAACGCTCGATCGAGCCCAACAGGGCGCGGTGGATCATGACCGGTCTCTCTTCGGTGCCGGCGGGCGAGGTGTAGACGAGGTCAAAACGCTCCGGCAGGAAAAAATCGAGCTGAATTGTTGCAAGCTGCCAGCCGCGCCGCAACGCGTCAAGAACCACGAAGTCTATTTTGGGACCGTAAAATGCCCCGTCGCCCGGGTTCACCTGGTACTCGATACGTTGCCCGATCATGGCCTGCGCCAACGCGGCTTCCGCTCTGTCCCACACATCTGGATCACCGATGAAATCCTTGGGACGGGTTGAAAGCCTCACCTCCATGTGACCGAACTGAAAAGTCCGATACACTTCACGCAGCATCTGAATGAGAGTGCCGATCTCCCCCTCGATCTGATCGGGCGCGCAGAAAATGTGAGCGTCATCCTGGGAGAATGAACGAACCCGCGTCAGCCCGGCGGTGACTCCTGAGCGCTCGTATCTATGTAACCGGCCAAAATCGGCGATGCGCAGCGGCAATTCACGATAGGAGCGTTTCCTCGACGAATAAATGAAAGTGTGGCCGGGACAGTTCATCGGCTTGACGCCGAACTCCCGCTCATCGACGCGGGTAAAGTACATGTTGTCACGGTAATGATCGTAATGACCTGAGCGCCGCCATAGCTCGATATCCAAAATCTGCGGTGTGATCACTTCTTCATAACCATATCTGGCATACAGCCGGCGCATATAAGCGATCAGCTCGTTGTAAACCGTCGCCCCTTTGCTGTGGAAAAAAGGACTCGCCGGCGCCACTGGATGAAAGCTAAAGAGATCCAGCTCACGGCCTAATTTTCGATGATCCCGTTTTTTCGCTTCTTCCAAAAGTTTCAGATGCTCTTTCAGCGCTTTCTCCGATGGCCAGGAGGTGCCGTAAATGCGCTGGAGCATCTCGTTGTTCTCGTTGCCGCGCCAATACGCCCCCGCAACCCCCGTGAGCTTGAACGCCTTTATGGCGGCGGTCGAAGGCACGTGCGGGCCCCGGCAGAGATCGACCCAGTCGCCCTGCCGATAGAGAGACACGGTTTCGTCCGGTATGTCTTCGAGGATCGCGACTTTGTACTCCTCGCCCATCTGACGGAACAGCTCGATGGCGTGGCTCTTCGGCATTTCCTCCCGAGTGACTCTGAGATCGGCCCTGGCGATCTCTTTCATGCGCGCCTCGATTTGCTCGAGCTCTTCGGGCGTGAAGGATTCGGCGCGTTTGAAGTCGTAGTAAAATCCATCCTGGATTGTGGGACCGATGGTCACCTGAGTGCCGGGAAAAAGGCTCTGCACGGCTTGCGCCATAAGATGTGCTGTCGAATGCCTGAGCACATCCAGGCCTTCAGCGCTGTCAATCAAGATCCATTCGAGCGAACAGTCGGTCCGCAGCGCACGGTTGAGATCGACGGGTTGACCGTCGATCTTGGCAGCGATGATGCGACCGTTGAGGCCGGCACGCGACGCCAACTCCTCAATGCGGGTACCCGGACTCACCTCGACGGATTTGCCGTCAGGCAATTTTACGTGAATGCTCTCCATCGCCGCTGTGCTACATAGGAGTGGTAGGCACGGGCAGGATTGAACTGCCGACCTCTTCCGTGTCAAGGAAGCGCTCTCCCACTGAGCTACGTGCCTCCAGGAAACGATTGGATCCCTCGTGGGCTGGATCGAATTCTATGGAAGATCTCATCAAAGCAAAGGGGCTGGTCTTGACTCTCATTCTTAAGATGCAAGAGACTGATTTTCCTACCAATTTTTCGTGGCACTGTCAATCATTAGCCCTCACCCGTACCCTCTCCCACAGGGAGAGGGTTCTCTAGGGACAAACCGGTTGCATCAAGTTGACAAACAGTAAGCCGACCACGCGGTTTATACCTTCATTCGTTAATTGAACGGTTAGCTTTCGGCTCTAGAAATCATGCCTCCGAAAAAGCTGTAGTTCCGCAGATTCCCTCTCCCTCCGGGAGAGGGCTAGGGTGAGGGTACAGACAACCACCGATAGATTTCCTCTACTACCGCATCAGATTGCGTAAGCACGTCGTGGTCCCAAAATCTCAACACACGATAGCCCTGTCGTTGCAAGTAACCAGATCTCACCTGATCGGTTCGCACTTGCTCAGCATGATGGCCACCATCGAGCTCAATAACCAACCGGCTCTCCAAACAGCAGAAATCAACTATGTAGCGGCCGATTGGATGTTGGCGACGGAACTTGGCACCATTAACCTGCCGGTTGCGCAGGCGTATCCAAAGTTTGTTTTCAGCGTCGGTCTGCACCCGGCGCAATCGACGGGCATTCATTTTTTGCTGATTTGGATATGGCTGCATACTTTAGACCCTCACCCGTACCCTCTCCCACAGGGAGAGGGCTTAAAAGAGTCTTCGAGATGTCGCTATTCTTCCCCCGTTACCCCCACCTTGTTCTCCCTGATCGTTCCCTCTCCCGCTGGGAGAGGGCCAGGGTGAGGGCACGCACCGAGAGTTGGGAACGAATTTCCTGTTTGTTCCCTCTCCTTCAAATTTTCCTCTCCCTCTGGAGACTGTGTCAGGATGTCATTCTGAGGCGGAGCCGAAGAATCTGGTTTTCGTAAGCTGTTGGAAAAGCAGATGCTTCGCTGTCGCTCAGCATGACATTCAGGTGGTTTTTAAACTGCGACACAGTCTCCTGGGAGAGGGTCAGGGTGAGGGATAATGACTCACTCAATCTTTGAGATCGAGGGGGCATTCTCCTGCAGCCACATGAGCCCGCGATAAATGTACTGCAACCCGGAGACCACTGTGACGACGGCTGTAGCCCCGATGAGAAGATCGCGCACCAACGGATAAAGTAGTTGCGGCTCATGCAGCAATGCCAGAGCTACCCCTATCGTGATGAGCTGCAACCCGGTGCTCCACTTTCCTATGGTTGTCGGTCTGACGTGAGGACGCTTTTCGACCAACATATAGATGATTCCGTATCCCAGAACGATCAGTATGTCACGACTCACGACCACAACCGCCAACCAGAGCGGCACGCCCTGCATAATCCCGAGCATGACGAACGAGCTGATCACGAGAAGTTTGTCAGCCGCCGGATCTAGATAAGCTCCCAACGCCGTCTGCTGATTCATCCAGCGCGCGGCCAGGCCATCTAAGAAATCCGTCACGCCGCCCAAGATGAACACCGCCAGCGCCTCCAGGTAGCGCTGGTAAAGAAGAAGCAGAAGAAAAAAAGGTATCGTCAGGATGCGTACAAGCGTGAGGCAGTTGGGAAGGTTGAGCATCAAAGCCTAGCCAAAGATCCTATGCCCTGTGCAAAGTAATTCATGTACCAAACGTACAACACAGCGGATGAAAACGAGCCCCCGCAGTTGGTATCGCGCCGATAAATCCCCTGTAGCCGAAGCGGGCCGGCCGCAGGACGGGGGGATTTGTGTGTAGTCACATTTTCATAAGAGTGTG
>CAYPHJ010000204.1:0-4771 GCA_964410485.1 uncultured Syntrophobacteraceae bacterium
GTCATGGAACATTTGCGAACCACCATAGTGTTGGAGAAGGAGTTATACCGGCAAGTTAAGCGCCTGGCATTGGAGCAGGACAAAACGGTCAAGGAGATCGTGGAACTCGCCCTCCGAGCTTACCTTCGAGGCGATGACCAGAGGCAAAGAAGTAAAAAGGGACGTTTTGGAGTCTATGCTGGAAAAGCGCGCCGCAGCCTGAGACGTGAAGACATCTACCAAGATATCCCGAAGTGATTCTGCTGGACACGAATATTTTGGTTCATGCTACGGGAGAGAAATCTCTGCGGCACGCGAAAGCGAGAGAGTTGCGGGATCAGGGCGTCGCTGGACATTTCGAAGCGTGTATCGCCGCCCAGATTCTGACCGAGTTCTACGCCGTTGTGACGGATCCGCGGCGGTTTCAGCCGCCCTTGACATCAAGCCAGGCTCAGAGAGAAGTTCGAGCGTATCTCTCCTCTCCCCTCAAGCTCATCCTTCCAAAAGAGACAACAGTGACTCGCATGTTAAATCTGCTTGGCTCCCGATCGTTGCGAGGCGACCGAATTTTCGATGTTTTTCTTGCTGCCACAATGCTGGACAACGGGGTAGAGAAGATTTACACGGAGAATGTCACCGATTTTGAAGGCATCCGTGGAATCGAAGCGAGCGATCCATTCCAAATTTGAGATGAGGGATTCTTGAGTGCCGGAGATTCTTTCTTGCACCCCGTCGTTCCTTGACCCATCACCCATCGATCCGGGTCTCCTTGCGATAGAACCGGACAATGAGCGTCAAATAATCGTTGTCAGGCCCGGTTTAGCTACCCTGTGAGGTTTCCATCAGAACTCGGTCCTACGACGTGATCCGTGCGTTCGAACTTGACGCCTTGAACCGCCTGGCGTAAAAGTCAGGCACAGTCGCCGGGCGAAGCACTGAGCACGGGACCTTGGAGCCGATCACACCAGCAATTCGCCCACCGGCACGGCTCCCCGGTTCGGTCTTTCTTTATGAGAAGAACCGCCAAGAAGAGGACCAAAAAAAGAACAACTAAGCCGCACCGCGCTTTACCGAAAAAGCCCCAGCCCAAGCAAGCCAAGACAATTGAACAGCTAAGGCACGAGCGCGACGAGGCGTTAGAACAACTCGCGGCGGCCAGCGACATTCTAAAGATGATCGCTCGCTCTCCAACAAACCTTCAGCCTGTACTCGCCGCGATTGCCGAAAATGCCGCGAAGCTCTGTGACGCGGCAGACTCGGTAGTGTGGCGCGTTGACGGTGACGTTTTTCGCCTGGCCTCACATTTTGGTCCGATCCCGACTCGATTGGGTCGAGGGCAGGGTCATGCCATTACCCGAGAGATGCCGGCTGGCAGGGCAATCATAGATCGGAGGACGATCCACGTTCATGACCTTCCAGCAGCCGAGGCTGATTTTCCGGCGTCTAAGACCGGCGGTATAGCCATGGGAGTCCGAACTTTGCTTGTCGCGCCGTTGCTCCGCGACGGTAGATCTATCGGCGCTATTAACATTCGCAGGCGAGAGGTTCGACCCTTTACTAAACAGCAGATCAGGTTGCTTGAGACCTTCGCGGACCAAGCCGTCATCGCCATCGAGAATGCAAGGCTGTTTCAGGAAAGTGAATCACGCAACCGCGAACTCACGGAGGCGTTGGAGCACCAGACCGCGACCAGCGAAGTCCTTAGGGTGATCAGCCGCTCGGCCTTTGATCTTCAGACTGTTCTCGAAACCCTTGTTGAGAATGCGGCCAGGTTATGCGCGGCAGACCAAGGGTTCATCATGAATGCGGAACAGGATGTGTACCGCATGGCTGCCGCGTACGCGGTTTCACGCGAATACAAGGAGTTTATTGAAAGCCAGACGATCCGCCCTGGGCGAGGGACCGTCTTGGGCCGGGTGGCCGTTCAGCGCGAGACGGTGCATATCCCGGACGTCCTTGCAGATCCCGAATACCAGTTTGCAGAGGCTCAAAAGCTAGGAGGCTTCCGGACGAATTTGGGAGTTCCCATGCTGAGGGACGGGACCCTGATTGGAGTATTTGTGCTCCACAGGAACGAAGTGCACCCTTTCACCGAAAAGCAAATTGAGCTTGTGACCACTTTCGTCGCCCAGGCGGTAATTGCCATTGAGAACGTCCGGCTCTTCAAGGAACTGGAGGAGCGCAACACCGAATTGCGCGAGGCCCTGGAGCATCAGACGGCAACGGCCGAGGTGCTCAGCATCATCAGCCGCTCGCCCACCGATGTGCAACCGGTCCTCGACGCCATCGTCGAGGGCGCCGCGCGGGTTTGTGGAATCGATGATGTGGTGCTGAGACTCCAAGAGGGAACCATGCTCGTCCCGCGCGCTCATTTTGGTCCCATACCTATCACCCACGGCGAGATCAGTGTTGATGAGCCACACTATCGTTGGATGCGCGAGCATGGCGCGCTTCACGTTCCGGACGTCCGCGCGCAGAACGATTGGACTACGGAAGAACGTGATCCTTGGTGGTCCGCCACTTGGTCGACGATAGGTCCCCTCGGTCGCTGGCGCACCTTCTTGTCCGCTCCTCTTCGTCAGCAGGGAGAATTCATTGGAGCACTGACCGCGCGTCGCACCGAGGTGCGACCCTTTACCCCCGCGCAGATCAAACTTCTCGAAACCTTCGCCGATCAGGCGGTGATCGCAATTGAGAACGGTCGGCTGTTCCAGGAGCTTACGGAAGCCCTGGAACAGCAAACCGCCACCGGCAAGATTCTTCAAGTCATCGCGAGTTCGCCGACGGAAATCCAGCCGGTGATGGACACGATTGCGGAGAACGCCGCGATCGTTTGCGGCGCCAACGACGCTGTAATCCGGCTAGTCCAGGGAAACATGCTTCGAACCGCGGCACACTACGGACCGGTCCCGGATGTCGCGCCGGAAAGACCGATCGACCGGCGATCGCCTGGGGGGCGGGCGGTGGTAGACCGTCAAATCGTCCATATAGAGGATGCGCTCTCCCTCTCGGATACAGAGTTTCCAGAGACTCGTCCCAGTGATTTACGAGTGAGCATTCGGACTGTACTGGCTGTACCACTGATGCGTGAAGAGGTTCCTATCGGATCGATTCATATCCGTCGCACAGAGGTCCGTCCCTTTACCGACAAACAGATCGCGCTACTGAAAACCTTCGCCGACCAAGCCGTGATCGCGATAGAGAACGTCCGGCTGTTCCAGGAATTACAGGCTCGGAATCGTGACCTCACCGAAGCACTAGAGCAGCAAACGGCTACGAGCGAGATCCTGCGAGTGATCTCCGGCTCGCCTACCGATGTCCAGCCCGTCTTCGACACGATTGTCCGCAACGCGGTGGCGCTCAGCGACGCGCTCTTTGGCGCGGTTTTCCGGTTCGACGGGGAACTCCTCCACCTCGTCGCTCACCACAACTACAGTCCGGAGGTGCTGGAGCTGGAGCGCCGGCTCTATCCCATGCGGCCGAATCGCGGCCAGGCAGTGGGTCGAGCCATCCTCGGTCGCTCTGTCGTCCAGATCGAGGACGCGCTGAATGACCCCGACTATCGACATGAGGTTGCGGCAACCGGAGGCTGGCAGAGTATGATCGCCGTGCCCATGTTCCGCGAGGGCGCGCCTGTCGGCGTAATCTGGGTCGCACGAGCCCAGGCAGGACCTTTCCCCCACAGCCACATTGAACTTCTCAAAACCTTCGCCGACCAAGCGGTGATCGCTATCGAGAACGTTCGGTTGTTTAAGGAACTGCAGGAACGAAACCGTGATCTCTCTGAGGCTTTGGAACAACAGACGGCCACGAGCGAAATCCTGCGCGTGATCGCCAGCTCGCCGACGGATATCGAACCAGTATTAAACACCGTGGCGGTGAATGCTGCCCAACTATGCGAGGCAACTGATGCACAGATTCGCCTCGTTGAAGGCGACACAACGCGATTAGTGGCATCCTTCGGAAATGCTCCAGCACCGGAATTGGCACCCATCAGCCCAGGAAGGGTCGGTGGTCGAGCCATTCTTAACCGAGAGACGATACACGTTCACGATCTTGTGGAGGCGTCGACAACCGATTTTCTTGATATCGGGGACGCCCTCCTAAGTCGCACGGGAACACCGACCATTCTTAGTACGCCGATGCTCAGAGAGGGGACGCCCATTGGTGTAATCAACATCAGGCGAACGGAGGTTCGTCCTTTCTCGGAGCGGCAGATTAAGCTGCTTGAGACCTTTGCCGCTCAGGCGGTAATCGCTATCGAGAACGTGCGGCTGTTCCAAGAGTTGCAACAACGAACCCATGAGCTAGCGCGATCCGTCGGAGAACTGAAAGCACTGGGCGAGGTCGGCCAAGCAGTCAGTTCTACCCTCGACCTCCAGACCGTGCTCAGCACCATCGTGCGCCATGCGGTCCAGCTCTCAGGAATTGATTGCGGGATCATCTACGAGTACGACGAACCGACACAAGAGTTCCACCTCCGGGCGAGCTATCAAATGGAACAGGAGTTGGTCCAGGCCTATCAGGCAAGCCCGCTTCGTCTCGGCCAGGGGGCGACGGGACGAGCCGCGGAAACAAGAGTGCCGGTACAAATCGCCGACCTTCTTCATGAACAGGAGCTGGCCACTCGAGGGCTGCGCCCGTTGTTATCCCGGCTCGGTTATAGGTCTCTGCTGGCGATGCCACTCCTTCTCGAGCAGAAGATCATGGGGGCGTTGACGATCTACCGGCGCGAAGTGGGTAATTTTTCACCCGGTATCGTCAATCTCCTTCAGACATTTGCCACCCAGTC
>CAYPHJ010000205.1:0-4684 GCA_964410485.1 uncultured Syntrophobacteraceae bacterium
TCCATCGTCTTAGGTGCCGATGGGCTCGCTGGTATGCCGAGCAGTCGTGCCAAATTCTTACCGAGAATTAGATCGAGCTGCTCCGATGTTAAATTCGCGTATTTCACGATTTTCCCGATTTCAAAACCAAACGGCTGCGTTGGATGATCCGACCCATATAACACACGCTCAGGACCTAGCGCGCGTACGACGTTTGAAGTGATGTCAGGATAACCGTTAGAAGCTGTGTCGACATAGAGGTTGTCTTGATGGCGAGCGACTGCGATCGCCTCTTGATGGCCACCAAAGCCGGCTGAGTGTGCCATCACGAAATTCGTTTTGGGGAAGTTGCGCGCAAGATCGGCAATCAATGACGGTGAACAATTCCACCATTCGCCGCTATGAATAAGTACCAGCAAGTTCATCTTCTGGGCCGCCTCGATTATCGGAAACATTAACTCCGGATCGTTCACCCGGTTGCCTGAGAAGTCTCGAATTGGATGAATCTTGAGGCCACGTACACCCATCCTCGCATAATCGCCGATATCGGCGACGGCTTTGTCACGAAAGTACGGATTGATCCTCGCGAAAGCCACGATGCGGTTCGGATACTGTTTCATCGAGGCAATGATACGTTCGTTCTCGGAACGATAATCCGTATGTGGGTTAGCCTTGGGAAAGCCCACCACCATATCAACCCCGTTGGCATCCATGTTTGTGATTAACTCCTCCGGCAAGTACGAGTTGGAGGCCGTCGTTGAGCGCACTGGCCGGAGTCCAACATGGACATGCTGGTCAAAGACAAAATGAGCCTTCCCAGATCTATCGGTAATCATACGCCTTATTCTCCTGATCGGATTAATGGATCAAAACGCCACCGAGTCTCGTGCCATATTTGCAATAGATTTGCTCTCAGCCCAAGCGTTTTGAACTTCCCGGCTCGAACTTATGAGTGCAAAGTGGGTAGCCATATTTTTGAGGGAGTAACGCTGAAGCTCAAGGTCGTAGGCACCTACACAGTCTTCCAACACTACGGCGTAATAGCCACGTGCGAAAGCATCCCGCACGGTGCCCTCGACGCAGCCATTCGTGGCAATACCCGTAAAAACCAGAGTCTTGGCACCGAGCCTGCGTAACGTGGCATCCATCTTGGGGTTTGTGAAGCCGCTGTGATGCCACTTTGGTATCGCTGCTTCTCCTGGGTGCGGTGCAACGAATTCGGCAATTTTCCATCCCCAGGTTCCAGGGATCGTATATTTGGCTCCGCCTAATCCGACGCGCTGACGGCGTGCTAGGATTGGACCGTTATCGTGCTCCGCGTCATTTTGAGTCTGGGTATAGACCACGGGCACGCCGGTCACCCTTGCGGCCTCAACTATCCGGCGCGTCGGCTCTTTCATGCTCTCTATTGTCGAAAGGTCACCTTTCATTCTGGCTCCGCCGGGAGAGCAGAAGTCGTTCTGCACATCGACCACAAGCAGTGCAGTGTGCTGTGGTCGAACTATATCGATCAATTCGGTCCACACCGTCTTGACCTGAGGCTCCCAGGGCTCGGCTTCCGGATCAAACTCATAGTCACCGATTACCCGAGTCTCAAAAATTGGGCGCCCAAGTTCCGCCGATACCTGCTGGTGGAGAGGATGCTCCACGTAACGTTTGAGGGCTTCGAGGTTCTCGACTACCGCGACCATGACATGGGTAAACTCGCTATTGCCGGACAGGTTCGGACCCATCGACCAGCTCACGAGTTCTGGTATGGCGCTTTTCATGGAATTGTATCCCGCCAACATGGCGTCAATCTGCTTCTGCGATACTCCGGATTTAACCTTGGCGAGAACAACATGTTTAATCATCACTTTCCTCCGAATTCGGCTATTGGACAGGAGACGTTCGCGCTCGCTGCTCCCATCCCACCCGTCACAGTTTGTTTTGGGTAATCTCGTTGTTAGTCGCCTACCAGTGATTTCGGCGCAAAAGGGCTTACTGAGCTGCTCGTCGTCGATACTTGAAATCAGATCATGTCTGAATAACGTTACGCCAATGCACTAACTCCGTGGTAAGTTCTTCACGAGTTTTTCTTTGAGGTCGGATGGCATAGCCAGGTAGTCGACAATAAGTTTCTGGAGTTCCTCCGCTCCCATTGGATCGATGTCTAGTTTTGACTTGTTGGCTTCGGCCAAAAAGTCCTTGTCTAGCATTGTCTTTGCGAAAGCGCCCCTCAAAGCGAGAACCCGCTCGGCGGGTACGTTGGGCGGCAGGAAGTAGGGTCGAGTGAACTGGTTTGGGACGATGATACCGAAGCGTAGCAACTGCCGCTGCTCGTCAGTTTTCGCAAAGCTCAGGATCATGGAGACGTTCTGTTGTGGAAGGCCCCGGAGGGGCTTATCTGTAAGTTGCCCGATGAGCTGCCACTGTCCACCCTCGAATTTGGCTAGAGTTCGTGCTTTTGCCGACGCCCAATCGTTATATTGACCGTCCACTTCTCCCGACTCCATTGCCAGCTCGACTTTCGCCGTGGTCCCATAGCCGGTTACGACTTTAATGTTGGCCCCCAAGATGTCACGTGTCAGCAGCCCGGCCGTATGATTCGTAGTGGCGACACCGCCATCTCCGAGCCTCACTACCCTGCCGCCCGGTTCCAATAATTGCTCAAACTTGGTGATTCCCGAGGCCTTGGTAGTCATGAGTACCGAGTTTTCGCTGTTCGGCGCCCCTAAATATTGGAACTTACTCGCGTCAAACTGAACCCCCTTGAGGCCTACCAGCTGAGACCGTACGATTCCTCCAATTACATTGCCGATCGCCGTACCGTCCCGGGGTGCTTGGTTATAAATGTGACTGGCAGCAACGAGGCCACCTGCACCGGCCATGTTGACTACAACGATACCAGGTTTACCTGGGATATGTTTGCCTAGATGTCGCGCAATCAAACGGGAGTAGGTGTCGAAGCCTCCGCCGGCGCCGTGACCAACGATAATTTGAATGGATTTCCCCTGGTAATAGGCAGCCACCGCCCTCTCGTCAATGACGGTCTTAGGGGACTCAGAGGCTAGACTCGCTGCGGCTGCCCAACCAACCAGAGGAAAGAGAACAATGAAATATCCACAAAATCGCACGACGGCCTTGTTCATGTTACTCCCCCTCTCGGTGGTCGTATGATGCAAGCCCCACCTTTAAAATTTATTCACAGATAAATCAAACGTTACGTGCGGCTACCAAGATAGGAACCACGAGTCGCGATGTTCTCCTGCTTTTAACATCTCGGTCCTGCTGAGCCTGACAAAAAGATTCAACCATAACATCCGTTTGAATTTTTCCGGAGCTAGAACGCGAGGCGCGGGAGCACGTCATCACTGTTGAATTGGCTGGGCTAACCGCGACGGTTTTGTTCAAATGCTAATTATCGTGACAGAATTGCCGGATCGTATCTGAAAAATTAGGAAGGAACGTCCAGAGATTGTCATGGAGCTATTCGAGCTGGATTAGAGAGGACGGCATCCCGCCTAAGGTGGGCCAAAAACCAAATCCCAAGAAGCTCGACAAAGCGATGAATGGACGTACTCACTCCGTCGCAAATAGTACGAGGGCCCCATCCGCGAGCTGGATTATCACAGTTTAGAACCACACAAAGCATCAGTATCCCGCAACCGGCGGAGCGCAGAACTTTCCGCGCTGCCCTTACGAACGTACTGGATTGGTAGGAGGCTCTTCGGCTGACCCAAAGGGGTTGCTCAAGAGCCTACCCTGGTGGGGGAATTGACGAGCATTTCTTCGATGATAAAAGACGAACAGAGGCACCTATTTCTCGTCGATAGGAGGGAAACCCATGAACACGAAACGGTTTGTGGTACCGTCAGGACTCAGTGTAATACTTCCCGCAATCGTCTGCCTAGTCGCAATTCAGGCGTGGTCTATGGCTTGGGCAGCCGAGGCTAGCCAAGCTCAAAACCGCCGGTTCACGGCCAATCTAACAGGCTATAACGAGGTTCATTTCAGCGCGGGACCTCCGGCCGTGCTTCGTGGCGCAGTTTCCACTGCAGCACACGGAAGCTTTCAAGCGTTTATTCACGATCGCACGCAGATGATTGAGTATACGCTTACGTATGATGGGCTGGAAGGAACCGTGACCCAAGCGCACATCCATTTTGGTCAGCCCAGCACTGTGGGTGGCATCGTCGTTTGGCTTTGCCAGACCACGGGAACGCTTGCGCCGTTATCAGTCCGCAGCGTCACCCCTTTTTGCCCCTCGTCGGGGGCAGTGACAGGGTTCATCCAGCCAGGGCAGGTCCTAGAAGTCACAGGCCAAGGCATCGCTGCAGGTGAGTTTGAGGAACTGGTGAAAGCGATCCGTGCCGACACTACATACGCGAATGTTCACTCAAGTCTACATGGACCGGGCGAGATTCGGGGGCAGATTGTGAGCGACCTTGGGAGAAGCAAGTAGAAGCCCTCGTGACGCTCACGGTCATAACTTTGCAGCCGAGCGAGCGGAGCCGCTTTGTTGAATCTTGGGGAGGGGAGTCTTGCTTCTTGTATCAACCCTGTTTGCCAACCGGCTGACCGTCGCATAGTGAAGGTCCAGAAAATCGGCAACCTCTCTTTGACTGTACCCGTACCGGTGTACCGCCCGCACAATCAGTGCGTCGCTTGGACTTGCTTAGCTTTCCATCAAACAATGCCTTCAGTTTAGGTCTCGCTAAGTACC
>CAYPHJ010000206.1:0-4584 GCA_964410485.1 uncultured Syntrophobacteraceae bacterium
GCATGCCGCCCGGAACTTGATGCTGGTACTGGGTATAATCGTATTCCACCGGCGCCCCAATGGGAAAACCCTCGCGCTGGGCGATCTGAATGAAGTGTTTTGAGATCGGCCTGAGAACCTCTTCGTTCACCTCGGTCTCATAGCCGAGAGCACGGGCATTTTTGGCGACGTTGAACAGAGAGGGATTCGACGAATCATCGGCCAGCGGCGGCAGCGCCGTATTGATCGACCGAATGCCAAGCTTAATGCCCTCCAGGCAGCACAGGGGGCCAAGGCCAGTGGTGCAGTGTGTATGAAGCTCGATGGGTATGCCGCCGGCATTTTGAAAAATGACCGGAACCAACGTTTGCATTCTTTCTGGAGTCAGTAAACCGCCGGGGTCTTTCAAACAAAGGCGATAGGGTTTAAGCGAAGCTGCCTGGCGCGTCCGCTCACCATAGTATTCGTCGCTGTGCTTGGGCGAAACCGAGTAAATCAGGTTCAGGATGCTTTTCATCCCAACGGCGTGGGCCACGCCAACTCTGAACTTCCATCCCTCGTAATCGTTCCATTCGTCGGATATGCGCGCCTCGCGAATGCCGTTGGCCGCCATGCGCTCCATGAACAGCCAGTACATCGAGGGCGGATTGTACTCGAATGTGTGAACGCGCCCGGCGATCACGCGCAGCGGCGTCTTGGTGATCTCTTTCGCTACGAGCCGCACGCGCTCCCACGGATCTTCCTTCAACTCGCGCACCGTTTTTTTGAGATGCGATCCAGAAATGAGCTCAATTCCTTCACAACCCGCCTCGTCCATCCGCCTGGCGATTGGGAGCATCATCCCCGTTGTCATGTTTTCGGCCCAAAGACTCTGATGCCCGTCGCGCAACGTGGTATCGACAAACCGTATCGTCTCCATGACTATTTTCTCCAATTCCGACGAATCACAATCGGCACCATTTCCCATTGCAGCGCAATCGAGAGCGCTTCGGAATGGTTTGAGCCCAGCCTACTTCATATGGGCGCGCTCCCTGGCATGGATCAATTCCGGCCGCCAGACATCTGCCTTGGCTGACAAGGCGATCAATCTCCGATAATAGGCTTGCCCTGTTTTCCCATTGCCCAGGAGCTCAGCGGCTTTGGCCGCGCCGTACAGGCCGCGGAACCGGTTAGGTTCGACGCGCATGGAAGCCTCGAACTCCTTTAGCGCGAGTGCCGGTTCATTCATTTCCAGAAGCATGTCGCCGAGCAACTCCCGCGCCGGAATGAGAGGCCCGGGCGTGACCGGATGCTTTTCGGTCAAATCCTCGAGATCGGCGGCTGCGCGCATGAACTGAAGGGCTTGCTCACGTTTGCCTTCGGCGTACGCCGTCCACGCTTCGACGACCCGGCGCTGAATTTCCGCCTGTTCCGCCCAGTAGCTTTGCTTTGCTTCATTAAGGGCGCTCCGGAGCGCTTGAAGGCGATCGATCGATTGCCTGGCGGCCTCGACATCTCCGCTGCGCGCCGCGCCGAGCCCGCGGGCAAATACGTTTACTGCTTCCGCTTGCGGGAAGCGATGCCACGGAAAATCCGCCGGGTGCGGGCGCAAAGCCGCGGCTTCGTGCCAGCGCCTCCTCTCCAACGCATAACGCGCGGGAATGGCCGCCAAAGCGTATCCCGTTACGAAATGCTCGAAATTGACCTTTGTGAGAGCACCGATCTCCTCCACGACCCGCTTGGCCGCCAGGTCCTGCCCTCCTTGGAGATACGCGTAGGCGAGGTAGTCCATTGCGTGGAGCCGATCGAAGTCGTTTTTAGCCGCAGCTGCGGACGCGCGATTGGACTGGATGGACTCCTGCCAAAACCCCCGGCGTGTAAAGATGTGCGAGGGCATGTGAAGGGCATGAGGCGCGGAGGGCGCGATGCCAGCGTACCGGCGCGCAGCGGGGAGACCACGCTCGGCAATCGGAGGGTAATCATAGCTATGGATCAGGTAGTGCGCGACCCCGGGATGATCCGGTTGCTGAGCAAAAGTCTTCTCTAGAATCGCCGCCGCCTTGAGCTGGTTGGTGTAGCTTTTGTCCGTTGGCAGCGCAGTTGCGTTTAGAGCCAGCGCGTAGAAAATCGCTGCTTCAGGATCTTTTGGGTAGCGCAGGTAGAGTTGTTCCATTGCCGTGGTGTAAGCGAGGGCACGAGTTTGGTGATCGACCTTATCGGCATCTTGGTAAAAGGCACCGATAGCGGCCAGATAGTCTCGCTCGCGCGGCGTCTTGGCGGAAATTGCGACGGTCTTCTCCAATACCGCCTGCCCTTCGGCCACTGCTTTTGGCGACGGCGGCCAGGCAAATGGGTTGCCGAGCAAAGTCATGGCCGCTCCCCAGTATGCCATCGCGCAGCCAGGGTCCGCCTGGGCAACTGAGCCGAACGCCTTACTTGCCGCGTCGAACCAGAAAGAGTGCAGCAATGCCACCGCACGATCGAACTGCCGTTGAGCCTCCGCGCTGCAAGAGACCGGAAAGTGCACTCTGCCGAGCTTTTCGCTGTCTCTATCCTGCGCCGCTCCGCTGGAAACCCAGAAAAAGAAGAGGGCAAATCCGAATCCACAGATTTTTGAAGCTTTCATCGTCGTCTCCCACACAAGAACTAACAAACGCACGGAAATATTTTCTGCCCCCGCCGAAGATGATCTGAACACACAGCCAAACGGAGGTCAACCGTTTTTCGTCTGGGTGCGTTGGCTCGCTGGCTGCTGAAAAGCTCTTTCGGAGTCCTTCGATAGCGCTCAGGACGAGCAGAGGCAGTTGATACTCTTGGTGATTTTCCGCTCACGCTGAGCTCTCAGAGCATCCTAATCTCTTTTCAGCAACCTGCTGCAGGGCGGAAGGTGCCCATAGTTGGATTTCTGCTTACGTTGGACTATTTGTTGAGTGGTGCTCGAAGACGGGTTCATCCAAGTCGCCGGCGTGATCGATTTCGCTGAGGCCAAGATGCTTCAGGACTGCGGTGTTCGCTACATTGGTTTTCCACTGCGTCTACCGGTGCACCGCGAAGATTTAAGCGAACGCGACGCAGCGAGCATCATCAAGAGTTTGGCCCCAACGGTAAACGGGGTGCTGATTACGTATCTGGATAGCGCAACCGAGATCGCCGATTTCTGTCACACACTAGGCGTCCGTATCGTGCAGCTGCACGGAGCTATACAGCGCGATGAGCTTGAGCATCTCAAGGCACTTGACCCAAGCTTGATCGTCATCAAAAGCCTTGTCGTCGGTCTGTATGACAAGAGAACTCTGGAAAGCATGGTGGTCGAGTTGTTTCCGCTTGTCGATGCATTTATTACTGACACTTACGACCCCACAACTGGAGCGTCGGGAGCGACCGGCAAGATTCATGACTGGACGGTCAGTAGAGGATTGGTCGAGCTTTCCGAACGGCCGGTGATTCTGGGCGGTGGACTGACAGCCGAAAATGTCCGGCAAGCGATTCTGGCGGTCCGACCCGCTGGGGTTGACTCCCACACTGGGGTTGAGGACGCCACCGGGCGGAAAAGCCGGAACAAGGTTAAGAAATTCCTCTCCCAGGCGCGCGAAGGTTTTCGGCTACTCAGACGAACCTGATCGGGATTTGCTCTTCAAGCTTCAAAGGTGGGGCCAAGACGTTGACTCCAACCTTGAACTTTTCAGGTTTATCCCGTTGGCAGTTCTTGCTGGATAGTGAAAAGATTTCGCCCCAAGTTCTTGAAGGAGATTGTATGAGCATCTTGCAGAGCGAAATCGTTCCGAGGAATTCCGGGCGGGCCTACGTTGTGAAAGAAGGCCAGAGGCTGCGCATCGCGGGAAAGAGCATCGTCGATTTCGTAGCGTTTAACCTGCACGATCTCAATGAGCGCTTCGACCAGGCAAGAACGAAGACAAATCAAGCCAAAGTCTTTATCAGCACGGGCGACGTTCTCTTCTCCAAGCGGAACAACGCGATGCTGACGATCGTCGATGACACGTTCAGCGAAGGCCGCCACGATCTGCAGAAGGGGATGTGCAGCCGGAAGCGATTTGAAATGGTGGCGCAGGGTAGCGCAAAAAGACTCTTCGCCGAGGGACTCGATGTCAACCCTAAAAAACCGGAAGACATCCCCGACCATGGATGCTGGGAAAATTTAAGCGGCGCCCTAATGGCTTGGAACATTTTCCCCGACGATATTCCAAGCCCGTTCAATATTTTTCAATGCATGCGCATCGATCCGCAGACCGGCATCATGTACGATACTTTCATTAGACCCAAGGATGAGGCGCAAGTCGATTTTCGCGCCGAGATGGATTGTCTTATCGCAGTCAGCGCCTGTCCCGAATCCGGCAGAGGACAAGCGATTCGCGTGGAAATATTCGACGGCTAGCCGGGGGCTCCGCTATTTTTAAGGGCTCCTTTACTACGGTGTGCCCAAAAAATTTCGCGGCGTGCGCAAATTTTCTGAGTCATTGATTGTAAGCTCCTGAATCAACGAGTAAAGACCATCACACCACGAAGTGTTTCATGATCTTACGCACGCCTATATACGATGAAAGTAGCCCCATGACTGTCATCTCTCCCACCACCGCAGGACTGTCATCCTGAACCCTTCGGCAAAGC
>CAYPHJ010000207.1:0-4569 GCA_964410485.1 uncultured Syntrophobacteraceae bacterium
ACCCACTGCCATAACAACTATAACAATCCGGCCCGCTAGGAGTTTTCTATTCATGTGATGGCTCGTTACTGTCCGCGCTGGTCATCCAGTAGTTCTGTTTTGTTATTGTCATTGGCGTATCCGCCGAGGAATTTTAACTTCCCTCGACGCGAGTGAAGCCCGCCTCCATCGCCGGGGCTTTCCTCAACTTTGGCACGTTTGGAGACTTACGTACTTAGACGCAAGCAAAGCAGAAAAGTTCCCTCTGTAATCAACCTGCGTCTCGGATTGCTCTCTATCCCGAGACAAACCAGCTGAGTCTTCCAAGAATTTGTTTATGCGTGGCTTGCACTGCCGACTTCAGAAGTCAAGTGAATGTCAGGTGTTGGACGACAAGAACTCGTCGATCGCTCGGTTAAATTCTTCGGCCTTCTCGGCCATGGGAAAGTGGCCCGCATCGTTCATCTTCACGTAACGAGAACCGGGCACAGCTCGGTGGATTTCCATCTCGTACTCCGGAGGTGAACCGGGATCATCGGCTCCTCGTATGAGGAGGAGCGGCGGTTTGAGCGTATGAATGCGGTCCCGAACGTCAAATTGGTCGATTACGACGAAATCATGGTGCTGGCTCATCGGGCCCACCTTGCGGTGGCACTCGATGAGACGTTCGCGAAGATCCGCATCGATAAACATCATGTTGTGGCGCATGAGATCGAGCCATTTCCCGTACTTCTCCGTGTCCTTTGCCGCATTGAGGCGCAGCTCCAGAGCCCCTGCCGGCCGCTGTTTGGGTCGCATGGCGACAGTCATCAACACGAGGGCCCTGACCTCATCTGGATAGTCCAAGCCGTACTGAAGCGCGATGCAAGCTCCCAGCGTAAAGCCGACCAGCACCAGGTCTCGTTGTTTACCTTGCGACCACAGCCACCCCCTCAGCCATTCCATATATCGCTCCACGTTCGGACAGGGTTGTCCCTCCAGATGTCCGGGTAACGTGGGCGCCAGGCTGCCTGGATAACGTTTGAGTTGATGAACAAAGGATTCGGCGCAACCTCCCGCTCCCGGCCCATGAATAAAAACCATTTGATGCATATCCCCTCCTGGCCGGTAATCGTCTCTAATTTCGTGGTCAATCCCCTATCATGGTTACTGATGAGTTCATTTAGAATTTTTGGTTAGAGCGAGGCGTTGACGAGCCAACAGATCTGCCGGACGGAACCGAAGTCGAATTTTCGGCGGGCACGAAGCAATCGTCGGCACCTTCTGCCACGGCCGCCGCCGCGGATTAGATCCCAGCTCCCGCCGATTTCTCCCGTCCGCTGCCCAACGTAAAGGCCCGCCTGTACAGCGGCGGGACGCGATCCGTCTCAAGCCGTTGGTTAGGCTCTCCGTGACTCTTTGTGCTTGGCTAGAAGTTCTCGTATTACAGGAAGCAGTTCCTTAGGAACCTCAATGACGGTCTGCGCTGAGGGCTCGAAAGCGGCTTCGTCCTCGGCAACGGCCTCTTCCTCAGACTGCTGCTCGTAATGCGAGAGTACTTTCCGTACCCTCTCTTCATCCCAGCCTGGTGGAAATTTCTTCTGTCTCATCGTCTTCCTTTCCGACGGCGCCGCCGTCGATATGCAATCAAAGGTTTTCCCGTTAAATCGTAAGCGGTTAGCACAAACGCGCCACCTGGTTCTGGCACGTAAATAACTCTTAGATACCGCCCCGCGGACGTTTGACCAATCGTGACCCGCGCTCCTTCTCGGCCAGCGCGGTCTTCGCCCGAGTTTTCAAGAACATATATCGCTTCTTCCTCGGCCGGTAAATATGTGGCTCACCAGTCTCCGGATCGATGTAGAAGCGGATGTTCATTCACGGTGGATTATAGTCTGCTCGATATCAGAAGCATAACACCGCCGCTCACCCGCCGCTGTTAAGCGGTCGGGTGCATTGGCTTGTTCGATGCATTTTCAGCATTCCTCCGGCACCACTCCTCGATTTGCAGAAACCGCATGACCGGCGATTTCAACTCCTTGGTCTCGTGGGCTGCGAAGCTGTGCAACTCGTTGATTGCCTGGAGGTACTTCTGATTGATTGTGAACACGGTCACCACGTGGGTCTTGGCTTTGATCTCTTGCTCCACGCGTGCGAGGTGCGAGAACTGATCATATTCAGGCTTGCTGTTCGAGTGCCGCACAACCGGTGACCAGAGCATGTACTGAACGGTGTAGCCCTGAAACGCCTCCTGCCCGTACTCGATGTCCTTGAGAAACTTCTTGATCGACCGATCGACGTGTCGGGCCGCGCGTTCCTGACGTATTGAACGCCCGTGGTCAGATGTGTCACGACCTCGCAGATAAATACTTGCCTCTTGGCGTGATTGACACCCTCATAACAGGCAACTCCGTTACCGAAAATGTTAACCGGAAGCCAGAATACGGTTGCCTTTTTGGGCCATCGAGTCCGTTTCTCCCCCTTTTGACCGAAAGACGGTCCCGCTGAAACGGGGAAGACCTAGCCTGCGCAACACTTGTGCCAGAATAAACTATTTAGTTAGGGATACGGGTATCTATGGCCGTATGCTCGCCACTTGTGAAGGACTTAGACGCACGTGCGGAACGGCACGGAGTGGAGCCCAGCGTCTGCTGGGATTTGGCTTCTTGGAAGCTCGCCCCGCGGGAGAGCGAAAGCACGTCGGTTTTGGGTCGTCTCGGTAGGCTGAGACGACCACTACGGCGTGAATGTCGACATTACTTTCTGATGGCCGCCGTTCTCATCAAAGCTTTCCTCGTAAAGCAGACCGAGGGCGCTCAGCACCGGCGCATCTTGGATTGAAAACAACACGGCATCGTCTTTCGCCGAATTGTTCGCATGCTCATGCAACGCCCACGGCGGCAGTGCGATGATGTCGCCCCTGGTCCAGTCAAAACGCTGGCCATCGATGATTGTCATGCCTGAGCCGCTCTTGACATAGTATACAGCGCTGCCCGTATGGCGATGCGCCTGGGTGTGCTCGCCGGGGCGCAGCATTTGGATCCAACATGACATTGTCGGCAATACGGGTCCGCCCGTTTGGGGATGGCGGTATTCCAAAGCGATACCGTCCACGGGGCTGCCGTTATGGCTCCGCAGCCCGTCGAGCGCCTCCCATGTCTGCTTCCATGAGTAGAGCAAAAGAGGCGACGAACTGGATTTTTCTTTTATCCAGGTCGGATTCAGTTGAGCCTGCCCGTACATGGTGTGCGATGCGTTGGGGGGCCGGCTCGCGGGCACCTGCTGCTCCTTATAAAACTGAAAGAACATCGCCTCCAATGAGGCAATCAACGGAATATCCAGGCCGTCCATCCAGACCACACGCTCTTTGGTTTCGTTGCCGTGGTCGTGCCAGGCCCAGCTCGGCGTCAGGATCAAATCACCCGGCTCCATGTAGACGCGCTCGGCGTCTACCGCGGTATAGGCGCCGCTCCCTTCAATGATAAACCGTATGGCCGTCGGAGTGTGACGGTGCGCCCGCGCCACTTCGCCCGGCAAAAGAATCTGCACAGCTGCGATGAGATTGTTCGTCGTCGCCCAGCGACCGCCCAAACCCGGATTGAACAGTTGCAACGCCCGTCGCTCGTCGCCCACCGGCACCGCCTCGGCAGAATCGGCGATGATCGGCTCGGTAACCGACCATGGCCACATGTGCGGCACCATTTTCGGCTGCGGATGCGGCGTCATCTGGCTCGCAAGCTCCCACAGACCATACATATTATTGGCGTGCATCCGCTCATGGAACACTTCCCTAAATGACGTGGTTTGCGCCTCGGCTTTCATTTTCGTTCCTCCTTAACTAGCCGTGTCTCCGCTCAGGCCTGACATCACTATAGCAAAATTTAGCGGTGATTTGTCCACCGTTCTGATGATCCCCGTCGCAGGGGACCGAGACGCGCTGGAATGAAATGATTTTGGGAGATGTTGGCTCTCCCATCTTTATCAATTCGGGTTTCCTCTGTCGGAGATCGCTGTTCGGCCATTGAAAAGCATCCTTCGGCTATTCCCAGGATGACATAGAGGAGCCTATCTACTCAAACCAACTTGCGCTTAAATCCTGCCACATCGGGTTGGCTGATCCGATTAACCCCAGTTTCTTGCTCCGGGTCCAACCCTTGATCTGCTTTTCCCGAGATATTGCCGTATTCACGTCTTCTGTCGTTTCAAAATACACCAATCGCTCAATATTGTACTTCGCGGTGAATCCCGGCAGGAGTTTTTTCTTGTGCTCATACATCCTGCGCTGAAGATCGTTCGTTACGCCGGTATACAACGTGCGCGAGCGACTGGCGACAATGTAGACGTAATACTGCATCACTGTTTGTTACACTGTTTACCCATCAGTCATCCTAGTCATCCTCTTATCTAAAATCACGTTGCAACCTTTTCCCGTCATCCTGGTGCTTCACCCGTCGTCCGCCCATCCTGATTGTCTTGCTTAGCATCCTAAGGCACCACTTTCTCGTCATCCTGAGCGCCAGCGAAGGATCTGCTTTGCGTTTTTGCCTCAACAGCCCCAAAAGCAGATCCTTCGTCGCCATCGCTCCTCAGGATGACACATAACCAAACTCA
>CAYPHJ010000208.1:0-4566 GCA_964410485.1 uncultured Syntrophobacteraceae bacterium
GTTCCTCTCCGTTCGCCCTGAGGTTCTCGAAGGGTGAACGGAGAGTTTTTCAGCAACCTGCTAGTAGCTCATCTGGGCTGGTTAGCCACCGTAGTGGTTCGGCCACGTCCGCGCTCGCTCGAGTCTTTGTGTATGAACGGCCTGTTCTCCCGTGGGATCGTAGTCGCATGGACCGTAAAAATCGATGATCGGGCCCGTGCGTGGATCGTGCAACTGAGGACGATCCCACGAAAGTGTGCGCTCCTGTATGGCTGGAAATTTCAGATTACAGTAATTCGTATTTCCTAATCTGACTTTGTAGAAGACACCCTCTTGCAGAGTCTCCGCTGTTGCAGGCGCAGGGCCCATGGCAAATAGGCCTATAGTTATAGCCGCCACGCCCAGTAACGCGTTCCTGATTGTGCGTGTTTTATTCTTCATTGTTTCTCTCCCTTTCGTTTTTGCGTCTCTGTTTCCTCAAACAACGAAAGAGCGGAGAAAGTTTCCCTGATGTGCGTGACGCGAGAGGATCTATCTGAGGAACGAGTCGGGGGACACTGAATGTTTCAGTTATCTTTATGATTCCTTAACCTGCTTGCGAGAGGGGACAAGGTGAGGGTGAACGCTGCTCGAAATTGCACCCTCATCTCGCCCTAATGCAGTCACGAAGGATCTGCTTGTCTCTGCGTTTTCGACCAGAAAAAAGCAGATTCTTCGTCGCTGCCATCCTCAGAATGACATTATGGGTTATCAATAGCGGCGGTCGTTGGTCTGTGAAACTGTGAGGGGATGCAGCAACGCTGCTGCATCCCCTTGCGGTGCGTTCATCTTCAGTCACTGATGAAAAAGAGGGGGGTTCAACGCTCGCTTCGCCTAGCCGCCGTACTGGTTAGTGAACCTGCGTTGCTGCTCGATTCTTTGCGTATGGACGGCCTGTTCCCCGGTGGGATCGTAGTCGCATGGGCCGTAAAAATCGATGATCGCGCCCGTACGTGGATCCTGCAACTGAGGACGATCCCACGAAAGTGTGTGCTCCTGTATCGCCGGAAATTTCAGGTGACAGTAGTTCGTGTCGCCTGCTCTTAATTTGTAGAGCACACCCTCTTGGGCATTCACGGGCGCAGTCCCTATTGCGAACGCGCCTATGGCGATGGCTACAGCCCCGAGCAATGCGCTGCTGATCTTGGTATTTTTGTTCTTCATTGTTATTTCCTTTTCCCTTTTCATTTTTGTGTCTCTGTTAAGTATAACCGTGCAACCGGAAGAAAGGTTCCCAGTTAGGCATCAATCACTTGCGATTAACTCGTGAATCAGCGATCAAGAATGGCTGCGGAAATCTTTTTTCTCTTGGGTTGCCGACGGAAAGAGGATGAGTAGCATCTGGGGGGCTGAAAGAACGGCCGCAGCCCACAGCAAAATGTCAACGATTTTCATTCTCTTTTTGCTCATTGCTGTTTCCCCTTCTGAATCGCTAAAACAATCACGCGATCTAAAAGGTTCCCGTCGTCTTAGCTTGGGCTGCTGAAAACGCACATGTGCTCCGACTGAGGGATGGTGGGAAAGAAACGACAGGGAAACAATGTCAACCCTGGAAAGATTCGGACAGGTTAGCGGTTGAGAGCTGGAGAGTGGAACGGAGGAGGCTCAAAGGCGGCCTTGTCGGTCTCCATGCCGGACCAGAGAGTTTCGACGCGCGCGTTGATAAAATCCAGTTCAAATCCTTCAATGATGAGTACTTTTCGATCACGTCTCTCGATGTAGGATCGCTCTCTGTAGAGTTGCTGCGAGTCATTATATTTCGTGGGGAGGATCGACCGGTATGCATCAAAAAATTGTTGGGCATTTTGGCCGGAGTCCCAACTCGTGGCCCAGACAAACGCGACCTCATGTCCTTTGCGATAGGCGATAAATCGATCACCGTCCCATCCAGCAGCCGCGGAAATAGCCTCGCTAGGGCTGAGAAACCGTTTGAAAAGGCACCGGACCATCAGTTCGCCTAACGTGTCATTTTCGATCTCTCTCCACTGCTCCGGGAACAGCTCGGATAGATTATTCAGCCGAATGTGGGTCGGTGGGTCAGGCGCAATGTAGTATTTTTCCGGGTGCAGGATCTGTGCGCTTGATAACGGAGGATGTGTGAGAATCAGATTCAGAGCATGCCAACCGTGCTCGCCAACGAGACGAGAAACGAACTTCATGCCGTCTGAGTATTGGAACTGCAGCTTATCAGCGACTACATCGGGGAGTCGCGAGAAGGTCCGTTCTCCGATCCTGCTTGCCAGAAGCTGATAAACGTATTCGGGCAACCAGTCGGAAGGACCGCCGAGGAAGTATGCATGCTCCGACAATATAGCGTCGGCTTCGGCCACGGCCCGAAACGCCAAAGCCTGATCGCTGTTACCGGAGGCGCGCAATTTTGGGCCAATGGCGAAATGCTGATCCTGCAGTGCATGTGTCAGCTCATGAACCAGGGCTCTTGTCCCGATCACATCGGTCGGCGAGGAGTTCGGTTTGGCAGGCCTGTTTTCTCGCTCTACCAATACTATCGCTCCCGTTTTGGGATTGTAGAAGCCTTCTGCTTGAGATGAGTAGAAACCGAGCAGCGTACTTCGCAAGTCAACGCCGCTGGGCAAGAGTCCCAGTTTTGAATACGCAAGTGAAATGTCCTCCCGCTTTCTATCGCCTAACTCCTCCTTGAGATCGGTGTCCAGCCGCTCCTGCAGGCTTTCTGTGGTTTCGAACAGAATCGGAACCTCGGATTTAAATGGCAGCCCCCGAACCTCCCCCAAGCGCTTTTTAACGACTGTAAGCGGGTCATGATCACCGGTATCTCTATCCATGGCAGTAGTGCATCCTACCGCCAGGAATATTATCAAAAGTCCAATAATCCGCGGCATTCCCGCAACCTAACGAGTTTGTCGTGTCTTTACAACAGCAAACCGGGGACTAGGGAACTTTCTGCGCGACGTCGGTGTTTTAAATGGGGAGCGCTTCAGCCGGCCAGGTGTGCGCTTGCGCAAAACTTACGGGGCAGATCTCTCAATGAACGGTACGATTAACGTGGCCTCGCAAAGCCGATGGTTTGCCTTTTCGCTGCGGCGCAAGAAGGCGCTCAAGGAGGAATTCGAACGCGTTGCGATTCCCCACTTGTCGCATATCTATTCCGCCGCCTTTTATTTGACCAAAAATGAACTTGAGGCGGAGGACTTGGTGCAGGAGACGTTTCTGCGGGCTTACCGGTTTTTTCACAAATTTGAACCAGGCACGAACTGCCGAGCGTGGTTGCTGGCGATCCAACGCCACCTGTTCATCAATCGCTATCGCAACCGAAAAAGAGAACCTGAGTTCGTCAACTGGGACAAAATAGATCAAGAATACGAATCCATCGTGATGGGCGAGGACCACGCGCAAAAATACAATCCCGAGACCTTGTTCGAGGCGCAGCACATGGCTCCAGATGTGGAGAGATCCCTTGCAAATTTGCCAGAGGAATTCCGAACAGCAATTGTTCTGGTGGATATTGAAGAGCTTAGTTATGATGAAGCCGCAGAGGTCATGGGCTGCCCCGTCGGCACGGTCCGATCCAGGCTCTCACGCGGGCGGCGCATTCTCCAGGTCGTATTGAAAGATTATGCGTTGGAAAGAGGCATTAAAGAGAAGTGACGTATGGATTGCCACGAATACAGAGAAATCGTATCGGCTCATGTTGACGGCGCTCTTGCCGCAAGCGAAGCGTCAGAGGCAAAGGCACATCTCCACCAGTGCCCGCGCTGCGAGAAGATGTTTGCCTGGGAAATCAAGGCTACAAAACTTCTTAAAGGAAGCCTTTCACGACTTTCCCCGAAATATGAGCTCAAAGAAAAAATTCTCGAACAGCTAAACCCAGTAGAGAGTCGATGGCCTCAATGGCTTGTTCTGAATCATGCGTGGGCACCGGCCCTACTGGTTCTCCTCATCATGAGCTGGGTTTACTGGGGTTGGCCGTTTGGGAGCCAGCAGGATTTGTTCGCGCATACGGCGGGCTACTACCAACGGGTTAATCAGGATCGTAGTCACTTATCACCCGCTACTGACACTTATCTGACAGCGCGCATTCTCGACTTGACTCCCTGGGGTTATGAGCTATTCGGAAAAGAAATACAGCGAGTCAACGGACAAGAAAATCGCGTGTTTGCATATTACGGGGTGCAAAAAGAGTTGCTCGTGGCACACGAGTTGGAAGCGCATCAACTGTCTCTGCCTCGTGGCTCCACGATCGTAAAGAAGTTTGGAAAGGATTTCGTAATCGGCAACAGCGGGAAGGTCAATCTGGTTGCCTGGCAAGACAAAAATATGGTCTGCATCATTGCCTCCCAGCTCCCCCAAGATCGCCTGCTCGGCCTGGCGGCAGAAATAGTCCGGCAAAGCTAACCGCTAACCTGGACAAGACAAATTCGCAATATCTCGTGCAAAGACGCAAAGGCCGCAAAGGAAAGAAAGGGGCTTGAACGGAGCGAATCGGTGAACGTTTTGAACGGCTTGAACTCTGTCTTTTTTGGCGCTTGCGTGTTACTCCTTCTTCGAAGGGTCGTTCTTTTTATTCGGATT
>CAYPHJ010000209.1:0-4563 GCA_964410485.1 uncultured Syntrophobacteraceae bacterium
GAAGCAGCCAGAGAAGACTTAGTACTGAATGCTGGAAGAGTGATGGTCCGGGGTGTTCAAAACAAATCAGTTTCTTACGCTGACGTGGTCCGTTGGTCAAAAATGAATAATTTTCTCGGTCATGGAATTTTCGTGTCGGGCTCGGGGCCTGACGGTAGCCCGGTTGTAATGGACTTCGAGACTGGCCAGGGTTACGGCTCAGCCGAGTGGCACCCAGCGGTAGTTGCCTGTGAAGTCGAAGTAGACACAGATACGGGCAAGGCGAGAGTCATTCGACTACATGGCGAGCTTTACGTGGGAAAAGTCATCAATCCGCGGCTCTGTGAATTACAAGTCCAGGGTGCGATGCTCTTCGGGTTAGGTCAGGCCTTATTCGAGGAAGTCGCTTCGGATACAAACGGGGCAATTACAAATCCAAATCTTTCGGACTACATGCTCCCCGCGTTCGAAGATGTGCCATCCGAGCTGAGCGTCCATCTACTCGAGCCGCACGGAGTAACAGAGGTGCATGGCATTGGAGAAACCGCGCTCCCGCCCGTTCGACCGGCAATTGCGAATGCTATTTGCCGCGCCATCGGGGCCCGTATTTTTGATTTGCCGATTACGCCGGAAAAAGTATTGCGAGCGTTAGAAAAGGAGAGGATGGAACATCACTAGCGAGGCAAACTTGAGACCAGTCGCGGTTGGTTTTCATACCAAACTGATACTAGTTCGCAACTACACTACCTTTGTCTCAGGAATAAATAATGACCATGGCAAATATAAAGCTTTTGCAACCGACAACGCTTGATGAGGCCGTTACGTTACTATCTGCGGACGGTGATCGGGCAAAGATTGTTGGCGGCGGAACGGCTCTTGTCATCATGCTAAAAAATCGCCTGATCTCGCCCTCCTCACTTGTGAGTCTCGGTCGTCTCCCAGATCTTCGCTACATTCGTTACGATCCCGCTAACGGTTTACGAATCGGTGGTCTCACCAGTATTCGTGATGCCGAGCAGTCCGGGTTGCTCCGTGAGAAGCAACCTGCCTTGGCTTCAGCCCTCAGCAAAGTGGGAAATATCCGGGTCCGTAATGCGGCTACTGTGGCCGGGAACTTGAGCGAGGCTGACTACGCTTCTGATCCACCGTGTATGCTGGTCGCGCTTCGTGGAAAAGTTAAAACCGTAAGCCTGAGAGGCGAGCGCGAAATGCCATTGACGGAGTTTTTCACAGGATTCTACGAAACGGCACTGAGCCCGGACGAGATCCTGACTGAATTAATCGTCCCGGATCTTCCCCCTAATAGCCGGTCGGTCTATCTGAAATACGTTTCACGCTCATCCGAAGACCGGCCCTGCGTGGGTATGGCCGCCGTGCTCGAAAATCAACCGGACGGGACCTGCAAGGAACTTCGGTTGGTTGCTGGAGCCGTGGCCGAAACTCCTCAGGAGTTCCAGTCGGCTGGCGCGATGGCGCGCGGTCAGCATTTGACAGACAAACTGATTGACCAGATCGCGGATGCCTGTTCTAACGGGGTGGAGCCAATTTCGGATCTGCGCGGCTCCGCGTGGTATCGGAAAAAAATCATTCGGGTAATGGCGCGACGCGCAATGCAGGAGGTGACCGCGACGCACTAGTGAAAGGTGGTCAGCGGAGGGGTACCAAACTTCAGGCTTTTTCTGGTCACAATAAGATTTGGGCTGAGACCGGCAGGGTTGAAACTTACGATGACGTATTCGCCGTGTGGTCGGAGCCATAGCTCTTACCAATGGGAACCGTGAAGGCAGAGGGCTTTGATGCGAGTCCGCTTTAACCAGGGTCCCTCGTCGGTGGGCGAGAGCTTGCCCATGATTGATGCGGCAGACCGCGTTTCAGGTCGAATTAACTACGTGCTGAATTTCGAGCTCCCGGGAATGCTTGTTGGTAGAATTCTCAGGAGTCCGCTTGCGCACGCGCGGGTGGTTACTGTGGACGCCTCGCGCGCCGAGCGGTTACCAGGCGTTGCCGCCGTCCTGACCAGGGACGACTTCTCCACCTCTGCGGGGTTCAGTGGCAGATATGGCCGCGTATTCTTGGATCAAACAGTTGTCGCGTTTGACAGGGTAAGGTTCGTCGGTGATCCGGTCGCTGCTGTAGCGGCAGTCGATGAGGAGATTGCCGAGCAAGCCTTGTCACTGATCGAGGCCCAATACGAAGAACTTCCGGCCGTCTTCGATGAGGAAGAGGCGCTCAAGCCGGGGGCGCCTCTGATCCATGACCCTCGACCTCAGCCACAAGAGATGTTCCGTAAGTTGATCCGGGATCTTCCTGGCGGCAGTAATGTCTGCAGTCACTTTAAATTGCGGCGTGGCGATGTGGAGCGTGGCTTTCGAGAGGCTGATTTTGTTTTCGAGGAGGTTTTTCATTCTCCCGCTGCGCAACATGTTCCCCTCGAGCCGCATGTCACGGTTGCCCAATTCGCTCCGGAAAAACTCACGATCTGGACGGCCACCCAGATGCCTCATGCGATCCGATCCCAAATGGCGGAGCTTTTCAATCTTCCGCTGGCGAGAGTCAGAGTCATCGTGGAAAATCTTGGTGGCGGTTTCGGATCAAAAGGATCGCTGCGGTTAGAGCCGATCACGGCGTTTCTGGCTTTTAAGGCGAAGCGGCCGGTCAAGATCGTTCTAAAACGAGAAGAAGAATTTGTCACTGTGTGCAAACACCCGGCGACTATCCGGATAAAAACCGGCGTCACGAGGGATGGTACGCTGCTAGCTCGCCGGGTAAGCGCGAATTTCAATACTGGCGCGTACAGCGATATTGGGCCCGTCGTGGCTCGAAACGGCGGCTCCGCCATGTCGGGACCCTACAAGATCCCTCATGTGGAGATCGACTCACGCGCCGTGTGGACGAATGTAGTTCCGGCCGGTGCGTTGCGCGGCTTCGGTGTGCCTCAAGCCGTATGGGCGTACGAAACGCACATGGACATGATTGCCGAACGCCTTGGCCTGGATCCAGTCGCGTTCCGCCGACAAAATTTGGTCCGCGATGGCGACGTGTTCGCAACCGGCGAAAAACTCACGGACCTACATTACGACGCGCTTTTGAATCAAGCTGCCGATGCCGTCAACTGGACCACGGCGGATGCCCGTTGGCTGCGAGCGCCTACAGAGAGCCATTCTTCTCTACGTCGCGGCAAAGGCTTGGCGCTGGTCATCAAGGCCACAATTACGCCTTCAACTTCGGCTGCGACACTCAAACTAAACGAAGACGGAAGTCTGAACGTCCTGACAAGCAGCGTTGAGCTCGGTCAAGGAGCCAAAACGGTTCTGGCACAAATCGCGGCCAAAGCTCTGCGAGTCCGTTTCTCATCGGTATCGGTGTCCGATCCGGATACGGATCTGACGCCATATGACCAACAAACCAGTTCCAGCCGCACTACGTTCTCGATGGGCGGCGCCATTCAAAAAGCAGCCGAGGATTTAAAGCAGCAGCTCTTCGAAAAAGCCGCCGCACTTCTGGAGTGTTCCGCAGATGACATGGTTTTAGCCGAAGGCAAAGTGATGGTGCGCGGTTCTCCCGAGCGGTGTGTTAGCTATGGTGACATTGTGACGCGCAGCAATCAGGGTAATCTCATCGGCCGCGGCAGTTTCACCACCCACGGGGGACTGGATCTGGAGACGGGCCAGGGAATCGGTTCGGTGCATTGGCACCAGGGCGCGATCAGCTGCGCGGTGGAAGTAGACTGCGAGACTGGACGGACCAAAGTTCTTGAACTGAATCCGTGCGTGTTTGCGGGCAGAGTCATAAATGCACGTTTGTGCGAGTTGCAGCTTGAGGGAAGCGCCATTTTCGGCTTCGGACAGGCGGTTTTCGAGGAGATGCTTTACGATGAAAACGGCCAGGTGATTAACCGAAATTTGAGCGACTACACCATTCCATCTTTCGATGATATTCCCCAGAAGCTGAGTGCTTTGGCTTTGGAAACTGAAGGTTCGGAAGAACTCCATGGCATTGGTGAAACACTCTTACCGCCGGTTATGGCGGCGATTGGCAACGCTGTCTACAATGCCGTGGGAGTGCGCATTCACGACCTCCCGTTGACGCCGGAGAAAGTGTTACGAGAAATCGCGAACGTTCATGTTGTCACAAAATGAAGCACTGCTAATTGGCAGCCTCGCCTGCGACCGAGTGGAAGAGCCGGGTCATGCTTTTCACAAAAGCTGCTATCCTTCGTATTATGATGTTCAGCGAGTTGCCTGAGGAGTACATGAAACAAATCGTTAAACTAAAAGTCAACGGCGTGGAAGAAGAAAAGGCGATCTACACACACCGTACCTTGCTCGAAGTGCTCCGCGACGAGTTCAAATTATTTGGCGCACGCGAAGGGTGTGGTATCGGCATGTGCGGCGCCTGTACGGTACTTGTGGACGGCAAGCCAGTGAGCTCGTGTCTGTTGCTCGCTGCCTTGGCGGAAGGAAAAGAGATCCTGACCATTGAGGGGCTTTCAGGCACTGGCAAACTACACCCGATCCAGCAGGCATTCATTGATCACAACGCATTTCAATGTGCCTATTGCACGCCGGGCTTTATCTTAAGCAC
>CAYPHJ010000210.1:0-4539 GCA_964410485.1 uncultured Syntrophobacteraceae bacterium
GCGGTCCGCACGTCCAGCGCCTGGACACCATTGACGCCTCGTTGAAGGAGCTTATCTACCAACTTTTGGATACGGGAGTTTTTTAAGATGGAGGGGGTTCTTTTCCCTCGCGGCGTCGTCGAAGGGCGCGAAGGACTCGAGGCCTATCGCGCTCGCGGGGGCTACCAGGCGTTGACGAAGGCTCTCCAGGTTTCCCCGGAGGACGTTATCCAGGCAATTTCGGACGCGGGGTTGCGTGGCAGAGGAGGTGCTGCTTTCCCGACAGCAAGAAAATGGGCACTGACACGTGAGTGCCCCGAACAGCCGCACTACCTGGTGTTGAACGGGGGAGAGGATGAACCGGGCAGTAAAAAGGACCGGATCCTACTCGAGAATCTCCCCCATTTAGTTCTTGAAGGGGTAATCCTTTCATCCTACGCCATCGGCGCATCCAAGGCCTACCTCTATATTAACGCCAAGTACGAAGCGGCTACCGAGAGCATCAACAATGCATTGGCGGAAGCTCGAAGAGCCAAATACTGCGGTGAAAACATTTTGGGGAGCAGCTTCAGCCTCGAGATGGAACTATCGCCCGCGCCCCACGAGTATGTTGCGGGCGAAGACACGGCGGCTTTGGAGGTGATTGAAGGTAAAAAGCCGCTGCCACGTCCAAAGCCACCGTTTCCGGTTAGCGTCGGTTTGTTTGGTAAGCCTACTGCGGTGAACAATGTCGAAACGCTCGCGAATGTGGCTCCCATCGTTTTGCGTGGCGCGGACTGGTACCGGCGTTTCGGTACTGAAGAGAGTCCCGGTACAATGATTTTTGCGTTAGGTGAAGAGGTTAATCGCCCGGGTGTGTACGAGCTGCCGTTCGGCACCCCTCTTCGGCATCTGATCGAAAACTGCGGCGGGGGCCTCAAAGGCGGAAAGAAGATAAAGGCCATCATTCCGGCCGCGCCCTCCGCAGCCTACTTGCCGGCCGATAAGATCGATACGCCGCTGGATCATGCTTCCATGCGCGAAGCCGGCTCGGCCTTGGGTTGTGGCGTCGTCCATGTGGTCACTGAAGGCACCTGTATGGTGGAAGAGGTCATAAAGATTTCGGAGTTCTTCACGGCGGAATCCTGCGGCCAATGTCCTGCTTGTCGCATGGAAACAAGCACACTCACGGCGTTGCTAAAGAAGGTACAATCGGGACAGGGTGGCCGGCCGGTTCTCGAACAATTCGGCAAAGTGCTGGCGTTCAACAAAGGCAAAGGATTCTGCAGTCTGATCTCAATGCCCGGCCCGCCCATCGAGAGCGCACTGAAACTCTTTCCCGGTGACTTTGAAGCCCATCTGGCGACGGCGAAGTGTCCGGCAAATTAAGCTCACCCGTTTTTTGCCATCCATCCCGGCCTCGCCGTCTTGGTTCATTCTTGGTTGACGCCATCAAGCAGGCCTTGATACTATCCGACTCGCTTCTGATTGGCAGAGAGGCGGCAGGTTCAATGAAGATCGACAGCATAGACCATCTGGTCCTGACGGTTAAAGACATTGCGGCTACCTGTGAGTTCTATGTGAAAGCACTGGGCATGGAGGTTGTCACTTTTAGCGAGAACAGAAAGGCACTGGCCTTTGGATCGCAGAAGATCAACCTGCAACAACTCGGGCGCGAGAGCCAGTTGATCGCAGCGAAACCCATGCCCGGATCGGCCGATGTATGCTTCGTCACTTCTGTTCCCATCTCCGACGTCGTTGCGCACTTGAACGCTAGCGGTGTAAGCCTGATCGGCGGCCCCGTTGAAAGGACTGGCGCGCGCGGGCTGATGACGTCAGTATACTTCCGCGACCCCGACATGAATCTGATCGAGGTGTCCAACTACCAGCGCTAACGTCGTTGAGCTTCTGCGGTTATCGACAAAGGCTCCGCGCCAAGGAGGACAAACACCCGTGAGCCCCCAAGCGACACCTTACCCCGATCTGATCCTGTTCAACGGAAAATTCCGCACGTTTGCACCGGATGGCTCCACTTATGAAGCCGTTGCATGCGCCGGCGGGCGAATTGTGGCGATCGGTCGGTCCGATGAGATCCGCCGCCTCGGCGGCTCCAACACTTCGGAGATCGATCTCAACGGCAGGACCGTCATTCCGGGGTTGACCGACACGCACGTACATCTGTCGGAAAAAGGCACTGCCGAGATGGAGCTCGTGGACTGCCGGGACTTTTATACGGAGGCGCACTCGATTGCAGATATTCTGGAGCGCCTCGCCAAGCGCGCGGCTGAAGCTCCCAAGGGCAGCTGGATCGTAGCGCATGGAAGTCCCATGCAGGATTTTCGCCTTGCGGAGCGGCGTTTTCCCGACAAGCACGACCTGGATCGCGCAGTACCCGATCACCGCGTATCGATATCTTTTGGCGCGCACATTACGGTTGCCAACAGTAAAGCGCTGGCCGCCGCCAACATCGGTCGTGGCACACCTGATCCGGCCGGAGGGGCCATCCGCAGAGACCCTCAAAGCGGCGAACCCACTGGCGAGCTGCACGAGCGCGCGCAGCTGGTCCTCAAGAAAGTGGCTCCTGAGTTCGATTATCTACAGCTCAAAGACGGGATCGTCTTTGCATTGAACCAATGCCTCGAGCGGGGCGTTACCACAGTCCATGACATCGTTCGCTCGGGCGAGCCGGTGCGGGCCTATCAGGAGCTGCTGCGTGAAGGCCGCTTGCACGCGCGCGTCAATTTGCTTCCCCGGGTGATCGAATCCCATATAGAGTCGCGGAGTCTTATTGAGCTGGGACTGATCACCGGGTTCGGCAACGAATGGCTGCGCGTAGGCGGCGTCAAAATGAGCATCGACGGCGGGATCACCGGACGTAACGCCTGCTTTTATGATCCATACGAAGACGACGAGCACAATCATGGCATCATCCGCATTCAGCAGGATGAGCTGAACGAAACGGTGCTCAAGTGTCACAACGCCGGACTGCGCTGCTGCGTCCATGCCATCGGCGATCGGGCGTTCGACATGGCGTTGGATGCGTATGAAAATGCCATCCAAGCATCGCCGCGCAAAGATCACCGCCATCGGATCGAGCACATGGGGAACTGGTTGAGCACGCCGGAGCGCATGCAGCGAATGGTACGTGCGGGAATTATCGCGATCCCAAATATCGCCATAGGCTACTATGTCGGTGATGCGATACTCGACTGCTTGGGAGAGAAACGGCTGACCAAAGCCTTTCCCTTCAGAACGCTGTTGAAGAATGGCGTAATTATCGCCGGGGGCTCCGATTCGCCGGGTTACTGGCCGGTGGATCCGCTGCGGGATATCGCAGCGTGTGTATCGCGCAGGATGCGCTGGGGTGATGTCTGGGTGCCTGAGGAACGCATCACCCTTAGCGAAGCTTTTGCAATGCACACAACCACAGCCGCTTATGTGGGTTTTGAGGAAGCCAGCAAAGGAACCCTGGAGATAGGCAAACTTGCCGATATGGCCGTGTTAGCCGAAGATCCCTTCCAAATTGATGCGGAACGCATCAAAGATCTAAAAGTCGAGATGACGTTTGTCGCCGGCGAGCTAAAGTACCAGGCGTAAAGAACGATTGCCGTGTCAAGGCGCGCGGGTTCCCTGCAAAACTGCCGTGCGTTGTGCTAGCAGGCTGCTGAAAAAGTCGGATTCATGCTTCGACAAGCTCAGCATGAACGGAAACTCCCTACTCATTTCAAGTTCCTCTCCGTTCGCCCTGAGGTTCTCGAAGGGTGAACGGAGAGTTTTTCACCAGCCTGCTAGTGCTATTTGATGCGCATGTCGGCGGTCAGTATCTTTTCGTCCGGCCTTGCCTTCCAATTAATATTGCTTGCCACGCCGTAGATTTCAGCGAGCGTATACAGCGGGACGAAGGGAACATCCTCCATCAGAATGCGTCCCGCCTGTTGCAGCAGGGCTAGCCGCTTCTTGGGGTCGCCGGTTTTTTGTTCTTCATCGATCAGGCGGTCGAACTCTGGATTTTTGTACTGAACACGCCTGGTCACTCCCGAGCGATAGTATTGATCGTAAACGGTATCGGCATCGACAGCGGGTCGCCCGACATAATAAAAAGGTAGTTTCCCGCCGTTCACCCCCTCTTTGCCCCAAAAGATCACGAACTCTTGTGAGACGAGCTCGGTATTGATACCTGCCTTTTTCAATTGGCCGGCAATGACCTGGCAGACCTCGCGTGCTTTGGGATAACGGTCCGGGGAAAAGTACAACTTCACGTCGAGCCCGCTTGCGAAGCCAGCCTTGGCGAGGAGCTCTCTGGCTCTGTTGGGGTTGTATGGATAGCGCTTGACCTTTGGATCATAGCCGATGACGTTCGAACCGACTGGACCGTCCATCACATAGCCGTTGCCCTCGTAGATGTGCGTGATAATGGCCGAGGGATCGACGCTGTAGTTGATGGCCTGGCGCACAAGTTTGTTGTCAAACGGCTTATGGGCGACGTTCATGGCGAGAAAGTACATTCTAAGCCCTTCGACTTTCTCGGCCCGGACGCGCGGGTTTCTCTCGAATCGCGACAGTTCTTCCACCGGTACATTA
>CAYPHJ010000211.1:0-4440 GCA_964410485.1 uncultured Syntrophobacteraceae bacterium
ATCCCAGCCGCGAAACGGATCACCGCCTTTAGGATTTTCTACCTTGATCACATCGGCGCCCATGTCGGCCAGTAACACTGCCGCATAGGGTCCCGAAATAAAATTGCCAAGTTCCAAAATTCTGATTCCTTCTAGAACGCCTTTCATGCCTTTCTCCTTGTATGTTTAAGGACACGTGACCCTACCCTATGGGATAAGATCAATTCGGTCAAAGATCCTTCACTTCGTTCAGGATGACAACCCTGTCAAGTGTCATTCTGAGCGAAGCGAAGAATCTCCATTCCCGTGACAGACGTGTTGTTGCCGGTCTAAGGATCATCTATCACCTGCTATTATCACACATGGACAGGCACTCCTAATTCAGATAATTGAGTTAGCAAATCTCCGTGGAAGAAGGAAGAACGCCATGGCTGGTCCCCCGCCGGTGACCGATACCTTCGCCCAGTTCGTCGCCCATATGGATTATTCGACGATCTCCGCAAAGGCGATCGCCAATGCCAAGATGCACATCCTCGATACTTTGGGCGCTGCGCTGGCCGGCGTCGCCACGGACACCGCGGCTATTGCGCTTGAATACTGCCGGCGAGTCGGTCAGAGCAACGAAGCAGCGATTTGGGGAACGTCCTTGAGATCATCGGCGCCAATGGCGGCTTTTGCCAACGGGCTTCTCGCTCACGCGCTCGACTTCGATGACTGGGACGCTTTCATCCACGCCGGCCACCCAACCTGTATGGTGGCGGGAGCCGCCCTGAGTCTCGGCGAGACCCTGGGCTCATCCGGCAAAGATCTGTTGAAGGCGTACGTGCTGGGAATCGAGATCCTGGCCAAAATGGCAGCCAACACGCCCAACGTTCAGGACCGCGGTTTCCACAGCACGCCCGTTTGGGGCAGCATTGGAGCGGCAATCGCGTGTGCCAGCCTGCTTCGACTCGAGCCGAGCACAATCAAGGCAGCCTTGGGTATTGCCGCTTCAGGCGTTGGCGGCATTCAGCGCCAGCAGGGTTCGATGGTCAAACCGTTTCACGCGGGCAACGCCGCACGTAATGGTGTTGAAGCCGTTCTGTTAGCCGATAGAGGCTTCACCGCAGACGCTGCCATCATCGAAGCCCCAAGAGGCTTCTGCGACACCTTCTTCGGTCCGGGAAGCTGTGACTACGTCAAGATGATCGACGGCATCGGTAAACCGTACTATTTGGCATCGCCCGGTCTCGGACTCAAGCTCCATCCCTGCAGCGCGCCGCAGTTTCTTGCGGCGGATGCGGCGCTTCACCTCAAGCGCCAGCACGGGATCGATTTCGCCGACATAACGAGGATAGAGGTGCGGATTCCGCCGCTCCGCTATGAGCGCCATTACCACCGTGAGGTTACAACCGGCTTGCGCGGCAAGTTTGCCGTCAATTACGTCGTTGCGCTCTGTTTTCTTGAAGGCCGGTTGAACATCGATTCGTTCACGGACGCAAAGGCCAATGAGCCGCGCGTTCAGGAAGCGCTCGGCAGGGTCCATGTCCTCGTCGATGAAACGATCCCCGAGCCAGGACCCTACTGTCCGGTAAGCGTCGAACTAAAAGATGGTAGCCGCTTTTCTTACACGGCGACGATCGCCAAGGGCCATCCACAAAACCCAATGGCGGAAGAAGAAGTCTTGGACAAGTTCCGTAGCAACGCCAAACAAGCGCTCTCGCACCAGAGGTCTGAAGCCGTCATCGCCAAGATGCGCAATCTAGAGACCGTCGCCAACGTAAAAGAACTGGTCGCCCTTTTGACAATTTAGCCAGCAAAAACCATCGGCATGCCTGTTATGAACCAACCAGCCAAGGGAGTTGTCGCGTGCGGTGAATAACGCGAATTATTCACCGCACAATATACGGTGAATAGTCTTGACGATGCGGTGATTAATCGCTATATTCTCCGCGTGAGGTGCGGAGAATAAGTCATTATATCCACGAATTGCATGACTGGCCGGGTTTTCACTGGGATCAGAAAAAGCTGGTAGTCCCGCTAGCCGCCCTGCGCCACCGTCAGGGGCGTCTCACCGGACGCATGGAGACTCTGGGCTTCTCTTTGCGGGCAGAAGCCACGCTCGAGACCTTGACACTGGACGTTCTCAAATCTTCCGAAATCGAAGGCGAGATTCTGGATCGCGACCACGTGCGATCTTCTATCGCGCGACGGTTGGGAATGGATATCGGCGGGCTAGCGCCTGCCGATCGCAATGTCGAGGGTGTGGTCGAGATGATGCTGGACGCGACTCAGAATTACAGTGCGCCACTGACCGCCGAACGTCTGTTTGGCTGGCATGCCTCGCTATTCCCAACAGGCCATACCGGTATCAGAAAGATCGCGGTCGGCCGGTGGCACGATGACGCCAGGGAACCGATGCAGGTCGTTTCCGGACCGGTTGGGCACGAGCGTGTACATTTTCAAGCTCCGGCGGCAAAGCGGCTGAAAAAAGAGATGACAGCGTTTCTCAAATGGTTCAACAGTACAGATGACACAGATCCGGTCCTGCGCGCGGGTCTTGCTCATTTGTGGTTTGTCACCATCCATCCTTTCGACGATGGAAACGGTCGCATCGCGCGCGCGGTTGCCGATATGGCGCTCGCCCGGTCCGAGGAGAGTCCGCAACGCTTTTACAGCATGTCGGCGCAAATCAGGCTGGAACGAAAAGCTTACTACGACATGCTGGAGAAAACCCAGAAAAGTAGCCTTGATGTGACACCCTGGCTGGAATGGTTTCTCGGTTGTCTCAACCGTGCCTTTGATGCTACGGAAAAAACGCTTGGCAGCGTTTACCACAAAGCCCGTTTTTGGGAAGCGCACAGGGACACGCCTTTAAACGACCGTCAACGTCTGTTGCTCAATAAGTTACTGGACGGGTTCGAAGGCAAACTGACCTCGTCCAAATGGGCGAAGATCGCGAAAACGTCCCAGGACACTGCTTTACGCGACATCAACGATCTCGTTGAGCGCGGCATTCTCACTCGGGACGCCGGTGGCGGACGAAGTACCACCTATTCCTTGACCCAGGCAAACCAACCTCAATAATTCGCGCCCGGATGCAGTCCAGTGCAGGGCGATCCGATTTCGAGAATTTGCGGAGGGGAAACGAATGCGGTTCAGTTGCTGGCCTGGAGTTGCCGTGGCTTCCAAGTGTTGGAGATAGGCATCAAGGAGCTTACGGATCTCGTCCACGCCATTTCAGTCGATGGCTCGGTAAAACGGAGAGTGTTCCCCTCTAACCGATCCCGAACGCAAAGACCTCTTGGAGATCATCGAAGACCGCCATGGCCAAGCCGCAACCGTCATTACCAGTCAGTATCCAACCAAGGAGTGGCATCACCTGATCGGCGAGGCTACCATCGCCGATGCCATCTGCGACCGATTACTTCACCACTCCTACAAGATCGAGCTTAAAGGTGAGTCGATTCGGAAAACCAAAAAGTGAAAAGGAGACTTGAAACCCAGCAAAGTCTTAGGCTAATGAGAAAAACTCCAGCGTCGCTTCGCTCCGATCCCGGCCAACTTCACCGGATCGGTGGCCACTTTGCCCTGGATTAGGTGGCCAATTTGAGCGGAATACGCACCCGGACGGGAGCCATAGTTATTCCAGCTAGTCAACAACGTTATATATCATCACATACCCAGGGCCTAGAACCCCAGTTTTTCATAGTAATCCTACTTCAAGCGAGAAGCCTCCTCGTGACACCATCCGAGGTGTTCTAAATCTTAGCTGTGAGGAGGTTTGACGCATGGAGCGAGAAGAAATTCGACTAGAGCAGTTCTGGCGATTACGCAAAGAGATTCGCGGTTCGGGAGATTATCTGATCGTCGGGATCGACATAGGTAAGGACACGCACAACGCTTTCATGGGTACATCTCAAGGCAAGACGTTGTACCGAAGGTTGATCTTTGACAACAGCATGGAGGGATTTGAGAAGCTTCTACTGCAGGTGGAAGCGGTTCGAGTCCAGCACGCTCTGAAGGAGGTGGAGTTTGGGCTGGAGCCGACGGCTAACTATCACAAGCCTTTGGGGGAGTTCTTAATCAACAAAGAGCACAACGTGGTGCTGGTTTCGCTGGAGGCAGTCAAGAAGAATCGTTCACTTCTCGATGGACGTTGGGACAAGCATGATGGGAAAGACTGCGCCAATGTGGCCGACCTCATTTCTCAAGGCAAGTGTTTGTACTATGAGTACCCGTCCCCAGAACTGCGCGAGCTGCGCAATCTCTTATCGCTCAAAAGAAAGCTTAAAAAGCTTGAGCACGGGCTGCGGATGCGCATCCGCAATCATCTGGTGGCGCAGTACTTTCCTGAATTGGATCAGTACTGTAATTGGGGAGAGCAGGAAGGCTTGGCGCTGGTGCGCTGGTGTTTGGATCCGGCCGTGATGGCCAAGCTCTCTGATCGAGAGCTTCTGAGTCGACTTCCTCAGGGGGGCA
>CAYPHJ010000212.1:0-4407 GCA_964410485.1 uncultured Syntrophobacteraceae bacterium
ACCCCCAGCGCAATGAAGTCCACCCCGAAGCCTTTGAGCGCGTCGCGAAATTTTTCACCAGGTAAAGAACGGCGTATGGCACATATGGCTTATGGCATAGGGCGTATGGCACAAGCGCATGGCATTTGGCGGATGGAGCGCTGGTGGCACCAAGGCAGAAAATTCGAAGCACGAAATCCGAAACTCGAAACAAATTCAAACTCCAGATAAACAAACTCCAAACACCAAACCCGTTTAGGATTTTAGATTTGAGATTTGTTTCGGATTTCGTGCTTCGGATTTCGGATTTGAGCTCGTGTAATTCTGGCATATAGCATATGGCTCGCTTCGCTCTATGGCATATGGCTTATAGCAAGAACATTGAAAGCGGTCTTTTCCGTTTTATCTGGAACTTGGAACCAGGAACATGGAACTTGAAACTTTGAATCCCCATGTCTGACGCACCGATCCCAGGCTTGACGCTTCTTACGCAAGGAAAGGTCAGGGACATCTATACGTTCGGCGACCAATTGCTTTTGGTTGCAACCGACCGTATCTCGGCCTTTGATGTGGTTCTGCCGACGGCGATACCAGATAAGGGAAAAATCCTCACCGCGCTTTCGGCCCACTGGTTTCGCCTCATGGGCGATATCGTTCCAAACCACATGATCAGCATCACGGTGGATGATTTCCCGCCAGCTTGTCAGCCACACAAGAAGCGTCTCGAAGGCCGCAGTATGCTCGTCAAAAAGAGCAATCCGGCACCGGTAGAATGCATCGTTCGCGGCTACCTTGCGGGTTCGGGTTGGAAAGAATACCAGCAGACGGGAGCTATTTGCGGCATTTCGTTGCCCAGGGGTTTGCAAGAGGCCTCTCGCCTGGATGAACCGATCTTTACGCCCTCGACCAAGGCCGCAGCGGGCGCGCACGATATCAATATTACGTTCGACGAAATGACCAGGAAAGTTGGGCGCAAAATAGCGGAGCAGCTACGCGATGCGAGCATTGCCATCTACCGGCGGGCTCGCGACATTGCCGAAACCAAAGGGATCATCATAGCCGACACCAAGCTTGAGTTTGGCCTCGAAGGCGAACGGATTTTACTGATTGACGAGCTGCTAACACCGGACTCGTCAAGATTTTGGCCTGCCGCGGATTACAAGCCGGGGAAAACTCCTGATAGTTTCGATAAGCAGTTTGTGCGTGACTATCTGCTCAATCTGCCCTGGGATATGAAATCCCCACCACCACCCCTACCTCCCGAAATTGTCGAAAAAACGCGGCAGAAATACGCGGAAGCGCTGCGCCGTCTGACGACTGACTAGGATCAGGTTGAGGTTAAGGCTAAGGCTTAGGCGAAGAACGTTCGAGGTTCGCAGTTCGAGGTTCGACCGGAAACAGGTTGAGACACAAATCCCCGCGTCCTGCGGCCGGCCCCTTTGCCAAAGGGGGCTACAGGGGATTTATCGGCGCGATACCAACTACTTGGGGCTCGTTTCATCCGCTGTGTCGTACCTTTGGTACATGAATTACTTTGCGGTTAATTTTCTTTTTTCGTGCTTTCGCTTTGCCCCATGCGCTCTGCGCTTAGCTAATTTACCCTTGGCGCCTTTGCGCCTTCGCGGGAGACTCCTTTCTCCTCTCCGACCGATCACGAAACACGAGACGCGAGCACGACTGGCCTATCCCTCGCGCTCGGAGGGTGGCACTTCGAGATAAATCTTTGCGCCCGTCTTTTTGAACTCTTCGGATTTTTCTTGCATGCCGGCAACCAGCGCTGCTTCGGCATCCATGCCCTTTTGGGCCGCGTAGTCGCGCACGTCCTGAGTGATTTTCATCGAGCAGAAGTGCGGCCCGCACATCGAGCAAAAATGCGCCACCTTGGCCCCTTGCGCCGGCAACGTTTCATCGTGGAAGGCGCGCGCGGTCTCGGGATCCAGACTGAGATTAAACTGGTCCTCCCAACGAAACTCGAAGCGGGCATGACTCAAGGCATCGTCGCGTATCTGCGCGCCCGGATGTCCTTTGGCCAGGTCGGCCGCATGAGCCGCGATTTTGTAAGCAATGACACCGTCCTTAACATCCTTCTTGTCCGGCAGCCCGAGGTGCTCCTTGGGCGTGACATAACAGAGCATCGCCGTTCCATACCAGCCGATCATCGCCGCACCGATGGCACTCGTAATGTGGTCATATCCCGGCGCAATATCCGTGGTCAGGGGGCCCAGCGTATAGAAAGGCGCCTCGTGGCACAGTTCGAGCTGCTTAGTCATGTTTTCGTGAATAAGATGCATCGGCACGTGTCCCGGCCCTTCGATCATCACCTGCACATCATGCTTCCAGGCGATCTTCGTCAGCTCGCCGAGCGTCTCCAACTCGCCAAACTGAGCTTCGTCGTTGGCATCAGCGATGCACCCGGGCCGCAGCCCATCGCCGAGAGAGAACGAGACGTCGTAGCTCTTCATAATGTCGCAAATTTCCTCAAAATACGTGTATAGAAAATTTTCCTGATGATGGGCGAGGCACCACTTCGCCAGGATCGAGCCGCCGCGGGACACGATGCCTGTGATCCTTTTCGCCGTGAGCGGAATGTAGCGGAGACGAACGCCGGCATGGATGGTAAAATAGTCGACCCCCTGCTCTGCTTGCTCAATCAACGTGTCGCGGTAGATTTCCCACGTAAGCTCCTCGGCTTTGCCGTCGACCTTTTCGAGAGCCTGATAGATCGGCACTGTACCCACGGGCACCGGCGAGTTTCTGAGTATCCATTCGCGCGTCTCGTGGATGTTATCCCCGGTGGATAGATCCATGACCGTGTCCGATCCCCAGCGCGTGGCCCAGATCATCTTTTCCACTTCTTCTTCGATTGAGGAAGCGACGGCCGAGTTGCCGATGTTTGCGTTAATTTTTACGAGAAAGTTGCGCCCGATAATCATCGGCTCGCTTTCCGGGTGATTGATATTGGCAGGAATAATGGCGCGCCCGCGCGCGACTTCATCGCGCACGAACTCCGGTGTTACCAACTTGGGGAGTGCCGCTCCGAAGCTATTCCCGCCGTGAATGCGCGAAGCTCCGTTGCCGCCATTCGCCGGCGTCTTCTCGCGCCCGAGATTTTCCCGGATCGCGATGTATTCCATCTCGGGGGTTATGATGCCCTTCTTGGCATAATGCATTTGCGAAACATTGCGCCCTGATCTAGCGCGCAAGATCGACCGCCGCGACGCATCCGGAAACCGCTCCGTGCTCGAACCGTTTCCTCCGTTTTTTCCATTGCCGTGAATCTCTCCCCGCCTGCCGATTTCCTCCACATCCCCCCGCTGCCGGATCCACTCAAGCCGCAACGGCTCCAGACCTTTGCGAATGTCAGTCTCGCACTTAGGGTCGGTATACGGACCCGATGTATCATAGAGTACGACCGGAGCGTTGGCGCGCCCATTGCCGACACGCCCCTCACGGGTGTCCGACAAAGCCACCGTCCTCATGGCCACTTTAAGGTCCGGCCGCCTTTCGCTCTGAACGTACACTTTCTGGGATGCAGGCAGTGGCTGCGTGCTGATTTGTGTTGAGCCATTTTGAGGCTTCAAATTCGACATAGATCCTCCTTGCGCCCCGCCGCCGATACTCCGCTCAGACGGCACAGCGAAAAAACATTCAAACGCGTCGGTATGGTTTTACGTACTCTTCGTAAAGCCCTTCTTTTCCTTTTTCTTCCAGGTCCCGCGAGCGCTGCATCAACACTTCCTTGGTTTCGACGAAATCTTTTCGGCTATAACCCAAATTGCCGGGGTGCGTACCCGAATCCATCCGAATTGCGTCACAAGGGCAAGCTTCGACGCAAAAGCCGCAATAGATGCAGCGCAAGGTATCAATTTCATAGCGAATGGGAAACTTCTCAACGGGCTTGTCGGGATATTCACCGGCTTCAATATAAATACACTCAGCCGGACAAGCGGTTGCACAAAGATAACAAGCCGTACAGGCCACGGAGCCATCCTGTTTGAGGGTGAGGCGGTGACGCCCACGAAAAGTATCAGGATAAGGCGCTCTTTCGTCGGGGTATTGCACCGTAAATGCAGCCTGGCGGTCGCGCGCCAACCCGAACTGGTGCAAGGTGTGAATGATAAGGTTACGCCAGAAGCGGTAACCCGTAACCGTAAGGCCACGAATAACCTCGGGGAAATACATTCTTTCCCACAATGTCATTTCTTGGATTCGTCTCATGATCTCACTGCTGTCCAAAATAGATAAAAGCTCCGTGGCTGGACATTGATTTGCCTATGATATTTTGGAGTTTTTGTCATTTTTAAATCGAGGCCTTCGTGAAATTTTGTTCGCTGACCGCTAAGAAAATCCCCCTTAATCCCCCTTTTCAAAAACTTTTCAAAGGGGGAAATCTCTAAGAGGACCGTTTCCCCTCTTTGGAAAAGCATG
>CAYPHJ010000213.1:0-4380 GCA_964410485.1 uncultured Syntrophobacteraceae bacterium
AGTGGGCGAGGACAACATTCAGGTGAACGTTCTCGCCCCGGGAAACACACTTTCGGAAGAGAGCCCCAGCGAGGAAATGCTTCGTTTTCGCCAGGCGGCCATCGGCAATCGCGCGCTGAAGCGCGTTCAGGTGCCGCAAGACGTGGTTGGCGCCATGCTTTTTTTGGCCTCGCCGTTGAGTGATTTCATCACGGGCCAGACCCTCAATGTCGACGGCGGGATTTCGTTTTTGTAAATGGAGTGGTGGAAGAATGGAGTATTGGAGTGATGGATAGAACACCGGAAAAGTCCGATCCCCAATCCTCCAGCACTCCAGTACTCCAATCTGAGGGAGCGAAGGAATGACTCGTCATAGGCCAACGCAACCAGCTAACCGACATTCCAGGAGGCTGCTGAAAAACTCTCCGTTCACCCTTCGAGAACCTCAGGGCGAACGGAGAGGAACTTGAAATGAGTAGGGATTTTCCGTTCATGCTGAGACTGTCGAAGCATTCCGAATCTTTTTTCAGCAACCTGCCAGGAGGTCTATATGCGACTGAAAAATAAAGTTGCGATCGTCACCGGCGGAGGAGTCGGCATCGGCAAAGCCTACTCCCTGGGTTTGGCCAAAGAAGGAGCGCAGATCGTCGTTGCCGATATTCAAGAGGCGGAGGCGAAAAAAGTGGCCGCGGATATCAAACAAGCTGGCGGCGAAGCCCTGGCAGTGGGCGTGGACGTCACCTCCGCTGAGAAGACCCGCGCGATGGCGGAAGCCGCGCTTGAGCATTACGGCCGTATCGACGTTCTCGTAAACAATGCGGGTCTCTATTCCGCGCTCAAGAAAAAATCTTTCATGGACATCGATCCTGACGAATGGGACCGCGTCATGGCCGTCAACGTCAAGGGTCTGTTTCTCTGTGTGAAAGCCGTCTATCCGACCATGAAGCGGCAAGGCAAAGGCAAGATCATCAATATATCTTCGGGAACCATTTTGGGTGGAACGCCGCTTTTTCTTCACTACGTATCATCCAAAGCCGGTGTCATCGGTTTTACCCGGGCGCTGGCGCGCGAGGTGGGCGCGGACAATATCTGCGTCAACTCGATCATGCCGGGTTTGACGATTTCGGGCTCGAATCAAGAAGGAGTGATGACGCCCGAACAGCTGGCCGACCGCCGCAAGCGGCGCTGTTTTCAGCGGGACCAGTACCCCCAAGATTTGGTCGGCACGGTAGTGTTTCTCGCTTCGGATGACAGCGACTTCATGACCGGCCAATCGATCTCGGTCGATGGCGGTATGAACATGCATTAGCGCGCCGCCCTACTCCTCGCTTCGCGAGGAATCTCAAATCGCAGATTTCAGATTTCAAAATTCCGCCCTGTCTGAGATCTGAAATTGTAATCTGAAATGCTGCCGCAGCGGAGCCGTCGCCGGAGAGCCGCTACTCAAACACCATACTGGTGAAAGTGACGGCGGAGCCCGTCTCGGGCGTGTAGGCTTGAGTATACCTTAAATTTTTTCCCGAAGTGCCCTCCAGCAGGTGGATCAGCGAGTATAACGGCGAGAAACCGCAAATTCTTCTTCTGTCCCGATCCTTGGCGACTTCTCCAAAAAAGCCCGCGGCGTCCAGCGCCAAGAGTCGCTCCACGAGCTTGTGATCTTCCGTTTCGACCCACTGCAAGAACTCTTCGGTAAGCGGCTCGCGATCTCCGAACTGACGCCCCACGTGCGCCAAATCGACGCCGGCTACGACACAAACGCTGCGGCTTTCGTTCTCTAACAATTCCCGCAGTGCGTCCAAGAAGCTTTGCACGGCGGGATTTTTTTCAGGCAACGTGTCGCTCACGACCATAGGATGAAACGAGGAGACCAGGATCGGCACGATTTTGAACGGCTTCCGCTCCCGCCGGGTGATTTCTGCGCGCCGTTGCGCAATATACCTCAATAAGACGACTTGGAACTCGAGAGAATGCTCTCCCCGATGCAAATATTCATCGGCAAACAAATCCTCGGCACACTTGCCCTGAAGCCGGGCGACGAATTCTTTGTCGGTCTCCACGAGGCCGAGCGGTGTTTCGAAGCTTTTGTGCGTCAGGATATATGGATTTCGCCCGCTATAATGTGAAGTGCCGAGCAAAACATAAAGATCCGCGCCCTCGCTTTCAGCCAACGACTTGTAAGCCCAGGCATAACCAGGACCGCCCCGGTGAAAATCAATATGCGGTGCAACAATCGCGCGCGGCGTCGAGGCCCCGTTGCCGGCCCAACTTGGCAGCCCGGGACCGGCCGTCGCGATAAAATAGCCGTCGAGCTGAACGGCTAGTTCCCTCGGGTCCTGCTTATAAACAGCTCCCACATGGGCAGCCGCGCGTGTGGGTAAGCGGCGAAACTCAGCAACGACACGCCTTTCGTGTTCGATAAACCGGTCGCTGACCAGATAGTAGTGCCGATCCAGCGTCGCGACTAAATCATTCAGCTCCTCGGTCATTAAAAGCGAGCCGAACTGCCTGCAGTAGGCCTCTTGGATATCGAGCAGAGAATGCTGTCCGTCAAAGTGAGAGATGATGAAATACCCTATAGCAGACAAACCTAAAGGCGTGGCTAGATTGAGCGGATCTTTCAGATATACGAGAGTTCTTCCGTCCTGCTGGACAGGGAACGCTTCGATAGGTCTAAGCCGAGGCCGATCCTGCATCTCAGGAGTGGGCAATTCTGCTGCAACTTGGCGCGATCGTTCACCCGATACCGAGCTTCAGCCTGGCTTCTTCGCTCATCATGCTCGGATTCCACGGCGGATCCCAGACAAGATCAACCTGAGCATCGGTGACTTCACCGATTTCAAGAATCTTCTGCCGCGCATCGTTTGCAATGAAGGTTCCCATGCCGCAGCCCGGCGCCGTGAGCGTCATCTTGACGGCAACTTTATCCTCGTTGACTTCCACATCATAGACAAGACCGAGATCCACGATGTTAACAGGAATTTCCGGATCGTAGCAGCTCTGCAAGACCTCATACACTTGCTCTTTGGTTACCATAGTCAGCTCCTGTCATTGCCGGGGATTACAGCCCATTGCGCCGTCCAACGTCGCAACCCTAGACGGTTAATCGACCTGCAATCTCTCCTAATACCCAATCTGCCGGATCGTGTCATCTTGAACGAAAGTGAAGGATCTGCTTTGCATCTGTTTCCACCGACGAATAAGCAGATTCTTCGTCGTTTCACTTCTCAGAATGACATTGTGACACAGTTAACTCGATACGATTCGCAACCCCTGAGCCTGTCCTGCCCTTTCGGCGGCAATGGAAAGCTGGCCAGCCAGCTTACCGGCAATCTCCAGAAAACTTCGGCTCACCTCCGACTTTGGATCTTGGACGAGAATGGGTATGCCCTTGTCTCCCCCCTCTCTCAATGCCGGTGTGATCGGGATTTCCCCGAGGTAAGGAAGATGAAATTGCTCTGCGGCCCGCTGCGCGCCACCGCGGGAAAATATCTCATGCTTCTTGCCGCATCCATCGCAAATAAAATAGCTCATGTTCTCAATGATCCCGACAATCGGAATCATAACCTTGTCGAACATACTCTTGGCGCGAATCACGTCAGCCAGCGCCACACGTTGCGGCGTAGCCACGAGAACCGCACCGCTCACCTTCAATTGTTGAGAAAAGGTGATCTGGACATCGCCCGTGCCTGGAGGCATATCGACAACCAGATAGTCCAGATTTCCCCAATGGACGTCCGCCATTAACTGATGCAACGCTTTCCCCAACATCGGACCGCGCCAGATGACGGCTTGATCGGGATCGAGAAAAAAACCGATGGACATCACCGGCAAACCGTGAGCCTTTGCCGGAGCAATTTTATAGCCGCCGTTAACTTCGACTTTGCCGGGCTCACCTGTAATACCCATCAAGATCGGTACTGACGGACCATAGATATCCGCATCGAGCAAGCCAGTGGCGGCACCGTGCATCTTGAGCGCCATCGCCAGATTCACAGCCACCGTTGACTTACCTACCCCACCTTTTCCCGCGGCTACCAACACGACATTTTTGACTGTCGGCAGGAGATCTGTTTGCCCCGCACCCGCTTTGCTCCCGCGCACTTGGGCGCCGAAGTTGATTTCAAGATCACGGATGTCAGGAAGAGCCGCTAGCGCTTTCTTGCAGTCCGACTCAATGCTTTCGCGCAGCGGGCATGCGGGCGTCGTCAGTTCCACAGTAAAGGTCACTTTGCCATTACTAATCCCAAGATCCTTCACCATGCCCAAACTGACAATGTCACGATGCAATTCAGGGTCTTGCACGTTTCTCAGCGCTTCAAGAACTCTTTCTTGTGTAACGGTTTCCACGGCTGTCCTTTCATCATTGACTCTAGACCTCTAAGGTCTACGATGTCAATAGCC
>CAYPHJ010000214.1:0-4249 GCA_964410485.1 uncultured Syntrophobacteraceae bacterium
TCGGATGGCGCTTTTGAGGAACAGCGCGGCAGCGACTGGTCACCGCGTTGGTGGCGCGCCGAAGATTCAGGCATAGCCACACCCATCATGATCAAGAACGGCCGGCGCATCGACCAGCGCACGACGATGTCGCAGCAAGGAGGAGTGACATGGTTTGCGCGACATCTACGCTTGAACTCCTTTGATCCAGTCGTGTTCGACGGGCGCGATCCCGCCGCGTTTGTCTGGGCAATTTTTGAAATGGAACGCCGCCTGGAAGCTCTGGCGGAAGAGATCCGTGAAGGTAGAAAAGAGTATCCGGTGGCGCTGCCACACGGCATTGCGGCGGCTCCTAAAGGCTACGGTTTTCCCGGCGCCGGCACCAACCTCGCCCACAACCTCCCGCTGATGGCAAATCCGCACACGGACGAAGAAGCCGCGGCCCGTTTTAATAGGGGCGCCAAAAAGTTGTGGGTGGCCGCCGATGAGCTAGAGATGGCCATTGAAAAACTGCAGCAACATAGCCATTCCGGCCGGCAGCGCGAGAAGGATCATCCGCTCGTCTATCGGGACGTTTCCTTGCGCGTGGTGCCGCCGCCGCCGTTCCTACCAGTCGAAAAGGAAGGGGGATCGTCAAATACTGTGTCTCCAATGGCGGCCGTTGATAAGATGTTCGTTGCGACGGTGCGGGCCAATCCTCACCTTCGGCCAAGAGTAGGCAACCCCGACGAAATGCGCTCCAATCGACTCATTGAGACTCTCGAACATCTTAAGTTTCGAGTCACCGATCCCGAGCGGGGCGTTCCGGAGTCGTTGGACGGAGCCGTCATCACGGCGCTGAATGAAGAAGCAGTCGCCAGCGCAGCGCTAGCCAACAAAGGAGGAATCAATCTGATTCACACTTACGAGGCCTTCGGGGCGAAGATGCACGGAGCGGTACGGCAGGAAATCATTTTCGCCAATCACTGCAATGAGAGCGGACGCGCGCAGCGCTGGCTCTCCGTTCCCCTGATTCTTACTTCTCACACGTGGGAGAACGGAAAAAATGAGCAATCGCACCAAGATCCCAGTATGGCCGAGAGCATGCTCGGCGAGGTTGCGCATATTTCGCGGGTGCTTTTTCCACCCGACTACAATACCGCGGCGGCCGTTATGGAGCGCGTCTATCAGACGCACGGGCAGATCTGGACGTTGGTGATTTCCAAGGCCGACTCTGTTGCCAATCTGTTCACGGCGGAAGCGGCTCGGCGGCTGGTCCAGGAAGGCGGACTCTCGATTGACTGGGCGGGATATGCCACCGAGCGGGCAGAGCTATCGCTCGTGGCTGTTGGCGCCTACCAGCTTGGGGAAGTATTGAAGGCTTCTCAGAGGCTTTGCGAGCGGGAGGTGCCGCATACGGTGGTGTATCTGCTCGAGCCCGGGCGCTTCCGTTTGCCTAGGACCAAGGCCGAGGAGGACCATCTTGCTCCGGTTGCAGTGCGCAATGCGTTGTTTCCGGAAAACATTCGCTCAATGGTCTTGCTCGTGCATACCCGTCCCGAGCTAATTGCGGGTTTGCTCGAACCGTGTCACGCCCGCACCGTGACTCCGCTTGGCTACATCAGCCGGGGCGGCACCTACGACACGCCCGGCCTGCTCTTTGTGAATCGCTGCAGCTGGGCCCATTGTGTCGCGGAAGCGGCGCGCCTTACGGGGATCCAGAGAGAGCGGCTGCTGGAGACAAAGGAGCTGGCGGCGCTGGACGGGCAGATCAGTCCTCAAGGTGTCATTATTTCAGAACCCGGGTAAATTAGAGGTGAAACCTTATTTGAGGCAAAAAACCGCAGAAAGGAAATTTCATGGAAACAAAGAGAATCGAGACATTTGATGATTGGCAAGACCTGTTTCAGGCCTGGCAGAAAGACATTGGTTATGACACGAAGCTGTTCGATTCCGTTCTCCAGGGTTACGCATTCGGAGAGAAGTTCGCCGAGCCGAAACACACGGAGATCCAATTTGGCGAGTTCAGCGGCGCGCGCAAATGGCAGAACACCAGCGAGATTGCCCGGCCTGAGGTCTCTGATCTTCTCCTTAAACTCGTCGCCGTCCAAGGTGACACCGAGTTTGCCTCTGTGGAGCAGCAGCGCAGGCTTCTAAATTCGGCGCCGAGCGAAAGAGACTTGCGTGCTATCGTCAGGATCAATGCGGAAGAGATGCGCCACGGCTGGCAGATGAGCTATCTCCTGGTCCGTTACTTTGGCGATGACGGCAAAGCTGAAGCCCGAAAGCTGCTGGAAAGGAGGGCGGACAAAAAAGAAAGGCTCCTGGGGGCCTTCAATGAGCCGTTGGAAGACTGGCTGGATTTCTTTACCTACACGGCTTTTGTCGATCGCGATGGGATGTACCAATTAAAGATGCTCAGCCACTCGGGATTTGCGCCGTTGGCTGGGAGCATGGGACCCATGTTAAACGAAGAATCCTTTCACCTGCTGACGGGGCTCAGCGGGCTACAGAGAATTCTTCGCGCCGGCAAAGTGCCGATTGAAATTATTCAGAAACGGCTAAATCGTTGGTTGCCGGTCTGCTTTGATCTCTTCGGCCATGACCGCTCCAGGGGCGCCGGCAACGCTTATCGTTGGGGATTGAAGGCGCGTTTTAATGAGGAGGAGTCAGGTGCGCTGAAGGACCCGGAGGGTGTAAACCAAATGGCGCGCGAGCTCTACTACAAGGAAATATGCGGACTTGTCGAGCTTCTCAATAAGGACGTTCCGGAGGAGAAACCGAAGCTCTACGCGCCCGACATCAAGTTCCGGCGCGGCATCGGAGAATACAAGGGCCAACGCTTTAGCGTGAAAGGAGAGCTTTTGGACGAGCAGGGCTACACAACGCACCTGGAAGAGGTTCTTGAGGGGCAAAAAGACCGCGATGAGCTGCAGCGTACTATGAAAAAGAAAGACTGGATCAGCGGCGCGAATTGATGTTGCCGCTCATGGACAAACTGGACATTCACAGCATCGCTGAACTGGCCAAATATGCGATCCGCGAGGGAGTCACATTCTTGTGACGTGAAAGCCTGTTTGCGGGCTAGCTCATCCAGAGCCGTGATAGAGTGGCCGCAGCTTTATTCAACGCGACGAGTGGTGGCGCAAAAGCTTATGCAGCTCCATCAGCAGCAGAATCGAAGACGTGACGAACAAAATGTGAACCCAAGCTGTAAACTCGATCGGCTCTACGCGCAGAACAAACTGCGTCCAGGGCCAGTAAAGCGCGGATAAGTGAACCAGGAAGGCCGCGGCCGTGGACAGGAAAAGGAACGGGTTGGAGAAAGGGCTCACAAACAAAAATGGATCGAGACTCAGAGCGGCAATTGCCTACGTGAAACATTTGGTAGATCACCATTGTCGTTAACGCCGCGGTCTGGGCTTGGCTCAAATCCCCTGTCGACTGCATCTCCCACCAGAAAAGGTAGAGTGTTCCCCCAGCCATCGTCAAACCCGCAATCAAAGTTCGCTCCCATAAGAGCGGGGAAATAATCCCTTTGCGCGGATTACGCGGCGGTTGCTTCAGTACTCCGGGCTCGCCCGGCTCGAAGGCGAGCGCCACGTCCTGCAGGCCGTTGGTAACGAGATTGAGCCAGAGGAGCTGAACCGGGAGAAAAGGGAGGGGCCAACCAAGAAATAAAGAAGCGAGAATTGCGGTAAGGGCGGCGGCGCCGGTCGAAATGAGAAAAAAAGTCACTTTGCGCAAGTTGTCGAAAGTGACGCGTCCCTCCTCCACGGCAGCGTAGATGCTGACGAAATTATCGTCGGTAAGGACCATATCAGAGGCTTCTCGAGCAACGTCGGTGCCGCTTTTGCCCATTGCAATTCCGATTGCGGCTGCCTTCAGAGCGGGCGCATCGTTGACGCCGTCGCCCGTGACCGCCACGACCTCGCCATGACTCTGGAGGGCTTCAACCACACGCAGCTTGTGCTCTGGAGCAACGCGAGCATAGATGGAAGTGTCTTTTACACGCCGGCGTAGCTCCTCATCCTCCATATGCATGAGATCCACACCGCTAAGGACCGGCGCATCGAGGGTTGCAATGCCGATTTCTTTCCCGATCACCCGCGCGGTCACCGCGTGATCTCCCGTGATCATGATGACGCGAATCCCGGATTCCTGACAGCCCGCAATCGCCTCCCGCACGCCCTGGCGGGGTGGATCCATGGAACCCTGTAGCCCGAGAAAAGTGAGTCCGTCTGGAGCCGGCAGCCCTTCTGGGGCAGATGGAGGATGCGGCAAATGGCGG
>CAYPHJ010000215.1:0-4218 GCA_964410485.1 uncultured Syntrophobacteraceae bacterium
TTTCCCTGCCATTCTCGCCCAAACGACGCCATCTTTGCGTCCTGCCCAGGAAATGAAGCAGTTGACGCCTGACCACCAGTATTCGAATAAACTTGCGTGTCCAGGACGAGAACGTTGATATCCATACCGCTGGCGAGCATTCGGCTGAGGCTCTGAAAGCCGATATCGTACATGGCGCCGTCTCCGCCAACCACCCATAGTTTCTTTTCCCGCCAGCCCATTTGGTTCCAGCGCGCGCGAATACCCATGGCATCCGCCGGTGCGTTCTCGAACAAAGAATTGGTCCACGGCACGAGATAAGGATTGTAAGGATACGTCGAGCCGTAGACGGTATTACAGCCGGTGGCGGCCACGATGCCGATATTCGCCGCTCCATATGCGAATCCTGTGGCCGCCAGCATCATGCGAATGGCTGTGGCTTCGCCGCAACCCATGCATGATCCCGCTCCGCCGACATAGAGTAACGCCTGCTCTTCGGCCAACATGAAATCAGCGAGTGCTCTTTCATTGATGTAGTTTTTCGGTGTAGGCCCGATCTCACGGAAGAAATTGAACGCTGTCCGGTAGCGCGGGAGCGTCTTCTGATCCTTCGGCACCATCTTCAGAGAATGGTATTCCAAATCATCGCAAATCTGAACGCATTCCGCGCACCCCTTGCATTTTGTCGGATCGATGAAAATGCCAAAGAGAGCACCTTCATCTCCCTTCTTGCTCGGAACGTCGTAGTACTTGCGTGTGCGCGCCCAATGCGAGCGCACCCACTCGCGTTCGCTTTCGTCTTCGATCTCAGCCAGGGCGCCTTCCACCTCTGAGGCGGGGATAGCCTTGCCTAGGATGGCCGTGTCCGGGCACTCGGTCACACAAGCCATGCAACCTACGCACTTCGTCAAGTCGAACTCGGGGATTTCTGTCGCGATGTAACTGAAATCCCGTAACGCGCCGGTGCCTGGTGGGATGAGACTCCGTGCCACGCCCAGATCCGCAGGCAAAACCGCGGAACCTTTTCCTTCCTGGTAAGCGCCGATGACGCGCCGATTAAAGTCGTCCACGTAACGATCCAAATCGAGCTCGATCAGCTGAGAATCCGTAAACGTCGCTTCATGCGTTCCCATCGCGGTGCCGGGGCTTTTGGTGCCCGGGCTCAGTGTGGGCTCCTGCATGTCTGTTTCTAGAGGATTAAAGACCGGAGTTTCGTCACTCATCGTTTCGTCCTTCTCGCAGTCTCAAGGCGAATAAGAAAATCCCCCTCAATCCCCCTTTTACAAAGGGGGAAGCTACCCACGACGATCATTTCCCCTCTTTGAAAAAGCATGCCCTGAGCAGCGGTCGAAGGGAGGGGCGAGGGGAGATTTGGAAATTGTGGCACTTCTTACCGTCGAGCCTCCCCCTCTCCGAAAAGGGGATAGTCTCGTCACTCATCGCTGTCCTCCCACTGTTCTAAGAAAGGCGACAGTCCCCCTTCTGCTAAGGGGACTGTCCCCTTAGCCAGGTCGGTGATCGATAGGATGCCCACCGGCCGAATCTGATCGCCCGATTTCTCCACCACGACCAAACGATGAATTCGTTTTGCGTGCAGGAGATGCGCAGCCGTATCAATGTCAGTATCAGGCGAAACGGCGATCACAGGTTTACTCATTAAATGTTCCGCCGTCATGCCGCGCCAGTACTTCATATACGGCTGGATAAAACGAGCGTTTACAAGATCCGTGCGCGAAATCACGCCGACGGCCTCGCCGGACTGATCTGTAACGACGAGAGCGCTGACATCCCGGGCCTGCATCGTTTTAGCCACTTCCTCAATCGGCGTCTCGGGGCGACAACTAATCACCCCGTGGTGCATCCAATCACGCACTGTTTTTTTGTTCATAGTACTCTCCTCATACGACGTAGCCGGACCGACCCACATCATCTCACGCAACGCCGCAAAAAGCGCAAAGAAAAAAACTCTATCTAACCGCAAAGAACGCATAGATCACATAGAAATTTTGGCCGACGCAAAGCGATTATTCTTTGTGATCTATGCGTTCTTTGTGGTTCATTTTCCGGTAATCCCGTAGGGTGACCGGCCGGCCGCGCTACGCTGCTGCAATCATCACCTCGCGCGGAATTTGAAATACCTCGCTCCTGCCACGCTTCACCGCTGTTAAATTCTCTTGCACGACCTTCTCCCCCCGTTTACCGAAAAATTTCCGCAACGTCTTCTCGACCGCCGCATAGAGATCGGCATCGCTTAATCCACGCTTGACTATAAACGGAGCGGCCTTGAGAAAGACTCCTAACAATACAATCCCCTGCATCCGTTGTGCTAATTGGGCATGCGTCGTGACTTCCTGCGCGACTTTGACCGCATCAAGAACGAACACGCGAATCCGATGATGTGTAATGTACTTCCTGGCGTTCGGCGGAATAGACGCCCACACCCGGTTGGGATCGCGGCTTTGATGCTGAATGAAAACAGCTCCACCCGGCAACAAACCACTTAAAGGATTACCGAGGTTAAACGCATTAACATTATTAAGCGGGACAAAGTCGACGTGCTGCAACTCCGCATGAGCGCTGATGGGCTCTTCCGCCACTGTCAGAAAATAAGTCGTTGGCAAACCTTTCTTCTCCGATCCGTACATCGGATATGCCTGCACATAAAGCCCCAGTAAATCTCCGACAATGGTGGCAATGACTTTGTTAGTGGTCACCGAGCCGTAGCCGCCGACGGAATGACCACGCATAGAGAAAGCACCTCTAGGACGGACATCCGGTTCAGGTTCTGCATGGAGCGCCAACTCGTGGGGAATTCCGAGGACAAAAAGTTTCTTCTCTCCTGCTTGCTGCAAATGCTTGAACACGGCAAGAAAATCTCCCGGGCGTACATCCCGGCTTCCTAACCCTGCCGCTCCCGAGTAAATCGTGGGCATCTGCCAAATCTTCGAATAACCAGAAGAGCCGGAGATGGCATCCGCGAAGGCCGCTTTAATCTCGGCAGTGAGGGGATTCGACTGAGCCGCTGGATTATCCATGCGCTCTATAACAGCAAAGGCCTTGACGTGCCTGAGCACCTCCACGATTTCAGGGCCCGGGAACGGCCGAAAACAGGAAACGTGTAACGTACCAACTTTAAGTCCTTCTTTGTCGCGCAGATATTTTGCCGTGGCTGTTGCGGTCTCAACCAGGCTGCCCATGCCAACAATTGCGTATTCGGCATCTTCCAGCCCGTATGTATCGATCATCCCATAGCGTCGGCCGGTTAGATCGTGAAATTCTTTCATAACCCGTTTTGTAATGATCGGGATACGATCATAAAAGTAGCGTTGGGCGATCTTCCCTTTCATGTAGCTGTCTTGATTTTGCACCACACCACTCATGATCGGATGTTCGGGATCCATGAGATTGCGCAGGCGGTGTTTGCTATTCGGATCTCCGACAAACTGTTTCATCAGCTTTAATTCGGGAAGACGCAGGCTTTCAATCGTGTGCGTCGTGAGAAAACCATCCTGTATATTGAGGAAAGGCGTCTCCGATTCCTCGGCAACCCGGCGCGCGATTAAAGCCAGATCCGCCGCCTCTTGGGCATTACGCGCAAAAAACATTCCCCAACCGCAATCCGCCACGCCCATGACGTCGTCATGACCCGCATGAATGTTCAATCCCTGTGATGTGAGCGCGCGAGCGCCAATGTGGAAGACAACCGGGAGTCGTTTGCCCGAGATCACATAGAGGACTTCCTTCATAAGGATCAAGCCTTGCCCGGAAGTAAAGTTCGCAACTCTTCCTCCGGCCAGCGCGAAGCCTTCGCACGTGCTGGCTGAGCTGTGCTCGGATTCCAGTTCCAAAAACGCCAGCGGCTCGCCCCAGAGATTGCGCTGGCCATTAGCGACGGCCAATTGATAACCGCCGCCCATGTTCGTGGACGGAGTAATCGGATAGGCGCATGCGCCCTGGCTAATGTTCGTTTCGACCCAGACCACCGCTTCGGAGCCGTCCGCGGTCGCGGGGATTCCGGGAAAGGAAACCGCGTTCCGAGTTACTGCTGCGTCACTCTTCATCTCGCCTCTATTTTTCTAATCTAAACCTTGACCTCAGCCTCAACCTGGTTTCGGTTAACGGCTTCTCCACCCGGCCCAAACCGGAAAGCCGGCCTCATCACGGAGAGTCAAAACTTGATCGCCTTTCTTGACTTCCGCTGCGATGATGGCTGGTTTCCCGGCAAACGTGACCCTGGCC
>CAYPHJ010000216.1:0-4203 GCA_964410485.1 uncultured Syntrophobacteraceae bacterium
ATGCAGCGACGGCACTTGTACCTATTTTGGACAGCAGTGGCTGCTGCCTTTGTTTCTTGCTTGCCTTCTTGGCCTGAGCTCCTGTGCTACCCTGGTCCATCCGCCCGGGTATGACAGTTTTCAAACGGGTCTCCAGTTCTTCAACCAGGGCAACTTCAAAGAAGCCATACCTCATTTTCAGGAAGCTACCGAAATCGATCCAGGTTTTGCTCAGGCCTATTTTTATTTGGGGCGTTCGCTGATCAGCATGCGTCGCTGGCAGGAAGCCATTCCACCGCTGCGCACGGCGTATCGACTGGCGCCCGAGGCGGCGAAGCAGGAAATTTTCGACGTTCTCCTGGATGCGTTTTTTGCTGTGGCGCTTAACCGATTCACGCCCGAACGTGTTGGTGAGCCGGTGAGTGGGCAACCATAGTTCGCTTCAATTTGCCAGCGAAGACATCAAGCGGCCAAAACCCGTTATCTTTTCCTTCACTTTAGCCATCCTGAGCGCGTGCCAGATATAAGCTTGACAGCTGGTAACGACCGGCTTGCCGATCTCCTCTTCCAGGAGCTGGACATCTGTAATGGTCGGCCAGCGCGGGCAAGGGATGAAGACACCATCGGCTTCAGCGGCTTGCTCGTAAAGCCGCTTGGCGATTTTATACGCGGCATGAACGGGCATGCCGGTTAGATCGGCGTTTTTTCGCACGCCATATCCCTCAATCTTCAGAACCGCAAACCCTGAAGCTTCGAGAAAGGCCTGCATTCTCTGGTTCAGAGAATCTTCGTGGGGCGTGGCAACAACGACCTTCTTTATACCGAGCGACTTGAGGGCCTGGATTTCACCGGTTATGCCCGGGGAAATCGGAATGCCGTGCTTTGCGGTCAATTTCTTACTCATCTCGATATCGCTGCCATAGCCCAGCTTCGTGAACAGTGGCGAGCCCCCGATAATGATGGCGTCGCATTTGTTATCCACCAGGTCCTCGGTGGCTTCCTCAATTCGCGCGAATTGCCGCTCGAAAGCCGCATCCACAAGCTGGCGGATAGTGCCCGTGCTGTTAAGTAACATGAATCCTTCCGGCAGCATCTTGTAGAACTCGTAAACCAAGGTGTCACCCCGGGAAGGGGCCACGTGGCCGATCTTAGCACGCCATCCGTACATGTCTCCTCCTGACAAGAGATTCCGGTTTCGGGTCTCGGGTTTGTAGGGTTGTCTGGTTGATCGCTCCTACCACGATCCTACTCTAGACGGGAAAACAGGGCGGCCAGGTCTTGAATCCGTTCTATTTTTGGATGATTGAACGTCTGGTTGTAGGGGCGATGGGGCATCAAAACAACGGCCTCCGTGTTGTCCGCCACATCCTGGCAGTTCTCGTAACGATCGTCGACGAAAAGCTCGACGTTTAGTTTTTCAATGAGCTCAGACTTGTGGCGCTGTGTCAGGTAAATCCGCGGACTGGCAACGCCGTGTCTCTTCAGCCATTCACAGGTTACCTGAGCGACGTTGCAGCTCTCGGTTTCGTAGCGATGCGTGATGAAGACCAACCGGTTTTGCCGGCTCAGGGTTTCGAGCTGTTGGAATTGTTCGGGCGACGCCAACGGCATCAGGCCACTCCAAAACAGCGGATCGTTTGCGACATCAATCATACAGCCGGAGACGAGCTCGCAGGACAGAAAAGGATGCTGAGTGAAGCTCGGGTCGGTAATCGAGTCGGGATCGATACGCTCATGGCCGGCGCGTTGCTCGAGCACCCGCAAAAACGGAGTGAGAAAATCAGCCACCACCCCGTCTATATCCAAACCGACTCTCATCAGGGCATCAATCTAAGGAAATCGGGCGACGGCGTCAACCACTTTTCTTGTCAGTGTAGACGCGATTGTGCTACACAAAAGGATCACTGCGGAGAATGTTGCAACACGCGAGAGGAGCGGGAGATGGAATCACAAATTGTCGAACAAGTGGATCGCCATCGAATTGTCGAGCTGGCTCGAAATGTCGCGGACATTGTCAGCATCACCGGAGAGGAGAAGGAAATTGCGGCATACCTGGGCGGTGAGTTTGCTGCTTTGGGCATGCACGTCGAATACCAGGAAGTCGAAGAGGGCAGGCCTAATGTCATTGGTACTCTCAAAGGGACCGGGGACGGCGCGACTCTGATGTTTTGCGCCCACATGGATCACTTCGACACTCCACAAGAGACGGTGATCGAGGACGACCGCATCTATGGCCGCGGGCTGGTCAATATGAAAGCGGCTTTCCCCTGTTACATTGAAGCGATCTCGGCGATACAGAAGGCGGGAGTCAAACTCAAAGGGGACGTCATCATCTCCGGAGTGGTTGGAGAGATCGAAAAAGCGCAGATCGGTCGATTTCAGGGTAAGACCTATCGCGGAGCTGGTGTAGGGGCGCGCTATCTGATGGATCATGGGGTGATGGCAGATATGTGCATCATTGGTGAGCCCACGGGACTTCAGTTGCAGATTGGCAATGCCGGACTTGTTTGGGCGCGCGTCACGGTCGATGGCAAAGCCACCAAATTTGTGCTCGCCGCCGCCAAGGTCGCACAGGCGATTCAAGACTGGGAGAAGGACTACCAGAGAAAATATAAACACAAATTCATGCTTCCGACTGTACAGATCGGCGCGATTGAAGGAGGCAATCCATTCAAACCGGGGACACGGCCGATCACCGAGCTATTTGTCATCGTGAAGACGCTGCCGGGTACGCCGCCACTGGCCATCAAGCGGGAGCTTGAAGCCGCTTGTGAGAAAGTGCGCCGCAGAGAAAGCGACATTCTCGACATTCGCGTCGATCTCTACCTGTCAACGGACGGTTATGAGATCTCTAGAAGCGAATATGTGGTGAAAGCCATGGAAAGGGCTCACAAGACGGTATTCGGCAAGCCGGTGCCCTACGCGAAGCCCATCCGTTATGGCATCACCAGCGATGGTTCGCGCATTGCAGCCTACGGCGTGCCGGCGATTACCTATGGTCCCGGCTTTGGCACTCACCTGGTGGATCCCACTGAAACGAGAGCGCCGGCAGAGTGGGACACTCCCAGTGGAATCAGGCGCGGGGTGGGGATTGAGAACATGTTGAATTGCACCAAGGTGTACGCGCTAGCTGCGTTCGATATCTGTAACCGGAAAAAGGAAGAGGTCGCGAAATTCTAAGGCGGTGCGAGCGCGGACTGAACAAATCGACGAAGCGCGGAGCGAAGCCCACACCGAAAGCAGGCGTAAAGGACGGCAATGGATCTTACTTTTGCACATTACAGAAATCGTTTTTGTATGTTTCGCACGTATTACGGCTTGGCCAGCGGCAGGGTCAAGCCGGACGGCGTCAACATGAAGGTCATCGAACTACCCGATCCGCCGAGCCATGAGCAGGAAGACGCGCTTATTCGCGGCGACGTGCAAGTGGCGAACCTCTATCTGCCCAACTTTCTTCGTCGCAAGCTTAGCGGCGCGCCGATAATCGGATTGTCTACGGAATGGAAATCGACCATGAAGGGAAACGGGATCTTTGTCCGGAACGGAGGTCCCATTGAGAAACCCCAGGATTTGGCGGGACGGCGGATCGCAACGCATCAGGGAGCACACGCCATTCATCGTTATCTGTTACGGCACGTCTACGGTGTGGACGACCAAACCCTGAGCTGGGAGTCGCACCCGCAAGAGGAGCTTTTAGAGGTGCTAAAGAGTGGCAGGGTCGATGCCATCGTTTTGCTGGATCACTTTTTTTTCCGCGGCGAAGTGGCCGATGGCGTGCGCTGTCTTTACACAGATGGCGAAGCATGGAAGAAGTTGACGGGCTTCGATCAGCTCATCAAGCACATGATCGCCGCGCGGGAAGATTTTCTCCAGCGCCACAGGGATGTAAAGGAAAAGCTGCTCACCGCATTTCGGGCTTCCTTCGCCTATAGCGAAGAGCACCTCGACGAGATCGGCGATGCCTTCATCCAGCGCTACGGCGGGCACAAAGATGCGTTGTTGGCGTCGGCGCGCTATCCGAAAATCGAATTTACCTTCACGGATGAGGAGCGGAGGCTGGCTGAGGCGGAGATGGAGATGTTGGTTGAGGTGGGGGAAATTCCTCGCAAAGCGCCGCTTGACACGCTATTTGCTCTCTAGCAGGCTGCTGAAAAACTCTCCGTTCACCTTCAGGGCGAACGGAGAGGAACTTGAAATGAGTAAGGATTTTCCGTTCATGCTGAG
>CAYPHJ010000217.1:0-4186 GCA_964410485.1 uncultured Syntrophobacteraceae bacterium
CTATTTCTCAGCAAGAAGAGCGGACATGTCGCGCAGAACCTGTTCCTCGTGCCAGCGATCGCCGTAGTAGTTGAAGCGCTGTCTGCCATTGCGATCCACCAGCGTGGTCAGGGTTGTATGCGCGACCAGGCCGCGGGCTCTTTGCACGACGTTGACATCGAATGAGCGCCAGACAGGCCGCAGCTGTTGCTCGGTGCCGGTCAAAAAGGCCCAGGTCTTAAAGTCGACGTTGTAGCGCTGGCCATAGGCCTTCAACACTTTGGGCGAATCGATTTCAGGGTCCGTTGTGATGCTCAACAAGAAATAGCCGTCGTTCTGTTTTTCGCTCATGGTGCGCTGTATTTGAGCCATCTTTGCCGTGAAGAGCGGACAGACGTCCGGGCAGGTGGTGTAGACAAAACTCAAGAGTGTTACCTTGCCTTTGAGCTTAGCGAACTTAAAGGGCCTGCCCTCTTGGTCCGTCAGAGTAAAATCCGGAATGTTTTTGTTCGCCACAACGCGACCGTGCTCGCCTTTTTTCGGCGGAATCGGGATATGAGCCAGCGCCGGAACAGCTAGGAGGTAAGAAAGGATGGCAATGAACGCAACGTGCGAGCCAGGCTTGTGTCGTAGCGGTCGGTCTTTTGTGTTCATTGCCGGGAATTTTCCTCTCGGGCCCAATCTTTAGTTTTGTAACGGAAATCTAGCCGTTGATCAATGAGACGGGGCTTTCGGCTCTGGGATTACGCCCTTTTGGGAGCCGTGAGTCTTGACACAGGCGAGTCTCCGGCATCTAATGCCGTCGCTAGCCCAGACCATCCATGGCGCTAGCCCTCGAGCGATACCGGCCTAGACAGGAACTCACAGCGAGGCGTGTGAAAAGGAGGTTGCCATGAAACGGTTATACTACGCGGCAATGTTGATGGCGTTCATAGGGGCCACAGCTTTGCAGGCAAACGCTTCGAGCCATGACTTTTACGCTGGTAAGACCGTGCGCTTCATTGCCGGGAGCTTACCGGGGACGGGTCACGATCTCTACGCGCGAGCGATTGCAAGACACTTCGGTAAACATCTCCCGGGCCAACCGCGTGTGCTGGTGCAGAACATAGTCGGCGCCGGCGGCGTGCTTGCGCTGAACCACATGTACAATGTCGTAAAGCCCGATGGCCTGACAGTTGCCAATTTTCCCGGTGGCAATATCCTGCTCGAACTGACCAAAGAGCCGGGTATTCAGTTTCATTCGACAAAGCTTGGTTGGCTCGGCAGCGCCAACTCTGAGATCGCTGTGTGTATAGCCCGACACGACACGGGCGTGAAGAGCCTGTCGGACGTCACAGGAACCGCCAAACCGTTTGTTCTCGGCGCCGGCGGTCCGGGCAGCACCCTGGCTTTGCATCCTGAGGCGATGAATGTGGTATTGGGCACGAATTTTAAGGTCATCGCCGGGTACAAGGGGGTGGGAGAAATCTATACAGCCTTGGAGCGGCGCGAAGTCGATGGCATCTGCGGCAACCTGTGGTCGACGCTCAAGTCGGGCCGTCCAGAGTGGGTGCCGAAGGGCTATGTGAACGTGTTTATACAGACAGGGCTCGACAAACACCCGGAGCTGGGGGAGATCCCATGGATCATGGACATGATTAAGAAACCGGAGGATCGCCAGTTTCTCGAGGTTTTGTTTGCGCCGATGCGCATGGGACGGCCTTTTGCAGCTCCTCCCGGCACGCCCCCCGAGCGACTCAAGCTTCTACGCGCAGCTTTTCTCAACACTCTGAAAGATCCGGCGTTCCGCGAGGAGGCGAGGCGAATGCAGCTCGAGGTCGAAATCGTTTCCACCGGCGAGGATGTGCAGAGCCTGATCCAGAGGGTATTCGCCGTTCCTCCGGAAATTATTCAACGGATAGGCAAGTTGTTAAAGGGGTAGCCGACAATAGACTGCAGTACCACTCCTATACCCCATGCCTTAAGGAGGAGAGCGATGAATAAGCGGACAGGTCGATGGGGTATCCAGACTATCGTAATCGGGGTTTTCAGCGCGATTGCGCTTCATCTCTTCACTCACCTGTATCCTGCCGCACAAGCGCAAACATCCCCAGGTGAGGCAAAGACCGTTAGGATCCTGGTCGGGTTTCCACCCGGTGGAAGTCATGATTTAGAAGCGAGAGTGCTGGCTCGCCACGTGGGGAAATATCTTCCCGGTAACCCCTCTATCATCGTCCAGAATATGCCTGGCGCTGGCGGCGACATCATGGTTAGCCATCTTGCCAGACGTGTGAAGCCGGACGGGCTTACCGTCGGCATTGCCGCAAGCACCCAAAAGCTTGCGCCTGCCGCGGGTAGGGAGGTCCCATACGACCTTGCGAAAATGCCGGTGTTCTGGGCGACCCGGTCGGTCTCGGTTCACGTCGTCACTAGAACTTTGGCGCAGACAGCACGGGATCTCATGAAAGTGGATCCTGCGAAAATCGTCGTTGCCGGCAGGACGGCGCTGGACCAGGCATGCACGAATGGCAGACTGGCTTTGGACCTGCTTGGAATCAAGGGCTACACACCGGTTTGCCGTTACCCTGGTATTGCCCCTGTGGGCGCTGCCATGGAACGAGACGAGGTGAGTTATTTTGTTGCCGTCGACTCGCACCTGATGGCTGGAGGGGCGTTTGCCGATCTGGCTGCTCGTGGCGTGGTCGTGCCGATATGGCAAGCCGGGATTATTGCGCCCGATGGAAGGGTCACACGGTCGCCTACTCTGCCCGAGCATGTTCCAACTTTGTACGAGGTGTACCGCGAGGTGCATGGCAAGCCGCCTTCAGGGGTGATGTGGGATGCTGCCATTGCCATCGGTCCGAATCTGGACAGTGTCATTCGCTCATATCATTTGCCGCCCGGTACGGAAGCGCGCCACGTGCGTTTATGGCGCGATGTGATTGGACGCGCGGTAAAGGATCCAGCATTCGTGGCACTGTGGGAGCGAACGTTTGGCCAAGAGCTGGCGCCGGCTCTCGTGCCGGCGCAGCAGGCTGAACGGATCATCGCCGGATACTTCTCGCCTGCTCCGTGGCATGAGTTTTTCAAAAAGTTCATTGCTGAGCTCGATCGATAACTCGGGACTCAACTTGCGGGGCGAACTCCCTGGTTCAACAGCTCAAAGGGTTCAAAAGTTCAATGATCCGCCGCCTCGCTCACCAATGTTTGCAGTGTTCGAAAATCTCGCTAACCCACAGGGAAATTGGAGTATTAAAACGCCGAGTAAATAGAGTCATGCTTTAAAAACAGCACTCCAGCACTCCAGTACTCCAATAATCCAATACTCCCATTTTCGATTAGCGGTATTGCCAGGGCGAGTTCCAGCGACTGCCTTAACCTTAACCTCGACCTCACTCAGCCTAAAGGATTAGGCAAAGGTCAAGTTGGCGCCGTGAGTTAGATTTTGGTCGAGGATGACTGAGCTGGACGCATCGCTTCGGAGCACAGCGGAGTATGGCGATGGGCCAAAGCGTTCCAGCCAATGTACCAATGGGCTGTCAGGCTTCTCGGGTACGAGGAAATCGATGTCATGCGGGCCGATCGTGTAACGAGTACCTCGAGTGGCAAGCTTTGGCTCAGCGATTGAAGCACCGTCTTCACCCAGCACTCCTCCGTACCATCTTTCAACAGCCGCCAGTTCGCTGACCGCAACGCTAAGCCCGGCGATTCCCGCCGCGCCATTCTTGTGATGAACATTCTGTGGAATGCGCTCTTCCCGCGGCGTTATGTCTTGGATCAAAAATGGCGCCACACCTCGATGCTCGCCCTGGGCTAAAGATAAAACCCACTTCAATTCATAGCGGTCTGGACGGATTCTCGACCAGGGTACCGGATCATTGATAGCGACACCGGATTGCCGCAACTTGCGCGTGTCGCTCCCCAGATCATCTGTTTGCATGCAGAAGTCGACCAGACGTTCCCCCTTCTGAAGCGGCTGCCACCAGCGATGATCCATAGCTTCGCGGTAAAAGGCGATGATTTCAAGGTAAGATCCATCGCTAAACGGCACCAGAACGTTATGGCTTCCGACAGGATGTTTGCCACCGGGAATGACTGTGAAACCAAGTTGTTCGTAATCCTGCGCCGCCTGCTGCAGGTCGTGTACTACGATGACGAGATGATCAATACCGGTCAGCATGGCTGAATACCTTCAGTTAAGGAAGACACAAGCAAAACTTCGGAATAT
>CAYPHJ010000218.1:0-4162 GCA_964410485.1 uncultured Syntrophobacteraceae bacterium
ACAATAGGGCCGCCTTCAGCCTCGGCGGCTTTCACTTTACGACAGATGGCTGGCGGCGAAACGCTGATCAGAGAGATACCATCGCAAACGCTTTCGTGCAGTTCCAAGTGTCTCCCGAGACAAGCATTCAGGCCGAATTGCGGCACAGAGACAATAGACGCGGCGATCTCCTACAGAGATTCTTCAGAGAAGATTTTATGCCGGGCTTTACACTTAATACCGATATTCTCAACATCCGGGTTGGTGGCCGTCACTCGTTTTCACCGAATTCGATAATGCTCGGATCCTTCGTTTTTCAATCGAGAGACATTGATTTGAGGGATGAATCCCCGTTTGTTCCTGTTTTTACCTCCATCGCGTCTAGTAGTCCAAGCGATGCGATTGGGTTCGAATTCCAACACTTGTTTCGTTCTCGCTATTTTAACCTGACGAGTGGCGTAGGATACTTCGACATTGACGAGAAACTTCGAGGGACGTTACAAACGATTTTTCCACCCCCGTTTGACCGCGTGACAAGAACAACTGATTTGGGCGTCCGGCACCTGAATGGATATATGTACGCAAACATTACTCCGATAAAAAATCTAACCATCACCCCGGGTTGGAGCATTGACCACATTACCGGAGATCCTGCCCACATCCCTGGGGGCGATGAGACCCAGATCAATCCAAAATTCGGAATCACCTGGAGACCGCTCGCAGGCATGTCCGTGAGAGCAGCCGTCTCCCGGGTGTTGAATAGAACACTAATTACTGAGCAGACTATTGAGCCAACCCAAGTCGCCGGTTTCAATCAATTCTTTGACGATGCCGTAGGAACAAAAGCATGGCGCTACGGGGGAGCCATAGACCAAAAAATCACGAGGAGATTATTCGCGGGCGCGGAGTTTTCCCGGAGGGATGTGAAGATCCCATTGATAGACGCCTCGGGGCCCTCGCCTCGAACAGAGATCTTTGATGGGAACGAATACTTCGGGCGCGGCTATCTGTTCTGGACACCTCATACCTGGCTGGCGCTGAGGACGGAGTACATATTCGAGCGCTTTGAAAATGACCATCCTGGGCTGCCGATTAAGGTGAACACACACCGCGTTCCTCTTGGCCTTAATTTTTTTCATCCGTCGGGACTGAGTACAGGGCTTACGGCTACTTTCCTGAGCCAGGAAGGTATTTTTCGTCGGCTTGCGAGCGGTGTAGCTGAATCTGGTAGTACTACTTTTTGGACGGTCGATGTGGGAGTGAGTTACCGTCTACCCAACCGAAATGGGTTTGTGACGGTGGGAGCGACGAATCTTTTTGATGAAAGATTTAGATTCTTTGAGCCGGACCTTAACAATCCGCGTATACAGCCGAAGAGAATGATTTTTTTCAAACTGACACTTGCCTTGCCCTAATTCGCAAATCAGCAGATATGAAGATACGCTGGCGCGATCCCGCTTGCCACGCGCAACGAACCCGGCCCTGTTTGTGGATCCTAGCTTAGCTAGGAAGAGCAGGAGAAAGTGGATTGACTAATTAACACCACTTGATCCACTGTTGACCGTCCCAATAGAGGCACCCAACGTCAGTATCGGTACGGTATACCTTGGCGATCTCCGTGCCCTTATTGGCGCTTACTGCTTCAAGGACTCGCTTCCTGGCTTCCTGGATTTGAGCGGGATCTTTAACCTCACTTACAGTTCCACCGTATCCCTGTACTCCGTAACCGACAATCTTACCTGTGGTGACGTCGATCCGAATGGTCGCTATGATTCCTTCCGCCATTGCGCTTCCTCCTATTAAACTAAGCAAATTCAACCGGCACAGTTGCCAGGAGAACGAAAACTTATCCGGCCGACCTGCCGGACTCTATTCACTCACAGGCACCATTGTCAAGCTGATGGTAAAGGTCTTTCCAAATCTCAGTTGTCCTGGTTTTCGAAATCTCAACTGTCCGGCTTACGGAGCATTTGCCGATTTACGGAGTATTTAGATGAGGTTTTCTCATCTAACGAGACTCGTGTCTTTCTTCAGCATTATGGGCGGATGACAGGGAAGGCCCGTTCAAGAGCTAGGCTAGGCCTTAGAAATTTTTCTTGAGGTCTAAACGCTTCCTGAGATAGAACTTCCGAGATGCCTGCTCGTAAGGAAAAGCATGTAACTTGGCCAGACCGATATGCCCTTGGTGTGACAACTTCCGCGAAGGGGCTAGCGGCGACAACCGCGGGGAGAAATTTGGCATGACACCGGAACTTGTCGTGTGGGCAGTTCGTTCCGCAGTGCGACTCGGCCGCGCCTCAGCCAACGCTTACGAACAAAAAGTTCGCGACCGCAATCTTCTTCTGCCTGAGGCCCGCACCATTGCCGTCAGCACGACCACTTGGTTGCGAGAGTTCTTCCGCACGCGTCAGGCGCTAGTTACTGGAGCTGGCGAGTTGGCTCCGTACTGGGATGGTTTCGGGCCGCGGCCGGATGTTCCGGATTCACTGGAGCGGCTACTCGAGGCCGCAGTTCGCATAAACAGCGCAGGAAAAGAACGGCGGCGCTCCGGTCAATGCACAAGAAGTCGCTCAAACAACGGCGTTCGTGTTGGTCTCGCAATGGGCAGAAGAAAAGAAGCCGGTCCATCCGTACGCCCGGCTAGTCCTCGAGATGGCCGATATCGGCTTGGAATACGTCTCGATGAACCCTGCCGTCCTCGGTGTAGGTGGAAATGGCGAGAAACTCATCAAGGCACTGGCGCTGAACTTTGCCGAGATTCTGCCCGGCGGCAACGTAGACCAACTCGGTCCGCAGCATCGCCTTGGAGAACGGCTCGCGACCGCGTTCTTTCGCGGCGGCCTCGAAACGCTCGTCGCCCACCCCGATTATCTCGTCTCCGAAAGGCATCTGCAGCAATTGATCGCCAAGTCGATTCCGCCGATCGTCGCAGCTATGCCGAGAACCACCGGCGCTCTCGAATACGAAGTCCGCTGGTCCGAAATCGCCGATGCTCTTGTTGGTCCGGCCGCCGTTGCTGTCATCGACGTCATCGCCGAGAACCAGACGGCGTTTTTCGGCTCTCCTTTTGATCCCGGTGAGGCGCTCGGCGCTGTGACTAGAGCGCTGCTCCAGACCATTCACGACCAAGGCGACCTGCGGCAGGCGCTAACCGATGAAGGTGTTATTCGACTTTATCGGGCTGCTGTGGGTGTCGCGGCCACCCGTCCCACGCTCTTCCTCCGCGGTAATCGTCCGGTAGACCAACTGAGCCGCGATCTGCTCAGCGGGATCGGCGGTATTTTACAGAACCTCGGCCCCGGCATTCCGGGAAATACAGGGCTCGAGATTGCGATTGCCGCACTGGATGCGGTCGGTCGCAACGCCGGCTCGCTGCTCCGGTTTGACCCTGAGTGGGATAGAACAGCCGTTCGACTCGCCGAGCGGGCGGTGAACAGCTTTAAGAAGGAACTTAAAAATGGACCCGCGAGCGCCCTCGGCCGGACTTTCGATGGCGATCAACTGGTCGAAATGGCGCGCATCGTGCTCGAGGAGGTCGCCGGCAATCCGGCGATGGTAGGGCTGGGCAAGGCTCCGGCCGCAGATCGGCGTCTGAACGCCGTCGGGAGTATCGTGTCAGCCATTGCCCATGCTATGGCCAAAGACCAACACCTGCTTCTAAGCGCTGGCGACTGGCTAACGATTGCTGCCGTGGCTGCCCGGGAGGCGGCACTCAACCCGGAGCGGCTCTTCCGGCTTGACGTTCGCGACGCGAGGCAACAGCTGGCAGCCAAGCTCGTCGGCCATCTGCTGGACGCGGCCGGACGGGGATTTCAGCACGGCAAGCCGAAAAAGGGCGCGCTGCTATTCGGCACGACTCTGCGCGAGATGATCGTCACCGCGCTGCAATTCGGCGCCAATCATGCGGCGGTGGCGACGCAGCGCAGCGGGACGATTCGCGATCTGGCGGTCCGGATCGAAGCGTTGGCGCGTCGGGCCGGCGCTGATATCGGAGCCAAAGACTTGATGGCGCTGTTTCGTGGCGCGTTGCCCCGCGTGCTCGAGACACGGGCGATCGTCGCCCGCAATGAAGCGACGCTGAGCAAAATCGTTGAGCTACTGCGTACGGGCAACGCAAATGACGCGGTAGAGCTTCTGGTGAGGAACCAGTGAGTTCGAGGTTCGACGTTCGAAGTTCGACGTT
>CAYPHJ010000219.1:0-4160 GCA_964410485.1 uncultured Syntrophobacteraceae bacterium
AAAAAGCCCTTTCCAAATCACCCTTCCAGTAGCACTCGTCTTTTGACCCTAACGCCAAGGCTGAGTTGCGCGATTCTGAGAGCGTCAATCTCAAGCCGCTGGTTAGCCGTTCGTGATCACGAGGCGCTGGTTGGTCCCACATCGGCAGGGTGAATGCTCAGGTATTCCCGCACCTCGAGTTGCATGCGGTCGATCTCCGCCAGAAATCCCGAAACCGCACCGTGATAGTTCTCGGGGTTTGTTTCGACACGTCGCAGATGCGCAACCTGCTCCTGAAACCGAGCAATACGCTCCAGAGTTACTTTGAGTTCCTGATCGTTTGCAATCATGCGGGCTCCTCCACGATTTCGATGATTCCTCGGCGCGTCCCGTCGCGCTTGATTTGCCACCCACAAATAGCCTGCTCCTCGCCTCCGAGCGCTGCAAGACGGCGCAGCCAGAACACGCTCGCTCCAAAATGCGCCTGCGCCGCCGCATGATCAAAAAGCACTCGGGCCTCACCGGTCAGGCGTCCCACGTCGAACGTGTCCTCCATCAGTAGAAACACGTCCACGTCAGCCGGCTCTCTCTTGGCGCTAATGAACGACCCGAACACCACGAAGCGAGCCAATTGGCCCGTGGCAAGCGCGACGCGAAGGCGACGAAGGAGACCATGAGTATTTGGAGGTCTATGGCGGAGCGACGTTTAGGGTCGGTACCGATGAGCGCTCGGAAATACTATCGCGGCTCTCCGTTTAGACCGTAGCATTCCATGTTTACGACACCTTTTGGTTCTGGAAGCCCCAAAATTTCTAGGTGCGAATGAGGGGGGATGTCTCGCATCCGCAAATCTCCCAAATCGTCGAGATGAATCTGATATCTGTCTACCTCAGGATTCTTCCGATAGACACGGCCAGAAGTCATGATTTCGCGCTCAGTGGTCATAGTGTGTATTGCGCCTAACGCTTAAGATGAGCGACGCGTCCTTCGCGTTCGCTCCATCCTTTTGTTAGCCGTTCGGCGAGGCAAGACCGCACGCCTCATTTCTTCTAAGGATACGGTCTTGCCAGCGGCGAATTGCCGACGTGACTTCGCAACTATTTCCAAAAACTCTGGATGCAAACTCAAAGCCAGGGATTCTCGATCCACGTTCTTTAATGGAACAACGGCGGCAACAGGTTTATTGCGGTCCGTGACAATTACTATTTGGTCATCCAATTCCTTCGCGTACTCTGCCAGCGACCGTGAAGCGCTTGCAAGCTTAATGGTTTTCATAGCTGGATCTCCTTACCACCGATTCGAACAACATTCCCTTCCTTCTTCCCTACGGCCACGATGCGGACGACGCCAGGATCACCAGGAACAACTTCATAGAAGACTCGAAGGTTCCCGATTCGTAGCTCCCAAGGAGCAACGGGATTCGGGCGTAAGGGTTTTCGATTGCGTGTTTCGACTAGCGGCTCCTGTAAGAGCTGTCGCTCGAGTCCTTCCAATGCCGTTGATCGTTCTCGTGCTGTCAATGCCTCCAAATGCTGTCTCACATCGGCGGCAAACTTGATGTCAAACGGCATTGCCTATCTTAGCAGAAACAAGGGAGGAGTTCTTCAAACGAAAACAGAACCACCGAAATTCGGCCGCTATCCGTGCGGCTAACGTCCGCGTTGTGCCGCGCCGTAGGAGGCGCGACGAAGGAGCGCCGCAACGCAGGCGTCGGTCACCAACGCGTCGTTAGGCCGCTGACGGGCTACTTTTCTCGAGAATCTGTATGCCATTGTCCGCACACCACTCCCTAAGCGCCTTGTCGTGTGCTTCAGCTTCGAATTTGTACCACTTCTCAAGCTGTCCTTCGGACTGAAGAAAGTCCTTGAATCGACTGTACGCGCCCTTTCGCTGAAAGATCGCACGCACCCGATCATAGGCCTGCGGCATCTCCTGGGCCGCAAATCGAAGCACGAGCTTCCTTCCGAGGTCCAGGTCATTCTTATGCGGCACCGAGATGTATCGGTCAGAGGTGTCAAGGTCCTCTGGGATTTCCTCATCCATCGATGCCAACTCCGAAACCCAATGAATCTGCCCGGTGTCCATCGATACATACGCGTTGTGCTCCGCTGGGGGAGCCGAGCTGACGAATTCGAAAGCCGACAGCATCTCATCGTATGGGACCGCGACGACGCTCATACAGCGGCCTAACGCCGAGGCTGAGAGGACGAGACCGGCGAGCGTAGCGAGCAGGGCGAAGATCCTTCTCAAGCCGTTTGTTAGGCGGACGTTGCAAATTCGCAGCTCGTGAACGTAGGTTAAATCACGCAGGTGCAAGCGCCTTGATCGCATTGGCCCGCGCTGAATAAGTGATGCGGCCATCGGGGCCAGCTGGCAATCTTGCGCGTACCCAGTCCATCACTTTCTCACGATCCGTCTCCGACAGCGCTGCAATCATCTTGTCCATGGAAGTGTAACTTGGCGTTTGCGACTGCCAGAACCCGTTGAAATCCGCAAAGGACATCGTAACATCGATCGTCCTGCTGCTAATCTCTGTTAATTTGGATCGAGCAAACAACGACGTTAATGCATCAAGCCCCGAATGCTCGGTGCCCGGGAGAGGCGGAGGTTTAGCGCCGACCTGATGCAATCCGTGCCGAATCAGGGAAACGGGGTCACGCTGCGCCGCGAAATCCCAAACATATCCGGCGATAACACCATGGGGCCGACAAACGCGGCACATTTCACCGAGCGCCTGAGGTCGATCCGAAATAAAGTTAATCACAAGAGCGGAAACAACGACGTCGAAAGCTTGATCTGAGAACGGTAATTCCCGCGCGTCCGCAACGCGGAAATCCACCTGTTGCGCGATTGCTTTCTTGCGCGCAATTTGGATTTGTGGCTCCCGATGGATCGATCGCGACCACTGTCGCGGGAGAGCACGTACTGACTATAAGATCGGTAAAGACTCCAGTGCCACAACCGATATCGAGCCAGCGTGCATCAGTGGGCGGTGCGAGCCAATCGAGAAAGATCGTACCGATGGCACAGGTCCAGCGGCCCATGAACTGTTCATATGCGGTGCCGTCGCTAAAAGAACGCTGCGTATCCTCGGCCATTTCGCTCCTCCATCTCCGCGAATAAACTGACGACTATCTGGTGTCTCCATGACACATCGATTGCGGACGTTAGTCGCGAAGCCTCGCTGCCGCCTAACGTTCCGGTTCAGCGGCGGGTCGCGCAGCGGACCGTCCGCTGGAACCGGCTGTTAGGCGGCTTAATCAATCGATGAGTGATCCACAGAAGGCTCGTCAGGAACCTCCCTCGAAGAATCGACCACATCGCGATTGGCTCAGTCCCTGCCGTATTCGTCATGGCGGCGCCACCACGCTTGGGGAAATTCGAACCCGTCCTCGTTTCTGCCCCACGGGGCGAGGTCGAGAAACTGGTAGGTCCCCATCAACGCTTCGGTGCCACGGGCATAGGTGGAGTACGTGTGGTAGACAGCGCCGTCCTGCAGCGCGAAGACGCTCATGCCCTCCTTCTGCGGCTCGGCCTTGTCGACATGCTGATAGTTGTAGTCGGCGCCGTTTCTCTGCTGCTCCTCGGTGAAGGCGGCTCCGAAGTCATACCTGAAGTCGCTCCCAAGCGACGAAACCCACGGAAATCGCCAGCCCATTTGCCGCTTGTAGTCCTGGATCTCCGGCAACGGGGCGATCGACTCACAAACCAGACTAATGTCGCGGCCGTTCAAGTGGGCGTTGACACCATCGAAGTGATCGGCGATTAAGGAACATCCGGTGCATCCGCGGCGCTTTTCGGTGAGTCGGAATCCGTAGCCGAACATGAAGTGATAGACGAGGAGCTGCGAGCGCCCTTGAAAGAGCTCGGCTAATGACGCGCTGCCCTTGTCCGTCTCGAATCGATAGTCCTTGTCGATTCGTACCCACGGCAGCTCCTGGCGCTGCCGCGCCAACTCGTCGCTGCGCCGCATGAGTTCCTTCTCCGCCTTGAGCAACTTGAGCCGCGCCGCGAGCCACTCTTCACGTGTTCCGGTCTTGTGCTTTCTCATCGCTATTCTCTCTAGGTTCTGCCCATGTCTGTCTACCGTTGGGCCAAGCGTGAGGCGTCACGATAGCTCTCTGCCGCCTAACATCGGGCTGACCCGCTTTGTCGGGTCAAGCCGATTGTTAGGCAGTTTT
>CAYPHJ010000220.1:0-4143 GCA_964410485.1 uncultured Syntrophobacteraceae bacterium
CATGTTGTACGAGGTCAAACCTCTCGACTCCGATTACTTCGAAGAATCGTAAAGCCCCGCAACGCTTGGGTACACGGTGAATGCTTTTTGTACGATGAAGCGGCCGCAAAGTAGTTCGATTGTTTTAAACCTTCGAGTCTCTTAGAGCCGGGGCTTCACCGTCAAAAATGCGCCTCTTAGGCCAAAAATCGCCTGTCACCTGCAATTCCGATGGTAGACCCCAAGCCCCGGCCCGCACTCTTACCCCAAGGCAAGCGGAGTAGGCTTTTGTCCCGATATTCACCTTTCTTCGATTGGTACCCATCGCCGATTCTTAACGCCAACGTATTCTGAATCTGGCCGGATCAATCGGTTTTGCCTTTGTTGCTCAAAACAGTGGGCGATCCAACCAGCCACTCGGCCGACCGCGAACGTCGGGGTGAATAAGTCGCTGGAAAGTTCGAGCCCGTGCAAAAGCAAAGCGGTATAGAACTCCACGTTAGTCTGAAGTTTCCGTTCCGGCTTGTGCTTCTCAAGAAGCCGCAGCGACGTCTGTTCGACATAGCGCGCTAGCTCGTAGAGTTTCGTGTCGGCCTCGGTGCGGAAGAGGCGTTCCGCCGCGGCTGCAAGCACGTCGGCCCGCGGGTCGCGCACGCGATAGACTCTGTGGCCAAAACCCATCAATCGCTCCCCGCGCTGCAGCTTCTCACGGAAAACCAATTCGGCTCGGCTTTTCTCACCGATCTCAAACACCATGTCGAGCGCGGGACCAGGAGCGCCGCCATGGAGCGGTCCCTTGAGCGCGCCGACGGCGCCAACAATGGCGGAGATCAGATCGGATTGCGTCGAGATAATGACCCGCGCCGTAAACGTGGACGCGTTGAGCCCATGGTCAATGACCGTATTCAAATACGTCTCCATGGCGCGAACCTGTTCGGGACCCGGTACTTTGCCGGACAGCATAAAGAGATAATTCGCCGCGTGGCCTAGATCGGAGCGCGGCGCGATCGGTTCCCTTGTGTTCGCCAGCCGCGCGTACGCAGCAACGATGGTTGGAAAAATGGCAACTAATTTTATGGCAGCTCGCATCGCATCATTGTCAGAGTCGACGCCGGCGTCTCGGAGGTCGGCAATCCCGATCAGCATGCGCAGTGCATCCATGGCCGGGAACTTTTGTCGCGCCGCCGCTTCCAAGACCTGTAAGGACATCGCCGAAAGCGAGCGTTGGCTGATCAGCGCCTCGCGAAATTCCGCCAGTCCGCCGGTAGTCGGCAAACGGTCGTTCCAGAGCAGATAAACCGTCTCCTCGAAGGTTGCTTGGCCCGCCAGTGCCTCAACCGGAAACCCGGCAATGATCAGCTCGCCTGCTTCGCCATCCACGCTGCTGAGGCGGGTTTGAGCGGCCATCACGCCCTCGAGTCCGGCCTTCACGGTATGATCGATTGCCATAAAAACCTCCTGCTGGTCTCTGATAAATCGTATTCCAGGTGAGCAATAGCTTGTCAATCTTGATTACTAAATCAATGTATGGTACTCCACGGAACATGGCGCAGAAAAAGGCGAAATCGGGAAATCAAGAAATAGGCGCTGCTCCCCATCTCGCCGCCGAGGAAGCGGCGAAGGAACTGGGCATCAGTTTGCCCACACTTTACGCTTATGTGAGCCGCGGGCTCATCCGGTCAGAAGCGATTGGCGGTAGCCGTCGAAGCCGGCGGTACCGGGTGGATGACGTGCGCCTCTTGAAGCAGCGCCGGGAGCTGCGGCGCGATCCCGCCAAGGCAATCGCAGGGGCTTTGCATTGGGGCGAGCCCCTTATGGAATCCGCCATCACGCTCATCGCGAATGGACACGTGTACTACCGCGGCCATGATGCTGTGGAATTGGCTATGAACCGAAGCGTTGAAGAGGTAGCGGCACTGATCTGGACTGGCGATTTCGGTCCGGCGGAAAAGCTTTTCGCGGGCCAACCGTCCCTTTCACGACGTTATCTCGCCATTCGGAAACACCTATCCGAATTGCCGGCGTCAGAGACTTTTCAGGTTCTCTTGTCTCTAGCCGCCGACGACGTGTCTGCCTGTGATCTGCGACCGGCTGCGGTGGCGCAGACCGGCGCTCGGATTCTACGGCTATTGTGTTCCGTTGCACTCGGAACTCATTCGCATGGCAAGGGCCTCGCGCTGACTCTTCAAGAAGGCTGGGTCCCGGCGAAGCCCAAAGCGGCACAATTAATCAATGCGGCGCTTATCCTGTGCGCCGATCACGAACTCAACGTTTCGTCTTTCACGGCGCGGTGCATCGCTTCGGCGGGCTCGAGCCCGTACGGTGTCGTGACAGGAGGTCTCGCAGCTCTGGAAGGCGTAAAGCACGGTAAAGCCACCGAGCGGGTGGAGGCCTTTTTGCAAGAGGCCGGAACTCCGGCCGGCGTCTCTCGAGCCATGATCAGCCGTCTCAGGCGGGGTGAAAAAATTCCCGGATTCGGTCATCCGTTGTATCCTGAAGGTGATCCGCGTGGGAAGGTTCTGTTGGAGCTGGTGGCGACAATGTTTCCCAAGTCACCTGTGGTCGCAATGGCTGCAGCGGCCACAGAGGAGGCATTCAAGCTCATGGGCGAACGACCCACAATCGATTTTGGATTGGTGATTCTCGCGCGCGGCTTGAGCCTGCCGCCAAGCGGAGCGCTCACTCTATTTGCCATTGGCAGAACAATCGGTTGGATTGGTCATGCCATCGAACAATACCAAAGAGATCGAATTATCCGGCCGCGAGCGCGCTACATTGGAGAACGGCCAGCGACGAGTTCGGAATGAGGCACCCTTTGAACGGCTTGAACTGAGCGTAGCAGATGGATGTGAAAAATGGCTGTGAGCGTGTTAAGGTACTTCGCCCAAGATGAGCCTGAAGTTCGAATGGGACCGGAGGAAGGCAGCGTTAAACCGTTCCAAGCACAGGGTATCGTTCGAGGAGGCCCTCACGGTTTTTGGCGATCCGCTGGCCAAGATATTTGACGATGAGGACCACTCAACCGAAGAGCAGCGCGAGATAATCATTGGGCATTCGCTGAAGGAACGACTGCTAGTCGTGTGCTTTACGTCACAAGGTGAGTCAGTTAGAATCTTTAGTGCGCGAGAAGCAACCAGGAGAGAACGAAAGGACTATGAAGAAAACGTCAAGTCCTAGAAGATCAAGGCGAGAGGAAATGCGAAGGGAGTATCGGTTCGACTATGGCAAGTCTCGTCCGAACCGTTTTGTATCTCTGATGAAAGAAGGGACAGTTGCCGTCGTGTTGGACCCGGATGTTGCCTCCGTATTCCGATCCCCAGAGTCAGTGAATTCGTTGCTGCGGTCGGTGATAGCCGCACTCCCCAAGCACACCAAGGCGCAGTTAAAATCGGGCTAACTTCCCGCTTGAGTCGGAGCTAAGATAACGGAACTCATCGCCGACCTTGAAAAGGCCGGATTTGCTGACGGGGGCGGCAAAGGTCTGAAGCGGGAGAAGAACAAGCCCCTTTACGACCTAAAATGGCGCTGATTTTGGGTCAGAACCGGTAGCTTTTTCGCCAAACACGTCCGCTATCAGAGAACCTCGTTCGAGTGAAGGAAATGCAGCTCCGAGGCGGCCGTATTCGGTTGCGATTTTTCGATCGATATGAACCAGTCGAAAACGACAAAGGAGCTTTAGAATCGCTTTCCTCTCGGAGGTTCTCAGCCCACCCTTAGAAAGTAATTCCTTCTTGGTAACAGCGGAGTAGTAAATTTTGACTCGCGGTGCTTCAATATAGCCGCGAAACTCGCGACGGTTGAGATAGACGATTAAAATGTCCGTGTCTGCTAGGAATTGATCTTCTCCCACCGGCGAAGCTTTTCCTACACGTTACCGAAAGCCTCGTCAAGAAACCCGTTGTCCTTTGAGAGAAATATTCATCGCAGCCGCCGGTGCTTTCAACAAGAGATTTCTCCCATCTTCCTGCCCTGTTGTGCAAAATCCGCCGCGGGTATAAGATTCCTTATCTTATACCTTTGGGGTCTTGAGCATGGGCATGAACATAAAGAGCGACGATACGCACCGTCGCGCCAAGGAATTGGCCCGCATCACGGGTGAGACAATTGCCGAGGCTGTGGACCGCGCGGTCATCGAGCGCCTGGAACGCTTGCGGCGGCAACGCA
>CAYPHJ010000221.1:0-4026 GCA_964410485.1 uncultured Syntrophobacteraceae bacterium
GCCCCGAAAATTCTCAGACGTAGTAGCACGGAGTACCTCCGTAACAAAGCTTCCAGAACTTCGAACGTCCAACATCGAACCTCGAACTCCCTGTGGGGCGTCTCCATTGTGAAGTCTCCGGAGAATTTTGTTGACGCCGCAGCAGGAACGGTGGAATATCGCGCCGAGGCTATTGCGGGATGTGAGTTGTCTACGACCATTCGCACCCCTGCAAACGACAAAATAGCGGAGCAGCGAAGAGGCAAAGCCGCTAAGAAGACGCGCTGGGCTACCGGCGCGGTAATCGGGGAAAGGGCGATGTTCACACGATGGAGAGTCGCGTATTTGCTCGGCGCAATGCTCGTTGTTGCCGGATGCGATGCGACCACGGATCTTGCGGCGTGCACGAAAATGCTCGTCAAGGGATTTAAGGCTATCGCCGAGGATCGCGCCGAAAGGTTTCTGGGGAAGGTGCAAGAGCATACCGCGCGCTGCCGCGGCGGTGACAAGGCGGTTGGCGCGCGCGACACCCCGTGGGTCGATTGGCAGAACTACTGGGCCACGGGTGACAGTGCGAGCAGGGCGCCTGAGCCATTGCTGCGGCTCAAGTATTTGAGCCGTAACGGTCAAGGCGTGAACGGCGCGCTCCTGGATCTCGAGTATCAACGGATCGAGCTGATTAAATTCAATCTCTTCGATAACAGCGGAACCTACAAGCTCTATGTGCAGGGGCGTGACGGCGCCGCGGGCTCGGCGCTCAAGGTCTGGGAGGAAATACGCTTGCCACCAGATCATCCAGAGTATCTCGCGGTCGGGGGCGAGGGCGAACAGATCTGCAGTGGCCAGCTGATTCGCTTTCGCAACCTCACCGGCATCTGTAACGACATTAAAAATCCACTGATGGGTTCCACGAATCAACTTTTTGCGAGAAACGTTCAATTCGAAGCGACTTTCCCCGAGCTGGGAAAAAACCATCTGACTAAAAATCGTCACGGCGATCGGATCGGGCTGTTACAGCCAGATCCGCAGGTGATCAGCCGCAGGCTCTTCACCCGCCTGCAATCCGATCCCGACAAGTGCCGCGAAGGGCGCGGTTTGCCTGAGGTGTCCGTGGCTGCGCATTGCGATTACCACAAGGCGCCTTTCTTGAATGTGCTGGCGGCGTTCTGGATCCAGTTCATGACACACGATTGGTTCTCGCACCTGGTGGAAGGGCAAAACGCCGCTGAGATGATCGCGGTCGGTTGCGCAACAGAGACGGCCGCGAAACTCGGCTGCCGTCCCGGGGATCGGATCGACAGGAGCTACGTTGCCGATGACCGTGACCCGCACACGTTCATGCACGACGGCAAAGAGTATCTGAGCCGCGCGTACAAGACGACGCGAAACACCGTGACCGCATGGTGGGACGCGTCGCAGATTTATGGCTATGACGCGACTTCACGACAGCGGGTCAAGCGTGACCCCAAAGATCCCGCCAAGCTATTGTTGGTGACACAGACTCAGCGGGGCGGTTCAGCCGAGCGCCACGGGTATCTGCCGGTTTTTGATGCCGGTGATCCCATCCACGGGCAATGGGCGGGTCAAGAGGCGGTCGCGTTTCCGGACAACTGGACCGTTGGGCTCAGTTTCTATCACAATGTCTTTGCTCGCGAGCACAATCAATTCGTCGAGGCATTTCGCAAGCAAGCAGCGGCGTCTCCCGACGCCGACTCGGGCTTGCGCAATCCCTCCAATCCAGACCTGGTGATTCGCTACCGAGATGTGACAGCGGATGAGTTGTTCGAGATCGCGCGCCTTGTAGTGGCCGCGCTCATCGCAAAAATCCACACGATCGAATGGACGCCGCAATTGCTTTACAACGAGCCGCTTCTTCTCGGCATGAACGCCAACTGGCACGGGCTTTTTCGCGCCTACCCCGCGGTCGAAGCCGCCCTCCAAAAGCTAACCGCCGGATACGGCAAGAAGAGCGACGCCAAAAAAGCAGGGCAGTGGTACTCGGTGTTTGCTTCTGGCGCGGGAATCTTCGGCTTGGGGAGCCGTGTCTATTCGGACGACGCGATCTTTGCCAGATACGATCCCAAGAAGACCGATGTTTGGAGCCTCAAAAATCCCGATCACGTGAACGGGGGTGTCAATCATTTCGGCTCACCCTTCAATTTCCCGGAGGAGTTTGTAACCGTCTACCGCCTGCACCCGCTCCTTCCCGATCTTCTCGAGTACCGCGAGTGGCATAACGATCCCAACGTGATACGTAGCAAAATTCCGGTGGTGGATACGTTTCGTGGTCGCGCGACCGACGCTACCCGCGAGCGCGGGCTTGCCAACTGGGCCGTATCCATGGGTCGCCAGCGCCTTGGCCGACTCACGCTCCAGAATCACCCGCTCTTTCTGCAAGATCTCGAGCTGCCGCGTCTCAAAACAGCCACCGGTAAAATCGACGTGGCGGCGCTCGATCTGATCCGCGACCGCGAGCGCGGCGTCCCTCGCTTCAATGAGTTTCGCCGGCAATATGGCCTAAAGCAGCTCCGCGGTTTCGATGACTTTATCGACCGCCGTTTGCCCAAAGATTCTCCCGAACACAGAGAGCAGGAGCATCTCGTTTCGATACTGCGAGAGGTCTATGGACAGCACAAATGCGAGGCTTCGAAGATCATTACCGCGGCCCAACGCAACGACGATGGCACTCCGATCAACGATTGCCTGGGTTATCCCGATGGCACTATCGTAGACAATGTCGAGGATGTCGATACGATTGTAGGATGGCTTGCGGAATCGAGCCGACCTCATGGCTTTGCAATTTCCGAGACGCAGTTCCTGGTATTTATCTTGAACGCCTCCCGGCGACTGTTCAGCGACCGGTTCTTCACATCGAGCTTTCGCCCTGAGTTTTACACACACCTCGGCATCGAGTGGGTGAACAACAACGGGCCTGGCGGCAAGGTGATGGAGAAGGTGCGCTCGAACGGTCAAGTGGTGGAGGTTTCGCCTCTGAAGCGAGTGTTGCTGAGAACATTGCCCGAGCTGGCAGCGGAGTTGGATCCGGTGGTGAACGTATTTGATCCGTGGGCGCGTCACCGCGGCGAGTACTATTCGTTGGATTGGAAGCCGCGCAAGGGGGCGGAAAACGACGAGGCGTTTAGGTAGTGGCGTGAAGGAATAGGCTGAGGTTTAGGTTAAGGCTGAGGCGAGAAATTAGGTTGAGGCTAAGGTTAAGGCTAAGAATGATTCTCAACCTTAACCTTAACCTTAACCTAGCGTCTATCCTACTGCATTAAGGATCTTGCCACCGACTTCCACCGGTTTGGCATCAACAAGGACAAAAGCCATGATACAAGGTTGGGTGCCTCGGTTGACCCAGTTGTGAATCGTGCCACGCTGCACGAGCATGTCTCCTGCCTTCAGATGAACGACAGAATCGTCCAGCTCCATATCGATCTCACCCGACAAGACGACGGCATAATCAATCGAATCGGTGCGGTGGTTTCGCGGTGCCACTCCAGGCGCAAATTCGATCACCCGAAAGACAGTGCCGTTTTTTAGGGTCGTGCCGACCTGTCGTTGGGCTTGATCGGCTTCACCCGTATTGTCGACGGGAAAGGACTCGGTCGTCCAGATTACATACGCCGTCGCTCCCGGCCGATTAGAAAACATATTTTTGGCCACTTCGTCGATCTTGACGACCGCGCGTCCGCTTGCGTCATGCCCGGTGACTACCCGTCTTACAGTAAATGCCATTGTTTTTTACCTCCGTATTTATTCAATTCTCCCGCAAAGGCGCGAAGGCGCTAAGAGAAAGAAAATCAGTTAAACCGCATAGAACGCATAGATCGCAAAGCCGGCACGAAACAATTCACAAACCGCAAAGAAGGCGCAGCCATTAGCCGGAGTATTTCCCGCCAAGTAATTCATGTACCAAACGTACAACACAGCGGATGAAAACGAGAGATCGGTAGTTGGTATCGCGCCGATAATCCCCTGAGCCCCCTTTGGCAAAGGGGGCCGGCCGCAGGACCGGGGGATTTTCCTTATAGTCGGCTATTTTCA
>CAYPHJ010000222.1:0-3922 GCA_964410485.1 uncultured Syntrophobacteraceae bacterium
CCGGGGCGGCCTTAAACTGCCGGACGCATCGCTCACAGATCCGCGGCAGAAGTAGTCGAGAAAAACGTCGTCTTCGGAAGCAGTAAAAGGGTCGGAAACACTCTTAGTCGCGACGAGTCACGCCCCGCCGTCGCTCAGGACTTGATCTGACACCGTTCGCGATCCCCAGTCACCACCTCGCACCGTTCCCGTGTTTCATTTGAAATACGGACTTCTACCACGGGCTGTTAGGCTCGTTTTTTTGGTCGAAAGTGTCGACGATCTCGTCGAGACTTTCCCGCCTTGTTCGTTCGGCAGCGTAACAAACTCTTGCCGATATTGAGAGAGAAAGTTCTGGAAAAATTACAGGAAGGCGTATGAGGCGTGCCTGAGTGCAACGAGCACAAAGGAAGCACCGTGGTATGTTGTTCCCGCCGACGATAAAGAGAACGCTCGGCTGATCATTTCCGCGATCATCTGATAACCACTGGCCATGAGCGCTTGCGGGTTCCGGTAATTTTCTTCTCCCGCTTCAGTCCCAGTTTCGTGCGCGTCAGGTTGATCCTTGTCTGGATCAGGGCAACCGAATGCGCCGGTGTGTTTTCGCATTCTTGCAAAGCAATCTCTCCATTGCTTGGCGAGAATGACAATCGTGAAATGCAAAAAGTAGCAAAGCTGCATAGTTATAAACACGAAACGGTTAGCATCCAAATTGCAATTTGTCGGTAAACGACAAGTCAAAGCGTGCAGGTTGAAACGCGAAATTTAGATATTGGTGAGCCGAAAAGACCGTTGACGAGCGGCAACCAGCGTTGGGCGGATAGGAAACTCGGCAGGGTAGGTGTTCGATAGAAAGGAGTTGAACCATGCTTTGGACAATCTTTGTGATTCTGTTGGTTATGTGGGCGCTGGGATTGGTCACTTCGTACACCATGGGCGGGTTCGTCCATGTGCTATTGGTCATTGCCCTGGTCGTGCTTGCGGTCAATCTTATTCAGGGGCGTAGAGCGTAGCAGGTTGGTGAAAAGGGGTTCGGAGTGCTTCGACAAGCCGGAGGTGGATCGTGATAGCGAACTTGCTATGGACTGTAGCGATCGCAGTCGTCGTCGTGTGGCTGGCGGTCCAACTCATGAGGGGACGAATTTAAAGACCGCGGGTTAGCCGCCGGTTTGGGTCACGTGAATGAGCAACGACCGAACGTACCCTCGTTGATTGAGGCCAGTCTGGATCGCTTTTCTGGCAATTGCGGAAGAGAAGCTCAGCTAGCGCGGATCGCCACAACCGGTAGCGTCGCGGATCTCGCGATGATTGCTTTCAAATCCGTCCAATGCGGAGACGACGATGAAAACCTTAAAGCTCATGTTTTTGGCGCTGGCGGTAGTTCTACTGCCCGGATACGCCGACGCCTTGGATCTCGGTTCTGTGCGCATCAGCTTTGTGGCAGGCGATGTCCAGTTGAGAATGACCGAGGCCGGGGGTGACTGGTTCCCCGCCGCAATCAACACGCCGCTTCAGGAGGGCGACGAGTTATGGGTGCCTGACGGAGGAAGGGTCGAATTCCAGCTAAGTTCGGGGACCGCCGTAAGACTGAACGAGAATTCAGCGCTGCAGATCCTGACTCTGGAGCGAGCTTCTTCCCAGTTTTATCTCTCCGAGGGGCATGTCTACGTAAATCACAACGCCCCGCGCGGCAACGTCATCCAGATCGACACGCCGGTATCATCCCTGCGCGCCTATGACCGGGCGGTCTTCCGCGTGGATGTTCCTGACCGGTATACCGATCTCTCGGTGTTCACCGGTTCGGTGGACGCCGAAGAAAGATATGGCAGGACACGGGTCAATGCCGGCCGGACCTTGACACTCGGAGACGACCGAGACGCGGAACTCGCGCTGATCGGCCGCGCCGATGAGTGGGAGAACTGGAACCGGCAACGGGACCAGAGATTCTATTCACGAGGAGACAGTTACCGTTATCTCCCCGAAGAACTACGGGTGTACTCCAGTGATTTAGATGACAACGGGCGGTGGGTGCAGGTTCAGGAATACGGTTACGTATGGACTCCCAGGGCGGTACCGACGGACTGGGCGCCCTACCGGACGGGCAGATGGATGTGGCGAGGCGGAGATTACGTCTGGATAGCCTATGAGCCCTGGGGATGGACACCCTATCACTACGGCAGATGGGCCTTTTTGCCGATTATCGGTTGGTTTTGGGTGCCGCCGCCAACACGCCAAGTTTACTGGGGGCCAGGATATGTGGGGTGGGTCAGGACCGCTAATCACGTCGCGTGGGTGCCGCTTGCGCCACGGGAAATCTACTACGGCTATGGCAACTATGGCCCGAACAGCGTGGACTTGAGGAAACGCGATATACGGCAGATCAACGTGACCAACATCACCTACAGAAACGTCCAGGTGAACAACAGCGTGACGGTGATCAACCACACTACGTTCGTGAGCGGACGGCGCGACGAGGTCCCGATTAGAGAAAACCCGTTTCTGACTCAGAAAATCAATGTCGGCCGGCCCGACATAAAGCCGGAAAGGACGAGCTATGCGCCGGTGGTAAGAACCATCGAGCCCGCCAGGTTGCCGCCGCAGCGCGTCGGCGGCATACAGGTGAAGCAACTGAAGCAAGAGCGGCAGTTGGTGAAGGAGCAAGACCGGTCGGTCATAAATAGGGGTCAGCCGGTAAAAAACTTGGCGGTAAAAACCGTGGAGCAGCCCAAGAGTCCTGCTGAAAAAGTGCAAGAGCGGAAGCAGCCACAGCCGGAAAAGGGCAAGAGCGGAGCCGCAGTGGAAACCCCCAGCAGAGCAAAATCCGCTGAGGACAAGCAAACACAAAAAGCGCCTGCATCGAAGCCCGAGCCACGGGTGGAGCCAAGAGACAGGAAACCCGTAGAGAGTAAAGAAAAGGCAGTAGGGCCAAGCCAACCGCCCGCTACCATCGAAAGGAAAACCGCAAAGAAGTCTGACGAAAAGGACAAACCATCTGCGCTTCCGGCCAAGGCCCCGGCGGTAAAGGGTGAAACCAACGGCGGGCAATCGCCTGCGGCAAAAAAAGAGACGACGAAAGATGGGCTTGCAGGCAAGGGAAAATCCGACGAGACCAAGGAAGAAAAGTTCGAGAGAAGATAGAGCCCACAATTCGTCGGACCCTAATAGCTGCAACCGCCGATCGCGCTCCATTCCAAACCTTACCGAAAACTCCCGATTGCCGACAGGTAAACTTCTATGGTAAACGGCGAGTGGTTACCTGGTTTCGTTAGCCGAAAAGCCCCACGAGGTGCAGATGGCGAGTGCTATCTCTTTGTCGCGTTTAGCGATGTGTTTAGCCCCGTTGCTTTATCCGGGCTGCGCAATGCTCCAACGTCCGCCGGATATTGCCGCACCGACCGAATCGTCCGCCCAACCGGCACCGAGCCAGCTTGTGCCCGCTCAGCCGTCGGTGAAAAAAAGTCCAGTCGTGTCGGAAAAATTGCCACAAACCGGGGAAGCTTCGTGGTATGGGGCGCAGCATCAAGGAAAGCAGACCGCGAGCGGAACAATTTTTGATCAATCGAAGCTCACAGCCGCGCATCCAAGCCTACCCTTCGGTAGCAAGATAAAGGTTACGAATTTGGCCAACGGAAAGTCCGTGGAAGTCGAGATTACCGATCGCGGACCTTTTGCAGAAAATCGAATCATCGATCTTTCTCAGGCGGCGGCAACAGCTTTGGACATGATAGATTCGGGTACCGCCACGGTCCGACTCGAATTGCCATCGGGACAATAGCAAGCGAGACGTGCGCTCGCCGCGTTCCGAAAAGCTCCGGTGAGCCCTGCCGGCGCACGTAAGTCCGCGGTACGGCGCTTACAGAGGGTTACCCTCCCTTGGTTTTCTCCTGAACATAGGCAATGACATCTTGAACCGTTACAAAGCGCAATTCGGTTTCGGGAATTT
>CAYPHJ010000223.1:0-3921 GCA_964410485.1 uncultured Syntrophobacteraceae bacterium
CGTTCATGCTGAGGTTCTCGAAGCATTCCTAATCTTTTTTCAGCAACCTGCTAGTAAACGATCCGCTTCGCCGCCTGCTCAGCCGCGGGAGTCTTCTCCCCTTTCTCTATGCACTCTGCGCTCTGCCCTCTCATCGGATCACCCTATCCCCCTCGTACAGGACCAACTCTGGAACCGTGAGGCTAATCTACTTGGTGATGCCAAATTGACATGAACTCTACTATGGAATATGGTTATTAACACAAGCTCGTAAACAACAGGAGGAACAGCCGTGCCGACTGGCCGAGAACAATACGAAGTCGTGAGCATCTCGCTTCCGCGAGATCTGGTGAAGCGAGCTAATGCTCTCATTCCAAAAAAACGTCGTAGTCGTGTCATTGCCGACATGCTTACAGCCTTCCTCGACTCCGTCTCACGGAAACAACTCGAGCGCGACTACGAGGCATACTACGCCCAACGCTCGGGCCGGGAAGCGCAAGCGGAGCGCGACCTGTTAGCCGAGTGGGAGCTGAGCGACGAGGAGGCCTGGGCAATCCTTGAGAAGGAGGAGTTGAGTGGTCGCCGTAAGGCGGGGTGATGTCGTAGTCGCTAATCTCGACCCCACCGTTGGCGTGGAGATCAAAAAGAGCCGGCCGATAATCGTTCTGTCCAACGACAGTATCAATCAATTCAGCCAGCTCGTAGTGGTCGTCCCGCTGACCAAGAACACCGCCCGCCTCTCTCCCAGTCATGCACTCATCCCAAAAGGGGTTGCCCGTCTCACGTTCACGTCCAAAGCGGTGACCGAACAGATCAAAGCTCTTGATAGACGTCGTATTGTCAAAAGGCTCGGAGGCCTGACACCCCCGCTCCTCGCACAGGTCGAGCGCGCTCTCAAAAATACCCTGGCATTTCCTTAATCCGGCTTCCGAGTGTTGTCTCATCGGATTTCTTCCCGATCGCCAATCTAAAATCAGCGATCGATTTTGGATTTCTCACTACAAGTTACCACCCGGGGTCACCGCACTGCCAAGTCCTTGGCCGTTGTGACCGTTACATTGAATCAGACCCGAGAATGGTGTTATTAAATGCCAATATGAAAACTATTGCTGTTACTATTGACGAGGACACGTTAAAGCTCTTGGATGAATTGACGGGCGGCGCGTCACGTCGAAGCCGCTCAGCACTGGTTCGAAAGGCGCTCCGGGAGTTCGCCGAACGAGAACAGCGCTGGGAAGTTGAAGCGAAGGAGAGCGCGATCTTGCACAAAAACCGCAAACGTCTGGCACGCCAAACTCGCGCACTCATCTCGGAGCAAGCAGGCTCATGAGGCGGGACGAGATCTACCGCACTCGTGAGCGTGTCTCTGACGGCAGCGGAAAGCCGGGCTTCTATCTTGTGGTCTCCCGAAACTTCATCGCCGAGCATGATGACGTTTCCACAGTCATCTGTGCGCCTGTTTATGGGGAGGTCTTCGCCTTACCACAGAGGTGGTACTGGGACCGGAGGAAGGAATGGAGCGCACCTCGGCGATCCGTTGCGACTTTCTCACGTTGATGTTCAAGAAGAAGCTCACTCATTTCGTATCCACATTGTCGGCGCTGAAGCTCGCCCAACTAAATCGCGCCCTCGCTAATGCTCTCGAACTCCCCATCCGCTAATCCTGTTAGACGGCATGGACATTCTTCGGCTTCTGCACGTCACGGAAAGCGCTAATCGCAAAGAGCACAGCGCCAGAAAAGCCAAGCGCGGAGAGCATAGCGCTAAGCGTAAAGCCAATGGTTGCCTTTCTCATGGGATTTCTCCCTGTGTTTCTGTTGCTCACTGCTAACCCCTCACGGCTCGCCGTTTAGACATGGTTGTTCTCCCCTCTATTCTCCTGCTGACTGCTCTCTTTGTTTGGTGGATCGTTTGCCTTTCGTTTTCTGGTCCCTTGACGCTGTGCGCCACCGAAAGGTATTAAACTGAGGATGCATTCGCTGGAGAAATCTCTTGCTGTTCTGCTCGACAAGCTGAGAGCATATCACCCTCATAAGGTTATCCTCTTCGGCTCAGTTGCCCGCGGAGACGCTGATGCGGAGAGCGACCTGGATGTGATTGTTATCAAGCCAACTCAGGAACCCTTCGTCGAGCGCCTTGAGACTATGGCCAAACTCTGTCCTGCGGGCGTTCACGCCGATATCCTCGTTTACACCCCTGAAGAAATCAGGGCGATGCTGGAAGAGGAGAATCCTTTCATCACCCAAGCCCTTCGGGAAGGGAAACTCGTCTATGAAGCCAAGCCCTGAAGCTGGGTTGCGCTGGCTGCGCCAGGCCGAGCACGATCTCACTATTGCCCAAAGCCACCACGATAGTGGCAACTTCTCCGACGCGTGTTTCATGAGCGAGCAAGCCAGCCAGAAAGCCCTTAAAGGTTTTCTCATTGCTCAAGGACGGCGGTCCGTTCCCATTCACTCGGTGGCGCGTTTGGTCGAGGAGTGCTCCCGCACGGACAAAGATTTTTCCATTCATGCCACTTCCGCGCGAATCTTGGACCAATACTATATTCCCACCCGTTATCCTGACGCCCTCGCTCCTCCCGCGGTGCCGTTTGAGTCTTATACCGAAGACCAGGGGGAGAAAGCCGTCCACGCAGCCGAAGCCATAGTGTCGCTTGTGCGGCAAAAGCTTCGCGTTCGCAAGAAGCGTTGATCTCAATTCTGTACTCCAACTGTTTTCTGACCCCTCTCACCGGATGATCTTATCCGCCCGGTACAGCACGCTCGGCGGAATCGTGAGTCCGATTTGCTTCGCGGTCTTCAAATTGATCACCAGCTCGAACTTGGTCGGTTGTTCCACAGGAAGATCGGCGGGCTGCGAACCTTTTAGAATCTTGTCCACATACACGGCCGCGCGCCGCCATAAGTCAGGGAAATGTGTTCCGTAGGACATCAGACCGCCAGCCTCCACGTTTTCACTCGTTGTAAAAATATGCGGCAGCCGGCTCTTGACCATGAACTCGCGGATTCGTTCAGATTGATGAGCAAGCAGCGGGTTGCCATGGACGACAAGAGCCCCGGGACGCTCATTTTTTACGGCGGCAAAGGTGTGGTCGAAATCACTAGGTTTTTTGACCCCAAAGGAAAGCAGGGTCACGCCCACGGCGGGAGCGGCGAGTTGAAGCTGCTTCCATTGCCCGGAACCCGAGGGGTGAGCCGCATTGAAAAGAAAGCCGATGCGCGAGGCCGAAGGAACAACCTCCTTAACAAGCTCAAGCCGTTTGCCGACGAGGTCGCCGTGAAAGTCCGACAGCCCGGTGATGTTGCCGCCAGGTCGCGCCAGGCTTTGAACGAGTCCGATACCCACCGGGTCCGAAGAGGCTATAAAGACAATGGGAATCGTCGTGGTCGCCTCCTTGACAATCGGAGCGTTGCCGCTTGCGACAATAACGTCAACCTCGAGACGGACCAACTCCGCAGCCAGTTCGCGGAGCTTTGATGGTTGTGACGCATCTCGCCGCTCGACGACGATGTCCTTTCCTTCCTCATATCCCAGTTCGCGAAGCCCTTGCAGAAATACAGGGAGGAGGATCTTTTCAAATGCGGCCGAGCGAGCCGATAAGTATCCTATCCGGTGAACTTTTCCCGGCTGCTGCGCCTCTACCCTCACGCCGCCAAACGTGAATGCGAGGAGGATTGCAAAAAACCCCACCAATTTTCGATTTTGGATGGTTCGACTTGGCTCACCACAGGTTTTAGATTTCAGATTGTCAGACGGGGAATTCTGAATTTGGGGCGCAGTGTTTTCATTCATATTTTTTCTCCGCAATCGAAAATCTAAAATCGGCAATCCAAAATCACCGAATCACCCTGTCCGCCCGGAACAGCACCGACTCCGGAATCGCCACGCCGATCTGCTTTGCCGCCTTCAGGTTGATCACAAACTCAAACTTCGTCGCCTGCT
>CAYPHJ010000224.1:0-3920 GCA_964410485.1 uncultured Syntrophobacteraceae bacterium
CGAATGACAATTGGCAGGACACACAGGCAGCAGAGATTGCCGCCACTGGATTAGATCCGTGCCAGCCATATAGCCCGAATGGATCTCCTCCTACCGGTTGTCAGCGCGAGTCCGCGATCCATATCAATCTGAATCCCGGAGCCTATACGGCCCATCTCAAAGGTGTCGGTGGTAGAACAGGCGTCGGTCTGGCGGACGTCTTTGTATTATCGGATGGCGGATCGGAACTGGTCAATGTATCTACACGAAGCGTTGCCGGAGCAGGAAACGAGGTGATTATAGCTGGCTTTATCATTCATGGGACCGATCCGAGGAACGTTCTCATTCGAGGACGCGGCCCCAGCCTAGCGCATTTTGGTATTCCCGACGTTCTGGCCAATCCTAAAGTGTCCTTATTTTCTGGTTCCCAACTCATCGCTTCGAACGACAATTGGGGTGATACTCAGGCCGCCGAAATCATAGCTATCGGACTGGACCCCTGCCAGCCATTCACTCCGGGGGGGCCAGCTCCAACGGGCTGTGAAGTCGAGGCGGCGCTGTTTGTGACACTCGACCCGGGGGTCTACACGGCTCATCTGAGCGGCGTCAATAGTGGAACTGGAGTTGGTCTCGTGGAGGTTTTTACGCTCGATTAGGAGAGCTGAAAAAAGGGACCCGTTCGGGATACAGCCGGGAATAACGATGAACGAGCACAATGGCCGGGTTGTCTCTTTGGTACAGTAAGCCGTACCACCATACACTTGACAGTAACCAGCCTGCCATATACATAGATTCCCGTCCGTGATAGTCACTGAGGTTCGGGCATGACATCATGGGGCGGCATCATATTGATCTTGATTTTTTTCACGTCAACCGCGAGTTGTGGCTTGAATGAGGCTTCAATTACGCAATCGAAAGGCGAACAACTGGCGAAAGTCGCTCCGGAGCTCATTTCCCTGTATGACGAGTATTCCGCTTATTTAGCCTCCCAGCGCGTCGGTCCATTTCGACCTACAAATCCAGTAGTGCCAGTTATCGACGACCGTGTCGTCATCGACGCGGTCGCGTCCGGAGACGCCAACGCTCTCAAGTCTGACCTCGTTACGTTGGGCATGCGAGAAGCCGTCGTTTTTGGCCGCGTCGTTTCCGGCCAACTGCCCATTCCTTCCATTCCTGCGCTGGCGAAACTGTCAACTCTAAATTTTGCGCGGGCTGCTGGCGCAGTAATGCAAAGAGGGTGAACCGCCGGGTTTTCACCGCAGTTTTAATCTTGGAACTTCCTTATTCAACCAGAGATCTTGGATGATTCCCTGGTTTCTGATCGCGGCTCTTTTTTTCTCCCAGACTTTGGTAAGTACCCAGATACTCGACCACGGAGCACCGGGCAAGCTTGGCCCCAGCCTGGTTCGCCTTCACGAACAGTATGCCGGCGGTTATGTGCTCCAAGGAACCTTTGTTCCGTTCGCTGCAGAGGATCCATTAATTGCGCTTGTAGAAGACCGGGTCGCGATCGATACAGTCGCGGCCACCGAAGACGTGGATACACTTAAGGACGACCTGGTTGCTTTAGGGATGCTCGATGCAGTTGCAGTTGGCCGCATTGTTTCCGGTCATCTGCCCATCTCCAGCCTTTCCGCCCTCGGGGCGCTAAATACGTTGCGATTTGCCCAACCTGCGGTGGCGATAATGAATGCCGGCAGCGTCACGAGTCAAGGGGACGTAGCGATGCGGTCCAATGTGGCCCGGGGAATCTTTGGTGTGGACGGGAGCGGGGTCAGAGTTGGTGTGCTTTCGGACAGCTTTAACTGTCTAGGGGGCGCAGCGGCGGATGTGAGCAGCGGAGACCTTCCTACAGTGACGGTTATTCAAGAGGAGCCAGGGTGTGTATCGGCAACCGATGAGGGGAGAGCCATGCTGCAAATCGTTCATGATGTTGCTCCGGGATCTCCTCTTTCTTTTGCGACGGCATTGGGCGGGCAAGCCAATTTTGCCAACAATATCGTCGCGCTTAAAAATGCCGGCGCGAAAGTCATTACAGATGATGTCCGGTATCTCGCCGAACCGATGTTCCAGGACGGAATTATCGCCCAGGCGGTCGATAGCGTCGTTGCCAATGGTGTTTCCTATTTTTCATCCGGGGGTAACAGCGCACGTCAAGCTTACGAAAGCGTTTTTCGACCCGGTGATTTGTTTCCCTTTGACAGCATTCCGTCAGCTGCCGGGACTTTCCTCGGTGGTGTAGCTCATAATTTTAATCCAGGCGGTGCAAAGGATCATTTTCAAAGCATCACCATCCCGGTCGGGACCACGATCCTGTTGAGTCTCCAGTGGGATTCGCCCTATTCTTCCGTGAGCGGCGGGGCCGGAACCCAAAATGATTTGGATCTTTACGTGCTCGATGAGTCCGAAAGCGTGATTTTGGCTGGGGCGGCGTTCAATAACCTCGGCGGCGATCCCGTTGAGATATTCGGAGCTACGAACGTTGGAACAACTCCGCTAAACGTAAATCTGATGATCGTAAAACGCATCGGAAACAACCCGGGCTTTTTAAAGTACGTCTATTTTTTTTCAGGCACGGCTCCCAGCATCAATGAGTATCAGACGAACAGCGGCACGATCTACGGTCACGCGAATGCTGCGGGCGCGAGAGCTGTCGGGGCGGCTGCCTATTTCAATACCCCCGCATTCGGAATTTCTCCGCCGGTTTTGAATTCTTTTTCTTCTTCCGGTACGACTCCCGTCTTCTTTGATTTGGCCGGTAATCGCCTGCCGACTCCGGATCCGCGCACCCTGAAGCCGGAAATCGTGGCGCCAGATGGGGTAAGCACCACCATGCCAGGCTTCAGTCCTTTCTTCGGTACGTCCGCGGCAGCGCCTCATGCGGCCGGTGTGGCCGCTTTGGCGTTGCAGTTGAAGCCAACCCTGAGTCCCTTTGGAGTGTATGGCAGTCTGGAAAATACCGCGATCGACATGGGAGAGCCGGGATTCGATAACAACTCGGGGTTTGGGCTCATACAGGCCGATGCCGCTCTAGCGCTGTCTCTAGACGGACTGGCGAACATTTCCACCCGGGGATTGGTGGGCACGAACGATAATGTGATGATCGGCGGATTTATCGTCACCGGGCCGATGCCGAAGAAGGTTCTCATAAGGGCGCGCGGCCCTTCGATGGGAGGCACGCCCTTTTTTGTTCCGGGCACTCTCCAAAATCCTTTTTTGCGAATATTCTCCGGGCCCACTCCCATTGCCCAGAACGATAACTGGCAAACGGCAGATCCGCTCTGCGCTGCCATGGGATTTACGTGCGGCGGTGCTGCAGAGATAGCCGCCACTACGCTGCATCCTTGCCAGCCCAATCCAGGCCAGTCGACCGCTCCGCCCGGTTGCGCACTGGAGTCTGCGATTCTGATCAGGTTGCCTCCGGGCCCCTACACTGCAATTGTGAGCGGGGCCGACGGTGGCACCGGCGTCGGTCTCGTCGAGGCCTTTGAAGTTGATGACGGGGCAAGTCCAACGAAACTAACCAATATCTCCACACGGGGCAGGGTCGAAACCGTAGACAATGTGATGATCGGCGGCTTTATCATCGGTGGGGCAGCACCAAAGACCGTTCTCATACGCGCGCGCGGCCCTTCCATGGGAGGCGAGCCTTTCATGGTCCCAGGGACACTGGCCAATCCCTTTCTGCAGGTTTTCTCTGGCCAGACGGTCATCGCACAGAACGACAACTGGCAGGACGCGCCATCCTGTAGCGGCTTTACTTGTGGTGGAGCACAGGAAATCGCCGCCACCGGTTTGGATCCATGCCAACCGAATCCCGGTCAAACGACCCCTCCCCCAGGGTGCGCTCTGGAATCGGCCATTCTTATTACCCTCCCCCCAGGCGCCTACACGGCGATAGGCAGTGGAGTCGGCGCCACGACCGGTGTGGGACTGGTGGA
>CAYPHJ010000225.1:0-3920 GCA_964410485.1 uncultured Syntrophobacteraceae bacterium
ATGTTGTGCGTCGCATTAGCCAGTGCCTTGCCCCCGAACAGGAGCCCTCCCAGCGCAGCCACCCCTGCCTGTTTCAGAAAGTGTCGGCGTCCGGCATCCAGGCGCCCGCTATTGCTGTCATAGCTCATCGTGTCTCTCCTCAGTGAGCGCTTGAATCGAAGATGTGGATGCCAGACGAACACCGCTTGTCTTGGATGGGTTTAAGGACGTTTCTCATGTTTCTAATGAGCGTAGCGTGGTGTCCGTGATCCGAAAGTTGTGCATCAAACCAGCGGTGAAGCGCCGTGATCAGTTTCGAGTCGTTTGTTGTGTAGCGAATCTGCGCCCCATCCGGCAAAGCCGAGTAGCGAATATTGATTTGCTTTGCCCCGGCCCTTAGCTGAGCCAGTCCTGGCATATCATCGCCATGGATTTTGGCTGGATCGGAAAAATCTCCTTTGTTAAACTTTTCTGCCGCTTCTTTCAGGTGAGACTGGATTAACGCGATCTGCTTTTTATTCCCCGCGTCTTTGACGACTACCTTCTGGAGGCCGCCATCTTTGAGTTTTTGAAAGACATGCATCGTCTGTTCGAGATCAAATGGCATCACCTGCGCGCCCCGTTTCGCGACATCCGCTTGCCGCGTTTGAGCGGGTAAGATGGCCGTCGTCAAAAGCGCCAGACTGACCCCGCCCGCAATAATCAGTGCGGACTTGGTGATTACCCTTGTTATCCTTTTGCAATAAGTGTCGTTGATCTTCACAAAATCCACCTCTTTCCGCGTTCATTATCCGTTAATATGCTTTCAAAAAAAAATACGCCCTTTCAAAGAACCCCAGGCACCAAGTCACCTGGGGTTCTTTCCCAAATGGACAGACCCGATGACAGCATCTCGCTAAATCACCGTAGCTCTAAGCCGACTCCGCAGTGGTGCCACAGGCCTCCGAGCCTCATTCATGCCCCGGCTTGCCTGCATGGCTTTTCATGTCATGGCCGGTTTTGCCCATGTGGCTTTTCATCTGGCTCTTCATCTCATGTCCGGCATTGCCCATATGATTTTTCATCATCTCCATGTGATTCTGCATCATCTCATGATGGCCGGCGTTACCCGCGTGTCCCTTAGCTCCCTGCATATCGTGACCGGAGCCATGTTCCGTTTGGGCAACTGCGGCACCGACGAGAATCACGAATGCGCCCACTGAAACAACTACGCCTAAGAATTTCTTCACGGCTTACTCCTCCTTTCTTTAGAAATGTATTCCCCGTAGGCGCAAGGCGTATGCCAGAGTACGTCTCGAAAAAATCCGCTGGTTTTCTCATAACTTCATTGCTCTGTCTTGACGAACAAGGGGTGGAACGTCGACCAGATCGTCGAAATCTTCGACGAACACGTCGAGTTCTTGGGTTCATTGGGCGGCGCTGACACGTGCTTGGTCTCGATAGATCATGAACCCGAGCGCGGCGAGAACCAGCAATGAGAGAAGAAGTCCGCCCAGGTTGCTGGCAAAGTCGACCAGGCTCTGCCATTGAGACCTCTTCCCGATCATAGTCTCGGCATTTTTTATTTCGAAGGTGGTAGTGAAACAGAATAATTAAGCAAATAGACCATCAGAGGGCGCCCCCGGCTAGGAGCAGTTCAATTATTGATCGACCGTACCCAAGCACGCAGGGCGTCCGCCTCGTTCTGGCTCAGGCGGTGATAGGGAACGATTCGGCGAGTCGTGGATGGCACACCGACGACCTCGAAGAGTCGGCTCTCGTCAGGCCTGCCGGGAGTGATCCACTGCACGCCAGCTTGCTTCTCGCGCAGCGCATCGGGTGTGTCGGCACGGATGCCTGCGGAGCGCTCCTGAGCGCCGTGGCACCCTGCACACCGGGTCGCCAGTACCGCCGCTGCCCCGTCGGTCACGGCCTGGTGGGCAGCTAGAGTACTCGGTTCATCCACGAGCGGGTGCAATGGAACCTCCATCGGTTGCACCGACACATGTGCCGCAATCGCCAGCGTGGTCAGTGGAAGAGCCGCGGCTGCCAACACGGTCAGTCCGGCTAGACGCGGCGAGCGCTCAGCCCATGCTGCCGCGCCGAACCGCTTGCTCAAACCCATCACCAGCCAGCGCCAGTGCAGGGCAACGTGAATCGCAAGGACCGTAAGGAGCACGAGGCTAATCCAGAAGTGAACAGCGCCCCACTGGTGACGCAGCAGTCCCCAGAGGATATCCGTACGGTGAGTCCCGGGCGGAAGCACAAACCAGAGGATGTAGCCGGTACCCACCATGGCGGTCAGCAGTGCCGCTGCAACCGTGTCAATCACCAGATTGAGAAACCCCCTACTCATTGATCCCCTGCGTCGCTGACCAGTTGTCCGACCGCCCAAATGCGCGCAGCCGCCTCCATGACGCCTCCCACAATCAGCCGCAAGGGAGGCGGCCGCAGACGCGTGCCTTACAGTCATGGAAGTGCTTCCCATTATTATAATCTAAAGCGACTTATAGGCAGGCGGTCAAGCAGCCGACCAGGCGCGCTGGTCGGTCGAATTCGCAGTTTTGGTTATAAAAGCTTCCTCGCCGTCCACCCAAGCGCTTCCAGTCCGCGCTCGCCCCAGCCGCGCTGTGCCCATTCCGTAGCCTGAACTTCCGCGGCATCTGACAAATCACTGAAATATTGGTCGCGCAGCGCCTCTCCCAGCCCCCGGTCCCTGGCAATCAGCAGAAGCTCATGATTCACGAATAAACTCAGATGGTCCAGGTTGGGCGATCCGATCACGCACCACTCATCGTCAATAAGACCTGTTTTCGCGTGAAGTTTTCCACGTGGAAGAGGAAGATACTCATAGACTCGAACCCCATCGGCCAGCAGCGAAGAATATGCTGAACGTGTTAGCCAGCCCAAAAAAGCCGGATCGCTGTATCGGGGGACAAGCAGCCGCACATCAACCCCTCTCCTGCTGGCCTCCTGTGCTGCTCTCGCAACGATGCTCCCCGGGCAAAAGTAAGGGGTGGTGATGTACACATGGCGAACCGAACTCTGAATAAGACCGGCATAGAGACATGCGATCTGCCTCCAGCCGAGACAGGCAAAATTCGGCACCAGCAGAGGATCGAAAGCTGACCCTTCCTCCGTACCGAAAACCGCATATGGGTGTTCTGGATCATCCCACAACTGATCAAAAAGCGCTGCAGCATAGCGCGCTAGCTCCCCCTTAATCGAGACGTGAGTATCTCGCTGGCAGCCCTCTCCACAGAACGCACGAGAATTCTCCCGCCGGATGTTAAAACCCCCGAGAAACAACTCCTGCTCGTCTATAACAAGAAGTTTTCTGTGGTTTCTCTGAAAATAGCGGGTTGGGTGGCGCCAACTCCACGGACGATACCACTTGAGTTTGACGCCCGCATCGATCATCTCCCGAAAAAGTTCCGCAGAGTACCTAGTCGCAGCCCCACGTGAGTCGAAATGAAAACGCACCTCCACTCCGGCGCGGGCTCTGGCCGAAAGAGCCTTGGCAAATCTCCAACCGATTTCATCGGCAGCGAAGATGAACACCTCCAAACGAATATTCTTCTGAGCGGCGTCAATCGCTGAGATCATCGCATCGTGAAGATCGTCTCCTTCCGTGAACAGGTGGAGCGATCCATTATGGTTGAGATCGCGTACGCACAGCGTCTGCCAGTCAGGGCAGGTCCGAGCATGTATCGAACTCACTTGTTCTAGTGCCACATTCATTTCATTTCCCCCCGGCAACAACCTTCGAGTCCGGACCAAAGTTTCCACCAACTGGACCGGAGATACAGAATCTAGTCGCTAAAGGAGTCAAACGGCAAGCACTATGCCACCTTCCTTGGGGCGGAACCCCCCCACGGTAAATAAAGGAGCCGATGTACTCTTCCCCGCAACCTTGAGAAAACCCGGGCGTTTTTTTTGCGAATGTGAGAATTAGCTCGCTA
>CAYPHJ010000226.1:0-3895 GCA_964410485.1 uncultured Syntrophobacteraceae bacterium
CGGTCACATAGACGGAGTAGCGGCCATCGATAATGTTTCGTGTCGCGTTTGCGTGTGTATCCGAGATTGACGCGGTGTTGAATCGGCTCAAAGAAACCTTTCCCGGCTGCCAGTCAAGCATGCCCAGCGGTGACAGCCGGTCATCGACCTTCTGCCGATCCTGTTGCGCCACCCCCTCGTAGCGGGCCCTTGGGTCCGGCCCATCGAATTGGACGGATACACCTAACCGATTATCTTTCAGTAGCCGCCATGGCCTGACAGAAAAATAACATCGACGGAGATCCACGTTGCTCGACGCGCTCTTTCCCGGCTTGCTCAAGCGGATGTCGATTTTGTGGTCCTCCACATACCGGCGAAAGTGTGTCCAGAATTCGAGGTGCCCTAAGCGGTTTTCATTCATTGTAGTCTCGCAGTAGTTGGGCTTTTACATCTCCCATCGCATTGGATTCGGACAACTTGAAACGGTGAAAATGACGGATGCGCGCGGCATTGTTTTTCCTTAGACGACCCTTTCAGCCTAGAAATTGGCTTTCTAAGCCTCTAAACATGTCCTTTTATGTGATGTTATGTTGCTAAATCAAGAAGTTGCCGTGGTCCGACCCGGACCCGGGGCTTGTTTAATTCCCTATGAACGCCACCAGATCAGAGTGGACCGACGTCGAGGATTTCCCCCGCGAATAGCAAAATACAAGACCCACCCTTTCCTCCCCTTTGCGCTGGTTCCCCTCCCAGTTGACTGCATAAGCTCCAGTGCTCCATCAGGTAAAAAAGAGCTTTTAGGAGAGCTTTCCGGCCACGCGCAGGTCAGCTTCGACAGGGAGGTCAATCAAATCGCTTCGTAGGAGTCGAGTAGAAAAAAATAAGATCTCGAGGTTCTCAATTTCACCCGTAGTCGGGCTAAGGCGGGCGATCACACCATCGGACAGCTCCTCCGACTCCTGCTCCGGATAAGGAGACCTTTTGTTAATGTAAAGGATGTCTCCCTCACGGTCGTACCTAAAACTCAGCTTCGCTTCCATTCGACGTTTCCTCCTACGAGCTTCCTCGCGATGTACGCCGTCACGATCCAGTTTCTGCCAGCCATTCCTGCTTCCGTAACCACCACCACAACGACAAACTTACCACCGCGTACGTCAGAATACCATTTTGAAAACATTCGTGCACCGGCGAAACGAGCGCTCTGGCGGACCTCATCTGGGTCTGCCAGAGTCTCAGCGATCTTGTCCCGATGCTCTGGCAGTAAATCCGGATGATTCTCCCCGATATGCTTCTCTCGCTCGTCGGTCAGCTGAACCTCACTCCCTAAGTAGGGACACGCGAATGTTGCCATTAGAATATAAGCTCAATGAGTCGTTTTCTCTTCACAGCCGCGACGCAGAGAAGGTTTCTTATCCCAGCTTCGTTCCACTCTGCGTCCTCCCATCTCTCACGGTGAATTCATCTCGGAACCGCAAGCAACATGGCGTCCAGCAACCGCTTTCTAGATCGTCTTAGAATACAATGCCGACAGGGCGGTCGCCAAATGCAGAAAATCCGGCCCCGCCTTGCTCAGCATTGAAGCAAAGCCATCGCAGCATGGCTCAATGTACACCAGACAGCAATGCAGGTGCTCGTCGGCTTCAATAGCCGTGGCATGATAGCGGTCTTCCCAAAACGCGCCGTGTCGATTCTTGCGCTCGTTGTATTCTTGCGCCGTGCGCCCAGCGATTAATTGCATGCTTTGCGCGATGACATTCTCGCCTGTGTCTTTTACCAAGAGATGGACGTGATTGGCGGTGACCGTGTAATCCAGCACGCACAGACCAAACCGCTTCTTGGCTTCGAAAACCCAACGCAAATACCGGCGCCGGTCCCGCACAAACTTTAAGAGAAATTGTTTTCGGCGCGGCAGCGGTGCGTGATGTGCCAAACGTAACCAGGCAGGAAGTAACGGTTCGCGCGCGGCATCGATTTTTCTTAGAAGGTTCTTTTCACGGTCAAAAAGCGCCTTCTAAGCTCCTAAACGACGCCTTTTATGCCTACCTTACATTGATAAATCAAGCAGTTGGCCGGGTCCGACCCCAAACACGGCCAACGCAGTGGAAAAACCAAAAAGTCGACGTTCGCGTAATCCGGGAGATGTACGGCGTGATGACCGCAGAGGGCGCCACTGGCGTCATCATCATTACGTCAGGTCTATTCACAGAAAGCGCCAGAACGTTCGCGGAAAACAAACCTATCGATCTGATTGAAGGTCACCAGCTAGCCGAACTGATCCGCGGGGTACAACCAAAAACATTCTCGTCAGACGGCCCGAGCGAAGCGTCCGAGCAAAGTGAAAAGACTTGCCGGAAGTGCAGCGGCAAACTCGTACTGCGCACAGCCCGACGAGGAAAACACGCTGGAAGCCAGTTCTGGGGCTGCTCCAACTATCCTAGCTGTAACTTTATTGAAAACTACGCCGAAGAGACCAGGCTACAGACGAAAGCATGGTGAGGCGCACTACCGGGCGGAATAAAAGAACCTCGTTAGCAGAGCCACTGGAGCTTGACACGACTCTATCCAAAGTGGCCGGCGCAAGAAAAATGTCCCGTATCGCCCTTACGTGAACTTTTGAACACCCATTTGCACAACGGTTTCCGCTGATCGGCTCCATGAACGCTACCCGTGCAGGACAGTTCCCAAAGCCTTGAACCTGATGACGGTTCAGCCAGAGGCTGATCCGTCTTCGGCTGAGGCTGCAGGAATGAAAACCCTTCGGCGATAAAAGGGGATGAGGAATGTCCCTCTTTTCTTGCCCCGAACTTGCGGCGTTGAATCCAAAAGTGTCTGTGCGGGTCAACGAACCAAGCAAGACAGTTCAGGAGCAAAAGTCGGACCCTCAATTTTTCGGGTCCGAACACGAGGTGAGGCTCGCTTGCTTCCCGGTGCAAGGTGACTATAATTGCCTCATGCCCACGATCACCGAAATCAAGAAGCTCGCCCTGGATTTGTCTGAAAAGGAAAGAGCGATCCTGGCCGCTCACCTGCTTGGATCCCTTCCACCGGTTCTCCACGACGAAGACGAGGGCATAGCCGAAGCGCTTCGGCGCGATGCCGAGATCGAAGCGAATTCAGCCGTGGGCCTGTCGCTGGAAGAGCTTGATCAACAGATCGAGCGCCGCCGAACTTGATGCGCCTCGTCCTCCATCCGAAAGTCTATTCGGATATCGACGAGATCATGGCATACTACGAGCGGATTGCGACGCGAGATCTCGCCGATGAATTCTACTCCGAATTGCGACATTACATGCAGCAGGCCGCCGAGAGGCCGGAATCCTTCGCGATCCGCGAGCGTGATCTCCGCCGCGTGAACTTGCAGCGCTTCCCTTATCATTTTTTGTTTCGCGTCGTTGGCGAGGTCGTGCGGATTCTCGTTGTGCGCCATCACAGGAGGCGTCCCACCGTTGGCGCTAGGCGCCGCTAAGGGGGCCCAGCCTTGAACTGGTGCAACCGATAAAGCTTTCCCCCTTCATGTTTTCGGAATTCCGAAAACATGGAAGTTCGTCCGGTAGGACTGCAAACCGTCGCATCGTTTTTCGTCCGGCCCTGGGTACCGTATGTCATTGCAAACCCTGGCCCCGTGCTCCTGCCGTACTTGGTCGAACCCGGCGCGGCCGTTACGAACATTCTGGCGGTGACGTGAAACCCCGCCGGGGAGATCCTGATCCGGTGTTGTTAGCTGCCACCCACCTCATCGAGCACTCGGAACTGGTGGCCGATCGCATCATCAAATTCGCTGAACTCGTTGGCCGATAAAAACGTCATGGCCGGCACGGACTGCGGGTTGGACGGCCGCGTCCATCCGCAAATCGCCTGGGCTAAGTCGCTGTAAATAAATAAAGGTATCAATCGGAGGAAAAGTAGCGTATGGTTT
>CAYPHJ010000227.1:0-3886 GCA_964410485.1 uncultured Syntrophobacteraceae bacterium
CAAGTTCCTCTCCGTTCGCCCTGAGGTTCTCGAAGGGTGAACGGAGAGTTTTTCATCAGCCTGCTAGGTTTAGGACTCAACCTCAACCTCAACCTCAACCTAAACCTTTCTTCTCGCCATCATTGACAAACGCAATCCCTTCCGTAAAGTACACAAACAGGTTCTCCGATCTTATGTTTGTGGAGAGATCAACTGCGGAAGTCCTGACGAGTTTTAATGTAACGTCCATCTCGAGCATCTGTTATGCCTAAACCATACGAAGCCGTCCAGCAGTGCCTGTCTCGGCGGGAGCTTATCGTTCTCGACGGGGCTATCGGAAGTGAGATTGTTCGCCGCGGTGTTCGCTGGCGCCAGCACGGCATGCGCACCGATGCCGATGTGGTGCGGTCAGTTCACAAAGACTATATAGAAGCAGGCGCCGATATCATCACCACCAACACTTTTCAGCTGACACGCCGGACTTATCTCAACCTTTTCAGAAATCTTGACCACATGCGCCGCATAGGTGCGCCGGGACTCGAGACACAGGCGGCCGATCTCATAGAAAAAGCGGTGCTGCTTGCGCAACAGGCCACGGAAAATGGCGCAGCGAGTAGACCTGTGGCGATCGGTGGCTCCATCTCACCTCTTAATCACTGCTTTCGTCCGGACTTGGCCCCGGCCGTTGATGAAGCGCTACGAGAGCACGGCGAATCGGCTCGGTTGCTGGCCAGCGCCGGTGTGGATTTCATTCTGCTGGAAACGATGAATAATGTCAGAGAGGCGACGGCCGCTGTCCAAGCGGCCAAAAAAACCGATTTGCCGATATGGGTGAGTTTTACTCTTGGCCCCGGCGGCCGGAGCCTGCTTAGCGGCGAATCGATTGCTGACGGAGTGCGCGCATTGGCGCCGCTCGGTTGTGACGCGCTCCTGCTAAACTGCGCTCCGCCGGACGACATCTCTGCCGGACTGGCGGAACTGAGCAAAATCTCTTCCGTTCCCTTTGGTGCTTACGCCCACGTTGGCCGTTATGATCCGCCGAGCTGGAAATTTGATTTTCATCCTCAATTTACTGACACCGATGCCTGCCCCCCGCAGCAGTATTCAACTCATGCTAAGCAGTGGCGGCGATTGGGGGCGACAATCATTGGCGGATGCTGCGGCACGACTCCCGTTCACATCAAAGCCATCAAGGAATTCGTCAAATGAGTCAGTATGATTCGATAAAACAAAAACTCGCGCAACAAAGGGTCGTTATTCTGGACGGCGGCATCGGAACCGAAATCCTCCGCCGCAACGTTTCCTGGGCGGATCATCAAGTCACTCGGTTACCTCAGGTTATTCGCTCTATTCACGAGGACTACATCAAGTCAGGAGCGGACGTCATCACGACCAATACGTTTCAACTCTCACGCAGGAGCTTTTTGAACCATTTTAAAGACCTCGACCACATGCGGCACATCGGCGCGACTGACCTGGGAAACCGGGCGGAAAAACTCCTGCAAGCGGCGGTGGAACTCACAGTCGAGGCCCGAGAGCGCGTCAGCCCAGCTCACCCGGTCGCCATCGCGGGATCGGTCACAACCGCGGAGTGGTGTTTCAGGCCCGATCTTGCTCCTCCTCCCGAGCAGGCGCGCAGCGAATACGCGGAAATTGTCCAGACAATGGCGCAAAGCGGCGTGGATCTCATCCTTTTGGAAACTCTGAACAGCATTCCCGAAGCCAAAGTCGCCCTCGAGGTCGTGCGCTCCGCGGGTCTTCCCGCATGGATCGGCTTTGTGTGCGACGAAAATGGCAAACTCTTTAGCGGGGAAACTCTGGCGCAAGCCGTAACCGCGCTCGAACCTCTCGAGCCCGACGTTATCCTTCTCAACTGCGCTCCTCCCGATGATATTACCACCGGACTGCGCGAGCTAACTGCACGGCGTTCCGCGCCCACAGGAGCTTTCGCGCACATCGGTCGCTTCAATCCGCCCGAGTGGTTGTTTACCGACGAATACCCGCCCGCTACGTATGCTGACCACGCGCAGCGTTGGCTCGACATGGGCGCGCGGGTCATCGGCGGCTGCTGTGGAACAACTCCGGAGCATATAGCGGAACTGAAAAAGCGGCTCACCTGATCCCGGACGAAAAAGAGCCTATTCAATTATTACTCAGCGTTCCTTCTCCCTGCCCTCACCCTTTCCCTCCCGCAAGCGGGCGAGGGAAAAAGTCACCGGTCCCCGCGAGGACTCGATCTGCAATTGAGTTAGCTTTCTCGCTCTTGAACAACCCACGCATTTACCCGTTATTCAGAACTTTGAATTCGGACCATTTCTAGCCCACCACGTGCGCGGGGCCTACCTGGACCCGAATCGCCAGCGAGTTTCCCGCGCTCGAATCATCGGAGCCCACCTCGGATGGCCACGGGTCGAGGAACTGATTTGAGTCTGCTATAAATGGACGCCCGGGTCGGAAGAACACGGCGTCAATTTTTTATTCTGGTCAAGCCAGCAGCAGGAAAAGCAACAGTTCTTCCAGCGACTTGGGTTTGTGCAAGGAATAATGCTCCATTTACAAAAGGAGATCGCTTCCAGACGTTCAACGTGATTGAATCTCTCATGGACTGCTTTCTTGACGAAGGCCACCAGCGGCTTCGCGAACAAATCCGTGCCTGGGTAAATGACAGCCTCACGTCGCCCCCAGGTGAAGAACCTGACAATGATGTCGCGGCGCGCCACGTTTTGAGGCAACTCGCGAGCGCCGGCTGGACTCGCTATGTGGCCCCGAAGACGTTCGGGGGCGTGCAAGAACAAGTCCAGGCGCGCGACCTTTGTGTAATTCGCCAAGAGTTGGCTTGGGCGTCGGCGCTGGCGGACACCATGTTCGCGGTCCAAGCTCTCGGCAGTCACCCGATTGTTCTTGCCGGCACTGACCAACAAAAAGCTCGCTTCCTTCCCCCGCTTGCGACAGGAGAAGCGATTGCGGCCTTTGCTCTAACCGAACCGGAGGCGGGGTCGGATATCTCATCGCTCCAGACAATGGCCGTCAGGACCGGAACAGATTACCGTTTGACAGGCGTCAAATATTTCATTTCCAACGCGGGAATCGCCGACACATATGTGGTCTTCGCTACAACGGATCCGGATAAACGTCGGCAAGGCATCAGCGCCTTCATCGTAGAGGCCAGCTCGCCGGGACTGAAACTCAAGGAGAAAATGAAACTACTTTCACCGCACCCTATAGGCTCGCTGCTGTTCGATGACTGTCCCGTTCCTCACGATAACTTGCTGGAAGGCGAAGGAGAGGGTTTAAAGATTGCGTTGCGCACGCTGGACACGCTGCGCTGCACGGTCGGTGCCGCCGCCGTGGGACTGGCCGGCAGAGCCCTGGATGAAGCGGTGCGGCACAGCAAAGCCCGCCACCAGTTTGGCCATGCGCTGTCCGAGTTTCAGGCTACTCAGTTCAAGCTGGCCGAAATGGCCACCGCTCTCGAGGCCTCACGACTCCTCGTGTATCAGGCCGCCTGGATGCGTGATCACGGACATGACAACTTTCCGCTCTACTCTTCCATGGCGAAACTTTTTGCGACCGAGACAGCGCAGGCGATTATCGATCAATCGCTGCAGATTCACGGCGCGATCGGGGTGGTATCCGGGAATATTGTTGAGCGTCTCTATCGTGACGTGCGAGCTCTCAGGATCTATGAGGGGACCTCGGAAATTCAAAAAATTATCATCGCGAAACGTATTTTAGAGGTAGCGCGTCAATGAGCATTGAAATGCGCTGCATAGAACCCGTAAGCTCTCGATTCAACACCTGGATACCATCACACCACGAAGTGTTTCATGATCTTACGCTCGCCCGCAGAGAATGAAAATGAGCCCTCACCCTCGCCCCACATATCAGGACTGTCATCCTGAATCCT
>CAYPHJ010000228.1:0-3750 GCA_964410485.1 uncultured Syntrophobacteraceae bacterium
GCTAGATAACCTATCCGAGGAATTTTCCCTGGTTGCTGCGCCTGTGCAGACGAGCAAAGCGCGAAGAGCATGGTGCACAGAGTTAAAGAAAGGATGCTCTTAGTTGGACTACGGTAAGAGTGGAGCAATGCTTTTAACGCCGTCTTTCCAACACTCCAACACTCCAACACTCCGTTACTACACCACTCCGTTTTGGGCCTTGACATAGGTAGCTACTGGGAGCTACATTACGCATGATGAAAGCTGTCGGTTTAAAGGTTTTGAAGAACAAGCTCAGTGAGTATGTTCGGCTTGCTGAGCGCGGTGAGACCGTGCTGGTCACCGACCGGGATCGGGTCGTTGCGGAAATCGTACCACCTGAACGAACGAGAAGCCCGGTGCTGTCCGATGCTTTGCTGTCGGAAGCAGTCCGCAAAGGCTGGATCACGCCTCCGGCTCTCCCAGGATCTACGCCCCCGCCTCGCAATCCCGTTACATCTTTCCGCAAGTTGCAAAAGGAGCTTGACCAAGACCGGAGCGACCGTTGATCTATCTGGACACCTCGGTTGTGCTCGCGCATCTCCTGGCCGAAGACCGGGCGCCTCCCGAACAGCTCTGGAGGGAGGCACTTATCGCCAGCCGGCTTATCGAGTATGAAGTCTGGACACGAATTCATGCCCGCAAACTCTCGCGATCGCACGCGGACGACGCCCGGGCGCTGCTCGGCCGGCTGGCGCTCATCGAACTCTCTCCACCGGTGCTCGCGCGGGCTTTGGAGCCTTTCCCTAAGCCGGTGAGAACATTGGATGCGCTTCATTTGGCGTCCATGGATTTTCTTCGAAACCAAGGACAGTCCGTCACTCTCGCGAGCTACGACGCCCGGCTCGTCGCCTGCGCCCGCGCGCTTCGCATGCCGATTTATAAGCTCTAGCGCGGCCCCGCCCTGAGATGGTCGAAGCCTCTTCCTGAGCTTGCCCACGGGCGTTTGGCTTTTGGTCATTTCAGTGTTTCGAGCTTCGTATTTCGAATTTGGGTCTTTCAACGATCCACACGGCTCACCACAGGTTTTCGATTGCCGGCTCATCGGATCACTCGATCTGCTCTTGCTAAGACATGCGGTGGAATCGTCAGCCCGATCTGCTTGGCGGCTTTGAGATTGATCAGAAACTCGAATCTCGTCGGCTGCTCCACAGGTAAATCACCGGGCTTTGCGCCTCTCAGGATCTTGTCGACATACGTAGCCGCGCGCCGAGCCAAATCGTCGATGTCCGTGCTGTAGGGACATAAGCCCGCCGGATTTCACATCGTTTGGCCTTTCGTATATCGCGGGAAATCGGTTCTTCGCGGCAAGACCTATGATCTGTGTTCCATGTGTATTGAGGATTGGGCCTCCTAATAACATTAGCAGGGCTTCTGCCCGTCTCTCACCAGCGGCGCGAAACGCAGGCTCAATATCCTTAGGACCTGATACGTCCAGATATTGAAGCTGCAATTTCAACGCACTTGCTGCTTTTCCCGAACGCTGTGCCCCGAGTTGCGTTTCCTTTAGCGATTGTGCGTAGCTCTGTGCAGCTGGAGTCCCGAGCACGGTTACGCGGGAGAGCCTAGAAACTACTTCGTTCAGCAATTCCAGCCGTTTTCCGCTCAGCTCCGCGGCAAGACTGGATAGTCCGGTGATGTTCCCGCCCGGCCGCACCAGGCTCGTGACAAACCCATTGCCAACAGGATCGTATCCTGAGTCATGACTATTGGAATGGTCTTTGTCGCTTCTTTGGCAGGACGAGTTGCTCCTGGTCCACCAGTTACGATGACGTCTACCTTCAGACCCAGTAGCTCCTCGGCAAGAACGCGCCCCCGCTCTCGTTTACCGCCCGCAGAACGCCACTCAATCAAAATGTTCTTTCCCTCAACGTAACCAAGCTCACGCAGGCCTTGACGGAACAACTCCTGGCGGGGGCCAGCGGGAGAGATAGATAGGTAGCCGATCCGAGGCATTTTTGTCGGCTGGGCCTCGACGGGCGAGTAAAGCACAAGGAGCAAAACGCTGACGAGGCAAAGCGCAGAGCGTATGGCGCTTGGCGCATGACTAAAGAATCTTTCTCTCATTAGTTTTCTCCAGCGTTTTCCTTAACGGTTTTGAGAACGATCACCGTGTCCAAGTTCTTGGCTGCTGCGCAGCGGTTCTTTTCCGTCTTCAGTTCCGTAGCTTGACCGTTCATTGCCTTTCCTCCATAATGAAAGCATTTTGGAGGAACCCATGGCCACTTTGAATATCAAGAATTTGCCGGATCGTTTGTACAGAAAGATTCAGGCACGCGCGCACCGGGAACATAGATCTATTGCCCAGGAGGTGATTCATATTCTTAGCGTGGCTACGGAAAATGCCAGTCCACTGTCCATTTTGGAGCTCCAGGGGCTCGGAAAGGATGTTTGGAAAAAAGTTGACGCCGGCAGACATGTAAAAAAGGAACGGCGCGAATGGGATTGATCGAGGACGTTAGGCCGGGCCCCCTTGCTCTCGATACTCAGGTGTTCATCTACTTTATTGAGGAGGAGAGACGGTTCCTTCCTCTTTTGAAGCCTCTGTTTGAGGCGATTGATCACGGCGATCTCGTAGGAGTGACATCCGGTCTCAGTTTGATGGAAGTGTTGGTCGTACCGTACCGGTCCGGGAATTCTGCGCTTGCCGATCGTTATGAGGCTTTGTTGACGAACAGTCGCGGTCTCCGGTTTATCGAAGTCGATCGCCGGCTCCTCAAAGCTGCTGCTCAGGTTCGAGCAAGGTTCAAAATCAGGCCTCCTGATGCCATCAAAATGGCGGCTGCGCTGTTGGGTAACTGCAACTCGTTTCTGACGAATGACCGCAGAATCCCTGCCGTGCCGGGTTTGAAAATCCTTCAAGTAAAAAATTATCTCTAGCGAAAGGGGAAATTCGATTATAGTTGCCAATGATCGCAGAATTGTCATCTACCGCTCAGAAACGGCGAAGCATCTTAGTTTCACGCCGGTCGCTGCACTGTTTGTCGTGGACTCTCCAACATTCACACTCACCCCTCACCGAATGACCTTGTCCGCTCTCGCTAATACGTTCGGTGGAATCTCTCGATTTCCGATTTTAGATTTTGGATTTTCGATTGTTCGATCATCGGATTACTTTGTCGGCTCTTGCTAAAACATCAGGAGGAATTGCTAATCCGATCTGTTTGGCTGTTCTTAAGTTGATCACAAACTCGAACTTGGTGGGTTGCTCAACCGGCAGCTCCGCGGGCTCAGCCCCTTTCAGGATTCTGTCCACGAAATATGCGACGCGCCGATAGCTGTGAGCCACGTCTGCCGCGTACGACATGAGCCCGCCGGCCTCTACCGCGGCTTTATTGGTGTACGCCGATGGCAACCGAATGTTTAGCGCAAAACCCGCGATCCGTTTTTGGCTCGCAGTCATGAGCCAGCCAGCGGCGGGCGCATAAAGTCCATCCGGGCGATCCTTCTTAAGCGCCGCGAATATCCGGTCGAAATCCTCTGCAGCGCGCACCTCCCAAGTCTGCATCGTTAGCCCCAGCGCGCGCGTTGCAACCGGGAGATCCTCTTTCACTTCGCGTGTAATGCCCGGAGCGGTCGGCTCGTAGAGAACCGCGACACGCGTGGCTTGGGAATGACTTCTTTGAGCAGCTCCAGACGCTTCCCGCTTAGTTCCGTGGTAAGGATTGTAATACCAGTGACGTTGCCGCCGGGACGGGCGAGACTTTCAACAAAACCTGCCGTGACAGGATG
>CAYPHJ010000229.1:0-3743 GCA_964410485.1 uncultured Syntrophobacteraceae bacterium
CAGCGCACTAGGCGGATGGAAACGGGGCGAGAAAACTGTTTCCAGTCAATCTTGAACGACTCAGAAGAATAAGTGGTGCCGGAGGAGGGACTTGAACCCTCACGGGGTTGCCCCCACCGGATTTTGAGTCTTTTTCGTATACCTGTAACTATCGGTAATTATTAATTAATTCTTCTTAAACTGTGTGACTGTGGAACAAAATGTGAAAGTCGTACCCTCCAATCAAACGGCTATCTAGCTACCTCATTTCGTACGTTGTGATCCCCTTACTACTCACAGGTGGCGCCAAACGAGCCCCTAATTGCTGAACTGGCAATGGGCCCGGTTCCAACAGCTCGTGGTCATTCTGATAAACGAGCCGGAGATACTCTAAGCTGATACTAGGTGTTCCCCCTATCGCCGGCTGTTTAACCATCGCAATTGACAACGCACGTTTAGCATAGTAACTAAGACAAACTTTATCGGAGTTACTATGGCTTTCTATGGCAGTAGCGTTGAATACGGTTTGCATTGTTTGTTGCATTTGGTCGAGCCACATGAACGGGGGCAGCCGAGCGCCCGCGAACTTGCCGAGTTTCAAGGAATTTCGCCTTCCTATGTGGCGAAACTTTTTACTCGACTCGAGAAAGCGGGGCTGGTTGCCGCCGGCGAAGGCATCGGCGGCGGCTTTCGCCTGGCCAAGCCGCCGGAAAAGATAACCGTACTCGACGTGGTCGACGCGCTGGAAGGAAACAAGCCTTTTTTTGAATGCCGCGATGTGCGCGACAAGTGCATCCTTTATGGCAGGGAGCTGCCGCAACCGAAGAGGCAGGGGATCTGCAGCATACACGCGGTCATGGTCGAGGCCGAGCGGCGGATGCGCGAGTCGTTGACGAAGACGAATCTCGCTGCCTTGGCCGCCCAGGTACGGGGCAAGTCGTCTGAGGAGAATCGGTCAGTGCGGATGCAATGGTTCAGAAAGAGAATTGGTGCGCGACAGCGTCGCGCTGACACCGAGAAGAGACGACGAAAATGAAACTAGCTTCGAAGCCGAGCTCAAGCATGCAAAGGCTTCATAAGCACAAAGGTGGAGGTGCCGCGCTGCAGGATACAGCTCAAACGCCGACCATGTTAATCCACAAAATGTCCACGGGCTTCGTAATGTCGCAGGCGCTTTATGCCGTCGCCAAGCTTGGCATCCCGGATTTTATCGGCGAGGAATCAGTGAATGCTCGCGAACTGGCGCGAAAAGGCGAAGTGGACGAAAAAATCTTGTACAGGGTCATTCGAGCTCTAGCTGGCTTCGGCGTGTTGCATGAGGACGACAATAGCCATTTTTCTCTCACTCCAGCGGGCCATCTACTGCGCAGCGACCATCCGCAATCGCTGCGCGACGTCGTAATTTTCAGAGGCAAGGAAAACTACGATGCGTTTCGCGCGCTCGCCCATAGCGTGCGCACAGGCGAGAACGCCTTCGGCCATGTGTTCGGGGCGCCGCGGTTCGAGTATCTAAAATCCAGTGACGAAGCGAATACGAGTTTTCAAGCCGCGATGAAATCGATTATGAGGGGCGATATCGCGGCGATCTTGAACGCTTACGATTTTACCTCATGCTCGACCATCGTCGACGTCGGTGGCGGAAATGGAGCATTTCTGTCAGCCATCTTGTCGCAGAACCCGCACCTGTCCGGAATACTTTTCGACCAGGCACCGACGGTGGAGCTTGCGCGGGCCGGTGCCGGCGGAGGCCTTAGCAATTGCCAGCTGATTGGCGGGGATTTTTTCAAATCAGTCCCCGCAGGCGGCGATCTCTATGTCCTTAAATCGGTTATTCACGACTGGCCCGACGATTCGGCGGTCGCCATCCTACGGAACTGTTGTCGTGTCATGGGCGAGGATGCGAAACTTCTGGTAATCGACCGATTCATTGGCGAACCGAATGAGGAGTCATACGCCCTAATTGTCGACCTTACGGTTTTGGTTGAACATGGCGGACGGGTGCGCCGGCAAAGCGAATTCAAAACGGTTTTTAATCGGGCCGGTTTGAAGTTGCTTCGGGTGATCGAAACCGAGTCAACCTTCCATCTAATGGAGCTAATGGTGGATCGGGGTTAGGTCAAAATTTTCCGAGTGGTCTGGGATAGGAGTGATTTAAGCCATGGACAATTTCAAAAATGCCTTAGCGATGATTGATCTGTTCAATCGTTACATTCCAACTCGAGTGATTTATGTTGCTGCCAAACTCGAAGTAGCGGATCACATCGGCGAGGACGGAGCCCTAGCTCAAGAGCTTGCGGCGAAATTGCACGTCCATCCCGATGCTCTCTATCGGATCATGCGGGTACTCGCCGGCTTGGGCGCACTGCGGCAAGACGACAGCGGCCGTTTTTTCGTTACGCCGTTGGGCGACACCCTGCGGAAAACTTCACCCCAATCTGTGCGCGATTATGCCATTTACAACCACGAGAGCACCTGGGAAAGGATCGGCAAGATGTTGGATAGCGTTCGCACAGGCAAGCCGGCGGTGGAAAATTATTTTGTAAGTTTGCAATCGAAACCAGAGGCACAAGCGAAGTTTTTCGCGGGCAGCGGAAATAAATCCCGCATCGAAAGCGCAGCCATAATTACAGCGTACGATTTTTCTCAATGCGGGCGGATCGTCGATGTCGGCGGCGGTAACGGCTCGTTTTTGTCAGGTATACTTACGGCCTGCGAGCAGGTTTCGGCAATACTTTTCGATCAAAACGCCGCGATTGAGGCGGCGAAAGCGGGCCGCGGCGGGCCGTTGCCACGTTGTGAATTCGTTGCCGGAGATTTTTTTAACGCAGTGCCATCGGGTGGCGACACATATATATTGAAACGCATTCTGGACGACTGGCCTGACGACAAGGTAGTGCAAATTCTCACGAATTGTCGGGACGCAATGACGAGCAAGGAGCGCTTGCTAATTATCGAGCCGCTGATGGGCCCACCCAACGAATTGTGTGCTGGGCATCTCGCGGACATGAACTTTCTCGTGACATTTGAAGGCGGCAGAATTCGAACAGAAAAAGAACATTCCGATCTTCTCGGGAAGACAGGGTTTAGACTCCAAAAGTGCGTATCGACGAAAGCTGAACCGAGTATCCTAGAAGCATGGCCGGCTTAAGTCGTTAAAGATTTGTGTGCCGGAAACTCGATCTGCAAGTAAGGACACTGCCCCAAAAAACTTATATATTTTCAAAACCGTCAGGGATCGACAGGATGAAAATCATTCACCATAAAGACCGTCCCGCCATAGAGTTTCCTGACGAGCGTTGGCGCCCGACGTAGAGGTTGGCGATCAATCGCTCGGCCGGCTCGAACATGCTGCAGATGATAGCCGGATTTCGCACAGCGTGTGCGATCTATGTTGCAGCTAAGCTTGGCATTGCCGATTTACTTGCAAACAAGCCGTTGGAAATATCCTACGATTCAGTCGCAGGTGAGGCCGCCTCGCTGCGCTCGGTGGTCTCGCCCTCTCAGGCTGATTCGTTAACCTGATAATGGCAGCCGCCCGCGCTGGGAGAGAGCAAAGGAAAAAGTAAGGTTGCAAGAAAGAATGGTGCGAGCGGAGGGAGTTGAACCCTCATGGGCTTGCGCCCGGTGGATTTTCTTACCCGCTACAGCTTTCGCTGCCCGCAAACTTTGGTCTGCGGTTTGGAGTCTGGACTATCCCTTCACCATCTCTCGGAAATCTTCCGGGGCTTAGGTGCTGCCCGTCTAGTCTCTACACCTTCCCAGCC
>CAYPHJ010000230.1:0-3695 GCA_964410485.1 uncultured Syntrophobacteraceae bacterium
CGCTCGCCCGGCACTGGATCTACGTCCAACTTGGTTTTTTCTGCCTCGGCCCGAAACGCTTTGTCGTTGAGGGTGTCCAAGAAAGCTTTTCGGAGTGTTTGGACGCGCTCTTTGGGCGTTCCTGGAGGGAGTACATACGGACGCGTGAAAATCTGGGTGTCATGGACGCCTGCATCGAGCAGTCTTTTTGCCTGCTCGGTCTTGGCGTAGTTGACTGCTAGTGGAATCCCGCTGAGCTCCGGGTGCGGCTCGGGAATTGCCTGCAGCACAACCAACACGTCTTTGTTTTCCAACGCCTTGCGCCAAGTTACTTTGACCGATTCCCAGGCCCAGCAACCTCCCGCGATCTCGCCGCTGTCGGCGGCGAGGCGGATATCGGCAGTGCCCTTATAGCCTGACACAAGTTGGATTGGAAGCCCGATGGTCTCTCTAAGGGTCTTGGCAACGTCGTCGGTCGTCGAGCCCGGCGCGGTACCACCGAGCTTGACGGGTGTTTTGGCGGCCAGCCAACTCTCCACGCTGGTAATGCCGCTTTCCTTTCTCAAGGCACAGACCACGTTTTCCTTTATTGGAACGCCGATGAATTCGAACTTGCGCGCGTCGAACTCAATTCCCGATCCCCCCATGACCTGCTGCATGATGAGTCCGCCGATAAAATGCCCGATCGTCAGGCCATCCGGTTTGGCCACTCTGTAAGTATAGTTTGCCGCGATCAGGCTGCCGGCGCCGGTCATGTTCTCTACTACGAACGTGGGATTGCCGGGAATGAATCTGCCCATATGGCGCCCGATCACACGTGAGTAGGTATCGAACCCTCCGCCGGCTGCAAAACCTACAATGATTCGGATGGTCTTGCCCCTGTAAAAATCATGGCTCGATGAACTGACCGGAGCTGCAACAAGCAAAAGCATGGCCGCGACCACTGGAATTGCCAACCACGAAACTCGCTTCATGACGCCCCTCCTTCAAAAAATTATTTGGCTGAGTTCAACGGCCGAAGCATCCCCGAAGGTGTTTGAGCACCTGCTGGACGCCGAAAGTCTGACTGACCGGTCCAGTCCAGGCGGACGACTTGAAGTAAGTTGTGACCGGTCGGATCGAGAATCCCAAATCCGACATAGCATGGACGTACGTTAGGGCTGATGGTTCGTCTAAGTCAACAGCCGTCTTGACGTAGCCCCACGGTCGTCCCGTTGACCGGCATAGTGAAGGTCCTGGCCTAACTCACTGCCGCCGCTCCGGCTTCGGCGCAAGCGTGGTCCTGATCGCCTGTCCCGCCGCCACAACCAATGGCTCCAATCACCTTTCCGTCAACAAGAAGGGGGACGGCTCCGATGCTCGGCAGAGCCTGCCCGCCTGAAATTGCAGTGACATTGCCCCAGAAAGCCGGTGAGGTCTCCCTGAGCTTGGCCATTTCTTTGGTCGATCGCCGAAAGGCTGCCGCGGCCACCGCCTTGGCGCGTGAGGTTTCCGGAGTGAAAAACCCAGTGCCGTCACCACGAGCGCTCAGAACCAACCGACCGCCTGTATCCACTACGGTTACTGTCATTGCCGTTCCCAGCTCCCGCGCCTTGGCTTGCGCTGCTTTGACTGCTTTTTCCGCCATCTCCAGAGTTATCTCAGACATAGACTAACCTCTCCTTGTCTATTGCTAATTGCCTCCAGCAATATTGGAAAGAGCGTTGGCTCGTCAAGCGCCGGAAAGTGTTGGTCCGACTAATGGAGCGTTGGAGCGCGCTGGAAAATGAAAGGGAGTCTCAACTCTGCAACTATGCAGTTACCCGCACGCCCACTTCGTCGAGGTGTTTTAGCAAATCCGCCGGGTCCTGGTACACACGATATGCACCCGCGCGCTGTAGTTCATCTTCACCGTAGCCGCCGGATAGTAAACCAATACCCAGCGCTCGGGCTCTGCGCGCCGCGAGAAGATCCCAGACGCTGTCTCCCACCACAAACGAGTCGCTGATGTCAACCCCGAGCCGTTCGGCCGCCGCCAGGAACAGATCGGGATCAGGCTTCGCATGTTGCACCTGATCTCGCGTAACGACGGTAGCATCTTCGCCGACGCCAAGGATCTTGAGCGTCGGACCGGCAGTTTCCATCCGGCCGCTTGTTGCAATGGCCCAGGGAACCCCGATCTTCGACAGGTAAGCCAGTAACTCACGTGCTCCGGGCAGGCACCGCACCTGGTTCACCTGCCGTGCGTAGACTTCAGTGTGCACGCGCTGGAGTTGCGCCGCTTCCTTGCCGGCTATGCGCCGCCCCGTTTCGCGTAGGAGATTGTTGGCCAGCAAGCCTCCGCTCATGCCAATGCGGCGATGAATGCGCCATACCGCCAGCTCAATGCCAGCCTGTTCCAAAGCTTCGCGCCAGGCCAATACATGCTGGTAAACGCTATCGACCAACGTACCATCCAGGTCGAACAAAAAAGCCGGACCGCTCGAGCCCCTGTGCAACCTGTCGTTGGGTTTCCGTGATTGCGGCATAATAACCTCCGCCCCGTCGGAATCGGGCAGTCATGGAGTAGTGGAAAAGACATGGGCGTGCGGCAGCTCTGCGCCAAATCTGACCTATTGCCAAACTCTTGTGCACCACTTTAGCGCCAGATGAGTCATGGCAAAAGGCATGCGCCGCAGAAGAAAACAGAAAGGCTCGGGGCTTGCGCCTCCGAGCCTTTCAACGGCCGTTCGTTCCTCGTGCTGAACTCAGGCGGCGGACATGGCTAAATTTTCATGATGGTGCGATTTTGAAACCGGTCCAATGCCACGGATGATGGTCTGCCAGTGCTCTCCTTCGTCATCCGAATAAAAGATGTCCCCATCGGTGGTACCGGCGAAGAGAGCGTAACCGCCATTCCATACATCCATGGCCATCCCTTCAATGTTTGCTCTGATGTGCTCCGGCAGCCCCTTGCCGAGTATGTCCCAGCTCTTGCCGCCATCACGACTGCGCGCTACGCGTGCATCGGCAGTGTGTAACTTTCTCCACGTGCCCGGGCCCGTCTTGGCGCCCGCGACAAACAACAAATTCGGATCGTTCGGATGCACGAAGAACGGATCGACATAACCAATCCTGAAGTCGCGCGGCGTGAGGCTTTGCCAAGTCTCGCCCCCGTCAGCACTGACACAAAAACCTGCCGTCACCTCAGGGCCGCAGTTTGTCGTCGGCGCGGTGCCATAAACCTTGGATGGATCGGAGGTGGGAATCAATACGCGATGCGCATCGGGGTTGAGACCGGAGACAACATCCCACGATTTGCCACCGTCCGTGCTCCGCAAAAAGCCGCCGACCTCAACCGCCACGTGGATAATATTTGGATCATCCGGATGGAAACTGATGCTTTTGGTATGGGCTTGATGTGGTGGGCCTGGAAACGTCCACTTTTCTACGCCCGGCACTTGGCGTAAACCGGGAAGCTCTGTCCAGCTCTTACCTAGATCGTCGCTATAGTAAAGATGCGCCGGCTGCGTTCCGGCATAAACTCTCGGGCGTCCCCCAGTTTGCTGGCATGCCAGCGAGTAGATTTCCTTGTCGACAATCCCCTGATTTCTTTGCTCCCAGTGTTTTCCCAAATCACCGCTGGCAAAGATGGCGCCTCCATAGGTACCGGCAAACAGTGTCTGGGTTGATGGCTCGAACAAGATGGCGCTGATATGATGTTCCGGCAACATCGTTTCCACCTGCTTCCACTGATT
>CAYPHJ010000231.1:0-1073 GCA_964410485.1 uncultured Syntrophobacteraceae bacterium
GGAATAGCCGTGTGCGTAGTGGACTGAATGAAGGGAGCGTGAAGGGTCAAGCCAAGGCGCCGAAAGAAAATCCTAACCGTTTCGCTCCGCGCTTCGCGCTCTGCCGGCGGTCCCGATCGGCGGTCATTCTTCCCTGGCGGTCCTCGGTCTGCGGTCGTCCGTCATTCTTCCCTACACCGGGCCGCTAACCTGAAACAGCTCACGCTTTGAAGACTGTTCCAACAACGCCGAGACCTGTCCCGCCCATTGTTGAAATTCCTGCTTGCTCGTAACCTGTTTGATCTGACGTTCCAGTTCACCCGGATCGGCGATTTCCTGTTCGAACACCAGATCGGGCGCGCCAAGGGAGCCGTAGTGTGTCCGCATGATCCTGGGCCGCAAACCCCCGACTTGCTCGACCCACTCGCGCAGCGTCGTCAGCTTCTGTTCGACTTCTCGTGTTTTGCCCGGCAACGTGTGAAATGTTAGCCGCGATACGTACATGAAAGTCTTACTCCTTCCCCTCGCTGCGCTCGGTATCTCAGATTATAAATTTCAGATCGCATGCATTCCAGAAATAGAGAGATTTTGAAATCTGAAATGTGCGATTCGAGATTCCTCGCGGGGAGCGAGGACAAGCTAGTACTCTTCTTGGCTCCACATGATAAGCCCAATGATCAATCCGATCCCCAGGGCAACGCCGATCACACTCCATGGGTTATGTTGTGCGTAATCCATAGCTCCACGTGTGGCCTGCCGCGTAACATCGCCAACGACTCTTTGCTGCTCCGACAGCGTTTCTCGACCTTCTTCAAGCCGTTGCATGAGGCGCTGGCGCAATGACGAGAGGCTATCCCCCGCCTGATCCGCGGTTGCCTTCACCAGTTCTTCTACGTCATCGAAAAGTACTTTCAGATCCGACACGAGTTTTTCTCTTGGCACTCCAGCTTGCATGAGCCTCCCCCTTTTCACTTGCCTCGGTTTGACCGTTACCGAATTTTCGAGCAAAACGCATACCATTGGCCCAAGCCATCTTTCGCGGGGCGGATATGGTAACCGGACGAGCTTGTCTCAAGTACGGCACTTCAAACCCC
>CAYPHJ010000231.1:1173-3661 GCA_964410485.1 uncultured Syntrophobacteraceae bacterium
GGTGACGTTGGAGCGGCCGCGAAGGGCGTCGTTTTGGGTGTGCTCCAGGGCACAAAAGTCACAGGCAATGAAGCCCTTGAAACGATCAGCATGACGAGCAGCAACGTCGTGAAAGGAACGGCCGCTGTTGCGGGAGACATCGGCCAGGCAGCCAAAGGGGCAGTGCAAGGTGCCATCGCGGGAGCCAAAGACGTGAGCGTGGATGCAACCGACGCAGCTTCAGCTGCAGCAACGGGCGCGCTCAAGGCAGCAGGTGAGATCAGCTCGGAGGCCGCTGCTCAGGTGCGCAACGCCGTCACCGGGACAATTTCAGGCGTGAAGGTCGTCTTGAAAGAGCCGTTCAAGAAGTCATAAGGCCGGTTAAACCGCGCCGGTGGTTCAAAAGGTTCAATGTTCAAGGTTCAAAGCTCCCCCGCGGAGAGGCTGTGTCGGAATGTCATTCTGAGGAGCCCAGCGACGAAGAATCTTCTTTTCTGGTCGAAACACGGAGAAAAAGCAGATCCTTCACTGTCGTTCAGGATGACAGTCCCGGAAAATGACGATTGCGACACAGTCTCGGGATCCGCGGAGGAGGATGAAGGACCACCTTGAACATTTGAACGTTGAACCTTTGAACCACCAGCGGCGCCGGTGTACCGCCGGGTGTCTAGCCGGCAAAACGCAAGCTGCGCGCGCTTGTCTCCGCAGCGAGAGTTCTTAAGGTTATTCCTTCCAGGCTCTTTTGTACGGCTTGGTCCTGACGCGCTAAAATATCGGTGGCAGGTCCGCCGTCGAGGGCTTCGTCCTGTACGCCGCCCATCAAATCCAAAACCGCTTTGACGGTAACACTTTCAGGCGGCCGTGCCAGCGCCACCCCCTCAGGCTCTGCCGTTCTGAGCAAAACACCCGCCTGGACAAACCTTTGGATTAAATCTTCCAGCGACGGTACATCTAGAAACGCCGCGAGATCCACCGCCTTCCATGGCGGGCCTTGGGAAAGGTAGCGCCGCGTAATCTCGATGAGCATTGACAGCGCGAGCCATTCTTGAAAACGATGACGTGTCCCGGGGTGGAGACTATCACTGACAAACGCCCGAGGATGCTGATGAAAATAGGCCACCTCCGCCCCGACAAGAAAAATCAGCCAGCAAACATACAACCAGAAGAGAAACAGAATAAGGATTGCAAAGCTGGAATAAATTGCAGCATAGCGCGTTGACGTAGCGACGAAAGCAGTAAAGCCCATTCCCGCAACCTGCCAGAGAATGGCGGCCGTCGCTCCTCCCAGAATGGCGGAGCTGAGCCGCACCCGCGTATACGGCAACAACTTATATAAAAAGGTAAAGGTGGCCCAAAGCAAAATGAAAGGCACAATGCTGGTCGCCAAGGCCAAAACCGGCCCCAGAACACCGATCTCAAGAACACGCTCGACGAGCCAGTGGCTTTGAACGGAAGCCAGTAGCGCAAGAGCCGTGAAAACCATAACCGGACCCACGAGCACAACACTGAGATAAGCGGAGAAGCGCTCGCTCCAAGTTCGCGAACGCGGGGCGCGCCAGATCAGGTTGAGAGCATCCTCCATGCTCGCAACCAGGTTGAGAACATAGTAGAAAAGAAAAGCTGTCCCCGCAGCCCCAAGAATGCCAACGCGCAACCCTTCCACAAACTGCACAATCCGTTCTGTGATCAAAGTCGCCTCGGGACCGAGTGGCTCGAGCATCCACTGCAAAAATGGGGCGGCGACGTCGCGTGCGCCCAAAGCCGTGAGGACGGAAAACATTACTGCCAAAAAGGGAACTAGAGACAGCAAAGTTGTGTAGGTCAGGCCCATTGCGTGAAGACTCAGCAGGTCGTGCTCGTATCGCGCGCTCGCAATGATTCCAACACGGATGAACTGTTTACGAATCTTGGTTAGAAGTGAATTCAAGAGAAGCATATTATTAAGCAGTTCATATGTAAGTATACATCAGACATCGAGGACGAGCCCTGGAGAGCGCGGGCACAGGAGCATTCAGGTCGCGTTCTGGCCCCGTCAACCGGCTGGAGCCACCATTGGGGAGGAACGGGTGGCGGCCTACAAGGCACAGACCCATTGACCGCGCTCGAAAGGACTTGGCCTGATCGACACCCATCATCTCGCACGTCGACATACCAATGAACTTTCGCAAGGCGCGAAGCGCTAAGCGTGGAGCGAGTCGATGCTTTGCGGTCCGCCACTCGTTTCAGGGTATATTCAACTGCACGCCCCTTCAACAGCTTTAGCGTGGACAGCGCCCCGTTTTCGTCGTTCCCGCGCATCTGCCCCACGGCCAGGAACTTGTAGGGGCGGACCGTGGCCGGGGGCAGACACATAGGTCTGCCCCTACATGGTATTTGAATTTTTCACAGCTCCCCTTCTACAAAGAGACGAAGAGGGGTATTTGCTCTGTCGATCCAGAATGCCAATATATACTTGATCACTGCTGTCCAAAATAGATAAAAGTTCCGTGGCTGGACATTGATTTGCCTA
>CAYPHJ010000232.1:0-3613 GCA_964410485.1 uncultured Syntrophobacteraceae bacterium
GCTCTGCCCCACTGCGCATCGGCAACGGCGGCAAAGACCTGAACCGAGAGAACCTCCGTCCCGGGTCTGGCTAACACCACGGAGACCACGAATTCTCTCACGAACATGGCGGCCATCAGGGTCCAGCCCGAGATGAGCCCGGGCGCGGCGAGTGGAATCACGATGCGCCAAAAGGTGCGAAAATAGCCGGCGCCAGTCATGGCGGATGCATCCTCGAGATCTCTGCTGATCTGGATAAAAGTGCTCGTGAGCGGCCTGATCCCGTACGGTAGGTACACGGCAATGTAGGCGATCAGAAGCGTCCAGATCGTTCCATAGAGCGGGGTGTGGACAAACAGCCACATGAATCCGATACCGATAATCAGCCCAGGGAAGGAGAATGACAGAAAGGTCAGGGTTTCAAGAATCGAGCTGGTCGTTGTGCGGACCCGCACGATCAGGTAAGAGGCGAAGACGGAGATCAGAATCCCGAGTGTCGCCCCGACCAGAGCGAGAAAGACACTGTTCCACAGGGCCGTCAGTGAGAGGGGATTGTTTAGCACGTAGGCCCAGTGTCTCAGGGTCCACATCTCGAACGCCGTCGCAGTAGGCGCCATCATATATGGCATGAGAGAGGTATAGAGGAGGACCAGCAGCGGCAAGACGATCAGGGTCAGACACACGATCAGGACAAAGACGCCCAGCGGATACCGAAGCTTGCCCAGGTCGACAATCGTGGGCCTGTAGCCCATTCCGGATATGGTGACGAAACGCTCGCTTCTCGCCGTAAGAAAGCGATACACGTAAACGAGGGCGACAGCCGTCACCAGAATACTGATCCCTGCGGCCGCCGCACTGCCATAGTCCGGCACGAAGCCCACGCTGATGAGTCGGTAGACGAAGCTTGTGAGCACCTCCACTCTGCCCGGTATCCCGAGGACCGATGGGACCGCAAAGGCGCTCAGAGTCCGGATGATCGAAAGGGTCAGCGCGGCGAGTATTGCGGGCCTGAGCATCGGCAGAACGATTCTGCGCAACGTTTTTGCCCAGGAGAACCCGCTCATCCGCGACGCCTCTTCGAGAGAGGAATCAAAGGATGAGACAGCTGCGCCGATCACCAGATACGCGATCGGCAGGTCCAACAAACCCTCGACAAAGATCATTCCGGGCAAGGAGTAAATGTTGATAACGCCCAGGCCCAAGACATCCCTGAGGAGGAGGTTGATCATTCCGTTGCTAGGATTGAGCAAAAGAGCCCAGCTCACCGCGAAGGGGAGATGCGGCGTCATCATCGATACCGTCGGCAAGAGCTGCAGAATCCCGCGAAACGGGATATTCGTGCGAAAGTTCAGGTACGCCAGGCTCAAGCCGAGTGAGGTGGCGAAAAACGCAGAGCCCAATGAGTAGATGACCGTGTTGATGAGGGCGCGCGCAAGGCTCGGGTCGGAATAAACGCGCGCGTACTTCTCCAGGGTAAACGCGCCAAAAGCGCCCAGGCCCTCAGAAAAACTTCCCAAAAGGAGCATCAGGGCCGGTCCCAGGGTCAGAAATGCGACCGTGACGACCAGCACGATGATCGCAAGAGACGTTCTGCTTGAAAGATTACCCACAGCTGTCAGCTCAAGACTCGACAGCCGGCAGGCTCGATAAAGAACTCGATTTCTTCACCCTCGCGAACGGCCAGGGTAGAGCTTGCGCGCATGCCGAGTTTGACAGTGCCGACAATGACTTCCATCTCGTAGCTCTCTCCCAGAAAGATGAGGGTTTCAATTTTTCCCCGAAAGCGGTTTATAGGGCTAAGTCGTGGCTCCTGCTCGGGGATCTTGATGAATGCAACCCGAATGTAGACGGTAACGGCCTGTCCCTCCGATATGTCCTCCGTTGCCTCACAGGCGAGAGTCCCGATGGGGGATCGGACCAGGATGTAATTATCCTGGAAGCCCGTGACGGTTCCCTCGAAGAAATTCGCGCCTCCGAGAAAATCCACTACGAACCTGTCCTTGGGCCGGAAATAGATTTCCCGGGGCGTGCCCTTCTCCATCACCGTTCCGCTCCTCATCACCACTACAAAGTCGGAGAGGGCCAGGGCCTCGAAGCGATCGTGGGTTACGTAGACAGACGTGATCCCCACCTGGGTCAGGAGCCTGCGCAGCTCTTTTCTCATCTCTTCGCGCAACTTGGCGTCCAGATTGCTCAACGGTTCATCAAACAGGATGACATCCGGTTCCGAGATGAGCGCCCTTGCCATCGCCACCCGCTGCTGCTGGCCTCCGCTCAAAGCCGTTGACGGCCTGCTTTCCAATTCATCGAGCTGGACGAACCTGAGGGCCTCGCGGACTCTTTTTCGGATCTCATCTCGGGAAAGTCGGCGCGCCTCGAGCGGATAGGCCAGGTTTTCGAAGACCGTCATGTGCGGCCAGATCGCGTATGACTGAAACACCATGCCGATCCCCCGCTTGTCGGGTGAAACGAATGTAGTGTGCCGGCCATTTTTTGCCCAAACAACTTTGTTGCCGATCGCGATTTCACCCGAATCCGGAGTTTCCAGTCCGGCGATGCATCTCAATAAGGTCGTCTTCCCACAGCCACTTGGCCCAAGCAATGTAGTCACAGCATTGCCTGGCAGGAGCAGGCTTACGTCCTTCAGAGCCACCACATCGCGGTCACCCGAGCGAAATGTCTTGTTCAGATTCTGGATGCGAATTTCCATCTCACTTGAAGATCGGTCCGAACTCCTTGCCCCAGCGTTCGACTTCCTCATCGGACATCGTTCGGAGAGACATCACTTTGGCCTTGTCGATGCCTTCGATGGGAGGATAGACACCTTGATGAAGCACCCATTCTCCCACCTTGTCCGCCAAGATCTTCTGGGCCTCTTTGTCGAGCCAGTAATCGATAAAAAGCTTGGCCGCATTCGGATGCGGAGCGCCCTTCGTCATGGCGAGCGCTCTCGGAGTACCAAACAGGGGCTCTTTCACCCTCGCCCAGTCCAGTGGAGCAGGCGCCAGGGTCAAGATGTACTTTGGCATGGAGATGCCGATGTGGACCTCTCCGGTTGAGATCGGTCCCGGGGTCGGGCCAAGCGAAGAGACGAGCATCGGCCTGTTTGCCGCCAGGCCTTTCAGGAATTCACGCCACGCCGCTTCCGAGGGGAACACATTGTGTTCCTTGAGCCCCACTAGCCACTGGATCGTCGTCGTGTGGGTCCTGGGGTCAGGCATCACGATCCTGCCGCGCCACTTTGGATTGGTGAGGTCTCGATAGCTCGTGGGAACCTCGGCGGGAGCAACCAGCTTTTTGTTGTAGATGAGCGACATGTACTCGATGCCGAAAAGCTGGATAATCCCGTCGGCGTCGGTCGACCAGGATGGATACATCTTCTTGGCAACGGGCGAGACATAAGGAGCCAAGACGCCGGCATTCTTCAGCGCCTCCAAAACCGGTACCGGCGCTTGCAGTACCGAGGCTCTGACCCGCTTGGCCTCGAACTCCGTCAATACCGTGGGAGCGAACTTTGGAGTAGAAAGCCTGGTGTAGCGTGCCTCGACGCCATACTTCTTCTTGAATGCCTCCAGAGCCGGCTCAATGGCTGTCATGTTGGCGTAGAACTCTGTCCGGCCCTCCGCCTTTGCCA
>CAYPHJ010000233.1:0-3585 GCA_964410485.1 uncultured Syntrophobacteraceae bacterium
AAAGTGCATCGTCGTTCAGCCGCTGGAGGCGATTAAACGAATGCCAAAAGTGTTGGGCAAATGAATGGTTCAAAAAAGGAGGAAAATTATGGACCGCAAAATCCTGTTAACGATCTCGGCCCTTTCGGCACTGCTGGTTGCCGGCGCTTGGTCTCAGGCCAGAGCCGACGATTTCTATAAAGGCAAGACCATCCGATTTGTGGTGGGCTTCGCCGCCGGAGGGGGCTACGATCTCGCCGCCCGTATAGTCGGCCGGCATATGGTCAAGCATATACCGGGAAATCCGACCATCATCGTTGAAAATAAGGGCGGCGCGGGCAGCCTGATCGTCGCGAACGAAACTTACAACAGCGCCAAACGCGATGGTTTGTTCGTCGGGATCTGGAATAGCGCGTTTGTCCTCCGCCAGGCGCTGGGCGATAAGGCGGTTCGCCTCGACGCCCGCAAGCTCGGCTGGCTCGGCGCTCCAACCAAAGGCACGCCCTTTTGCGCCATCATGGGCCATACCGGATTAAATTCGCTAAAGGATATCATTGCGGCCAATCGCGAACTCAAGATGGGAGCAACCGGGCCGGGTTCCACCTACGATGATTTGCCGCAGATATTGAATCGCACCCTGGGGACCAAGTTCAAGGTCATCACCGGCTATGAGGGCACGGGTACCATCCTCGTGGCCATGCGCAGAAAAGAAGTCGACGGTGGTTGCTGGACCTGGGAGTCGGGAAGGACCACGGCGAGGGCAGTGCTCGACGCTAAGGGCGAGGACAAGCTGACCCCGTTCCTTATTCATAGCCGGCAGCCGGATCCCGAGGTCAAGGACCTGCCGCTGATTCCAGAAGTGATCAAGGGCGAAGATAATCTCTCCGCCTATCAGACCTGGTCGGGGACTTACGAGTTTCAGCGCCCCTTTGTGCTTCCGCCAGGGACGCCCGAGGATCGGCTCGAGATTCTTCGCAAGGGTTTCGTTGCGACCATGAAGGATCCGGAATTCATCGCCGATGCGGAAAAGTCGAAAATGGAAGTGACCTACGTTTCGGCGGCGGAGATCGACAAATACGTTGGAAAGACTTTGGCGGTAACTCCCAAGGCAAAGGAGCTCCTGAGCTTTTTGATGGTGAAGCCGAAAAAGTAAGCCGGGCTCAAAATGATCGAGTACGCCGATGCTTTTTATAATGGCCTGATTCAGATTCTCCCGATCACGGCTCAGGGCCAGCAGGCCTTCCTGTTCATGCTGGTGGGGATCTTTATCGGCTTTTGGATCGGCATCCTGCCGGGCCTGGGTGCCGCGGCCACCCTGGCTCTAATGCTTCCGTTTGTCTACAAGATGGACACAGTGTCTGCCTTCGCCTTTCTGCTCGGCATGAACACCGTCAATGAGACCACTGGCGATATCACCTCGGTTCTCTTCGGCGTGCCCGGCGAGGCCACGACCACCGCCACGATTGTCGATGGTCATCCGATGGCGAAAAACGGCGAGGCCGGCCGCGCCCTGGGGGCGGCGCTGATGAGCTCGCTTGTGGGCGCAATATTCGGCGCCATTGCTCTGGCCCTGGCCGTACCCATCATGAATCCACTGGTGCTCTCCATCGGCTCGCCCGAGTTCTTCATGCTCGCGCTCCTCGGAATAACCTTCGTCGCAACACTGAGCGGGAGAAACATGCTCAAGGGTCTGGGAGCCGGCTGCCTCGGCCTTGCTTTGGCGACGGTTGGTTTGGATCCGATAAGGGCATCGCCGCGTTTTACCCTTGAAGGTCTGCTCGGTGAGAACGCATCGCTTTTTTTGTGGGACGGTGTTTCGCTGGTGGCAGTGGCCATCGGCCTGTTTGCCATCCCGGAGATACTCGACCTCGCCATTCAGGGCACGAGCATCGCCCGAGAGAAGGTCGGAAAGCTGGGTGGTGTCTGGCAGGGAGTGAAGGACACTTTTAACCACTTCTGGCTGGTCATCCGCTGCAGCGCCATCGGCACCTATATCGGTGTTCTTCCCGGCATCGGCGGTGGCGCCGCCCAATGGATCGCCTATGCCCATGCCGTGCAGAGCTCTCCCGGCAAAGAGCGATTCGGCAAAGGAGCCGTTGAAGGGGTGCTCGGGCCGGGGGCAGCCAATAACTCGAAGGACGGCGGCGCGCTCGTTCCGACGGTCGCTTTCGGTGTTCCCGGCAGCGTCTCCATGGCGATTCTCCTTGGGGCGTTTTTGATTCACGGCATCGTACCCGGCCCGGACATGTTGGATCCGGCAAAACACCTCCCCCTGACGTTTTCCTTTGTTTGGATCATCGTCATCGGCAACATCATCACCGTTTCGATCTGTTTTCTTTTTCTTAACCAGCTAGCCAAAATTACCTACATCCGCGGCACATTGCTGGTTCCCTTTCTTCTTCTGCTCATCTATCTCGGCGGTTTCACCGTCAAGAACAGCTTTGGCGACATGATACTGGTTTTGATCTTCGGCGCCCTGGGATGGTGCATGATCCAGTTTGACTGGCAGCGGCCGCCGTTGCTTCTGGGCTTGGTCCTGGGAACCATCGCGGAAAGAAACCTCTTCATCTCGACAAGAGCTTACGGCTCGGGCTGGCTGGCTCACCCAGGCGTCATTATTATCGGCCTCCTGATACTTGGGGCGATCGTTTATTCCGTACGCCAGATTCGCAAGGATAGGGCCGGATCTTCAGCGGGAGGGCCGCAGTCGACGATGGACATTCAGTTGGAGATCATCGTAAAGAACCCCGTCTATCGCGTTATCTTCGCCCTGTTCTGGGTCGCGATATTTGCTTATGTCCTGCGCGACGCCTTCTATGAGATCCGGCCTGTGGAGGAACAGGCCGCACTCTTCCCAATCAGTATAGGCATTGCCGGGATGGTGTTGGCCGGTCTGGTGTTCGGTCAAGAGTTTCTTGGGGTAATGCGTCAAGCGCAACCGGCACAAATGCCGTCCGCCGGCGATGAAGCGCCGATACGGCGACGTGCGCTTTCCATCATCGGCTGGACCTTAGGTTTTTTTCTTGCCATCTGGCTGCTGGGCTTTACCCTCGCGGGACCGCTGGCGACTTTCCTTTATCTCAAACTCGGCTCCGGTGAGAAGTGGGGGCTCACTCTTATCTTGAGTTTCCTCATGTGGATTTTCTTTTACGGCTTGTTCGATTATTTCCTCCATCTGCCGTTTCCGAAAGGTGAGCTGTTTATCTGGTTAAACGTTTTTGAGTAGGTTTTTCTCCATCAGAAGCGACTGAGAGTTTTTCAGAGACCCGACGGCGAAACGAGTCGGCGGAAAGGAGAGCGCGGTGAAGAAAACTGTCGTTGGCCTTTTCTTTTTGCTGCTATGGAGCACCAACCTCTATGCCCAGGCAGCTTTTTATGAAGGCAGGACGATCACGCTGATAGCGGGGACCACGGCGGGAAGCGTGTATGACTCTTATGCGCGGTTCGTCGCCCAATATTTGGGAAAGCATATCCCTGGAAATCCCCGCTTTATCGTGCAAAACATTGCGGGCGCGGGTTCATTGATCGCGGCCAATCATCTGTATGGCGTTGTAAAACCCGACGGACTGACCATAGCATCGATTATCCCTGCGATTTACTTCAATC
>CAYPHJ010000234.1:0-3482 GCA_964410485.1 uncultured Syntrophobacteraceae bacterium
TGAATGATCCGGGCTAGTAGCGCGGTAGGAGGAATGTCAGTGGGTCCCGGTCTGTAGCGCCGAGCCCAGCTGTTAGTTGGCTTTTTGGACCAAGAATTCGAGATTCTGTTTTGCCGTTCCGGAGATCGAAAGTATCTGATCGACGTACGTCTCGATCTCTTTTGGGCTCACGTAATCCAGGTCGAGCTTTAACTTTGTGGCCTCCGCCAGGAACTCTGGATCCCTCATCGTGGCTTCAAAGGCCTTGCGCAGAATCTTCAGGGCCTCTGGCGGCGTTCCGGGGGGAAGCGAGAATGGACGCATGAACTCGTACGTTGCGGCCCAAGCGCCGTAGGTGAGCCTGTTCTCTTCGCCCTTGATGACCTCGGAGAAAAGCGGCAGCTCCCGGACCTCCGGATCGTCGAACTTCCTGTGGATCAGAAAAGGTATCAACTTTTCCTCACCGGGCGCATCCAGCATGGCCCTGGCTGCAACTCTCATCGACTCCCACGTCCAACAAGCTCCGTCCACTTCTTTACGTTGCAACGCCAGGAGGATATCGGAAGTACCCGGATAACCCGACGTGATTTCTAATCTGGTCCCCAACACCTTGTTCAAAATTCTCGGCACGTCGTCATAGGGCGACCCTGCCCTCGTCGAGCCCATAGCGATAGGCTTTTTCGATTCCAAAACATCGCGCAAGGTCTTGAGACCTGTAAAACCCATAACGGCACAAATCGGCGTTCCCTTGCTCGGGGCGCCAATCCAGCCCACTTTCCGCCCGTCGATCTTAACGGCTTTGTCCCCTAGCGCTTGGAATAGGACAAATGCACCGCTCCAAACACCAACCGAGAACCCATCGGGTTTAGCCTGATTGTAAGTGTAGTTGGCGGCAATAAGCGTCCCTGCTCCCGGCATGTTCTGCACGACGATCGTTGGATTTTCCGCAATGTGCTTTTTCATGTGCCGCGCAACCGTGCGCGCATAGGTGTCGTAGCCTCCTCCGGGCGGGGCGCCTGCGACAAAACGAATAGTTTTCCCTTTGTAGAGTTCCTGTAGAAAAGCTGTGGCGGGAAAGGCGACTATAAACGCAAAACCAACGGTCAACGCAAGAAGGCTTTTCATTTGAACCTCCCGGTTCTAACCGATACGATTCGCGATATTGTTTGTTAGACGCCAGCCATGAAATGCTCCCAACCGCTCCTCCTGTCTCGAAAGCTATCTGAACCCCCCGCGCCCTGTCAAGCGAGTTTTTCCCAAGGGTAAACTTCCTTGCCGCTCCGGTTGTTGCCGTCCTCTGCCCCACCTGCCGCGGGTTATGGTAAATTTCCGCGGCCGCTTTCCGCGACGATATAGTCACAGACGCGAAAGCTATTCGCCTCTATGGTTAATGCCGGGTTCAGGCCGCCGGACGTCACGAAGACACTGGCATCGATGATGAACAAATTCGGAACGTCATGGGAGCGACACCATTTGTCCACCACAGACCGGCCGGCGTCGTTACCCATGCGACAGGTCCCCATCTGGTGATTGTGAAGCTTGCGCACGCCAGGCGGAGAAACATGAACCCTGGTCGCGCCCGCGGCCTCGAAGATTTCTTTTGAGCGTTCACCCAAAAAAACAGCGAGACTGACATCGTTCTCATGGTTTGTATGGGTGATGCGCGCGACCGCCAAGCCGAAGCGATCCTTGACCTCAGGGTCAAGATCCACGGCGTTGCTCTCTACCGGTAAGCTTTCCCCGGTGCAGTGACTGTGGAGATAGTAACGCCAAGTTGCCCGCATAGATTCCTTGTGCTCAAGGCCCCAACGGACTCCATGGATCGGCTGGAGCGCATAGTCGATCGGTTCGCCGCCATGCGCCCGCGGATGCATGAAACCGCCGCGTATGAAACCCCGCCGGCTGTCGGTCTCGTAGAAGTCTTGAGCGACACGGGTGCTGGGCGAGCCCTTATGGCCATCCACGGGCTCGGGAAAGATGGCGTAAACTACCGGACCAGGAGCGTGAAGCATCAAATTTTTTCCCACCTGTCCGCTGCTATTGGCAAGCCCGTTAGGAAACCGCGACGACTTGGAAAGGAGGAGCAGCCGGGCTGTCTCCACACCGCCCGCTGCCAGCAGGACCAATCGCGAAGGTTGAAACTGTTCTTTTCCAGAGGAATCGAAGTAGGCGACACCGAGAACGCGGCCCCGGGCATCCAGGGGTAAGTCACGAGCCATTGAATGAGGCCGGAGCTCGCACCGTCCGGTCGCCATGGCCTTCGGCAATAGAGCTTCCAACGTGCTCGATTTTGCGCCGTTGGGACAGCCATAGCCTGAGCAAAAACCCTTTTTCAGACAGGCTGGACGTCCATCATACGGTTCCGACAAGATCGCAACGGGAGTAGGAAACGCGTGCATTCCGAGTGCGCGGCATCCCTTTGCCATTATTGCGCCAGCGCTATTGCGGGCTATCGGAGGAAGCGGGTAGTCGCGCCGCCGAGGTGGATCGAACGGATTGGACCAGCCCTTTCCCGAAACCCCCAAGGTCCATTCGGCCTTTTCATAATAGGGTTCCATCTCGTCATAGCTTATCGGCCAATCCTCTATGGATGTGCCTGCGACTGGCCCGTCGATCGATTTCACGCGGAAATCGGATTCATGAAAGCGCCACGAGATCGCACTGTAGTGAATGGTTCCGCCGCCTACGCACATCGCGTTCGAAAAGACCTGCACGTTCGGGGAAAGAAGCTCGCTACGCGTTTGCGCGTTTGGCCTCCACGTGCGGGGCTCTTGCTCGACAGTCGGCCAGAGAAAGTGGCGCCGTTTGATAAGAACTTCGTCCTCACTGAAGTCCTCACGCTTGTACCAGGGGCCCCGCTCCAGCACGACCACCGACATTCCCACCTCACTCAGTTCCTTGGCAGCGACCAGACCGGATGCGCCCGCTCCGATGATGCAAACGTCCACCAGCTCCGTCTTCGAAATCATGAACGCTTCTTCTCGAACCCGAATTTGTCCGGCTCGTTGGCGTCGTACCAACCTAGAGGTGTCTCGTAGCCTTTCGGGAATGCTGGGCCTGGAAACCCGATTACTTTCCAGCCAACCCGGTTCTTATTTCCACCATGACGCGGGTCGCCATAGAATCCTTCCATCGTATGTTCGAGGAGAATGCTGAAAAACCCGCTTTTATTGTGCTCCAGAGAGGCCAAAATTTGGTCTTGCTCGGCGGGCTGGAGGGACACGAAAGTTTTTACGCCAAAACTCTCGAGCGCCAGACGGTCAAGCTCGCGCACGCCCTCTTCATAGGTAGCGACAAGGCGCGGCGCATGATCGCACAGCGCGCGCTCAATGTAGTCGATAACGCAAGCCTCCAACCCTCCCGGATCCCGGTCGGTCGGGATAATCCGAGCCGTCGCGGCTTCAATCGTCGCGCGCTGGTGGACATCAAAAACCGAGGGCATAGAGGGCATAAGAGTAATTCATGTACCAATGGGTACAACACAGCGGATGAAATTAGCCCGC
>CAYPHJ010000235.1:0-3440 GCA_964410485.1 uncultured Syntrophobacteraceae bacterium
GGAGTGCAGGAGCCTTGATGCGCCGCGCATGCTCACATGTGATGGACCTACGCGGAGCACGGAGGTTCCACAATCGAGTGAGTTGCCAGGAGTTATCGAGAAGAATCTGCCGTAACCATGGAGGCAGTGAATCAGGTGTTCCTTCCTTGCCTAGAACTGCATTGACCACCAGCTCCAGCGCAGTGTCCACATTCCCTTTTTCATAAGCCTGCCGGATTTCCAGTATAAGTTCAGGAGTAAATGGCTGTCTGGCCTCCGGATTCCCGGCGAGCATTGCTGCCATGCCTGGCTCGCCAAGCACCATACTACTAACTAATTCTGGATGATCGTGAGCAACATGGAGTGCAAGCGCTGCACCACCGGAGTGTCCGACGAGATGTGCGCGCCCCAGCTTGAGGGCCTGAATGAGCGCGGCTAAATCATCCTTATCTGCCGAGGAGGAGACGTCGGAGTGGTTGTCCCGTGTTTTGTTGGGCCATCGGTATCTCATGCTGTAGGCAATTACACGATAGTGCTTGGACAGCTCGCTAATCTGCGCCGACCACACTCGATAGTCGTGCAAAAAGCCGTGAATGAGCACAACCGGCTCGCCACGGCCCTGTTCCACGTAAGCCAGGTCGACGTCGTTCACACGGATGGTCTTGACGGGCGGGGTTTCCGGGAATTGAGCGTTGGTCTTGGTTAGATTGCCCTGCTGAGCAAACCCGGAGAGCGCCAGAACTACAATCAACAAAATGAGACCTCCTCGCATCATGAACGCCTTTTTACTACTCACTCTGGGATATTTAAGCGTTGTAATAGAGTCTTGAAACGTGGTTCCGCATGGAGGTTGGTGTAACGCAGATCGTCCTTCACAAAAGTTAGCCAGGAATCACGCTGTTCGTAAGCTTTGTCAAGCCAATCCAAAGCATTAGGTTTGTCGCCGGCGAAGGCGTACAGGCCGGCAACCAGCGTAGCTTGAACGTATTTGTCCTTGGAAATTGTCGCCAAATAGTCTGCGCCGCGACCCATCGCTCCGGTGTATCCCGCCTCGCTATACCCGTGAGTCATCGCGTCAACAACTTCGGCATAGCCCTTAAGACGGAAGAAGGTCATTGCTTTCTCGAGCGCCTCATCGAACCTTTGTTGATGGTGATGGGCGTACCAGAGGTATTGATGGGCCAGAGCCAGGTTCGGCTCAGCTTTGTGGGCCTTCTGCAACCACTCGATGGCGTCGTCGTGTCTACCTGCACGCAATAGACGTCCGCCGAACGCTGCCTCCACCCAGAAATTTAGCGGATTCGATTCCAGGCAGCGAAACATATCGTCGATCGCTTGTACGCGGTTGCCGATTAGAAGCAGATAATCGGCATAGATGGCAAATGTACATCCCCAATTGTGAGGGTTGAGTTCCTTGGCCCGGAGAAAATTCCGCTCGGCGGCGGCCCAGTCCCATTCGAGATACATTCTTAGTCCCGCCGTGAATTCATGGACGTCCGCTACAGAATCGTCCAGGGCCAGAGCTTTCAAGATGGCCTCACGCGCGCGCGGAGTGCCTTCGCTTGGTGGCGCAAATCCCATGTGGACTCGGCTGAGTTCAGCAATGCCGATGCCTGCGTGCGCCAGAGCGTAGTCAGGTTCTTTCTGAAGAGCCAGGCGAAAATATTCAGTGGCGGTTTGAGTCGCCTCAGCTGAAAGTTTGCTTATGTAGAAGCGCCCTTTTAGATATGCCTCATAAGCTTCGGGGTTTACCGGTCGAAGAGTTGATTGTCGAGCCTGCTCGTCTACTGTCAATGTTAACCCGAGTTGTTTTACAACAGCATCCGCTATTTGGCTGTATAGCACAGGCACATCGCTCAACCTACGGACATAACGATCTGCCCAAAGATGTTCCTCGGTGGAGCCGTCGACAAGCCTGACGGTCGTCCGTACCTGGTCCTGGGTCTGAAGCAGTGAAGCTTCGACAACGACATCGACGTTAAGTTCACGTGCGATTTCACGCAAAGATCGGTTTACACCCTTGTAGCGCATCACCGAACTGCGGGGGATCACCCTCTTGAAGGCGCTAATTCTCGAGAACTCTGTGATTAGTTCCTCAGTCATGCCGTCGGCAAAGTACTCCTGACCAGCGTCTCCGGTAAGGTTCTCGACTGGAAGGACTACGAGCGATCCAACCTTTGGAGCACTGGGGCCGTCCGCGAAGAGCGTGCGCCGGCCCCCGAGGTATAGTCCTAGCGACACAATAGTGAGAAGGACCAGCGCAACGGCCGCGAGCAGTGCTTGCCGCCCGACACGGGAATTCCACTTGGCCCAATGAGAAGTTGTGCCCGTTTGGAGTGCTTTCAGTGCCTCGCGTAAGTCGCCTGCATGTTGGTAGCGTCGTTCGGCATCTTTCTGCAGGCAGCGATCAATCACTGCTCGCAAACCCGACGGCACCTTAAGCGATAGAGGTGCCGGAGACTCATTCATGATCGCAGAGCTCAACTCGAACCCTGTTCGGCCCCGAAACGGCCGGAAACCGGTGGCCATTTCGTACAGTACGATCCCGAGCGCCCAGATGTCGCTCCGCGCGTCGGCTGGCTTGCCGCGTAACTGTTCTGGAGCCATGTAGGCCAACGTGCCCATCATGGTTCCCGATTGTGTCAGTGGAGCGTGCAACTGTGTCGCCGCCTCGCTCAGTTCTTCTCCAGCGAGGCGCTTGGCCAGTCCAAAGTCAAGTACCTTAGCGCGGTCATCTGAGGTGATAACCACGTTGGCGCACTTAAGATCGCGGTGAACGATGTTGCGCTCATGGGCGTGAGCGAGTGCAGCGGCAATGTGATCGCCATAACGCAGCACCGCGTCGACAGGCAATCCCTGCTCCTGCAGGCAATCGCTCAGGCAGCGGCCTTCCACGAACTCCATTGCTATGTAGGTCTCGCCGCCAGCCTCGCCCACTTCGTGGATCGTGCAGATGTTGGGATGATTCAACGCGGCCGCATTTCGAGCTTCGTATAGCAGTCTAGGGCGCGCGGCGTCATTGTCGTCAGGTCCTACTATCAACTTGAGCGCTACCTGCCGATGTAGCTTCGTGTCGTAAGCGAGGAAAACGGCTCCCATGCCGCCGCGTCCGAGCAAACGCTCGATGCGGTAGTTTCCGAGTGTTGTGCCTGGCTTCAGTTGGCTTTCGAAGATCGTGGTATTCAGTGATGCCAGAGCTTGGGCAGCCTGAAGGGTTGGCGCTTCGAGGAAGGCTTCCGCACGGGATTTATCCGCGAGAAGGGATTCGACCTCATCACGTAGATTGTTGTCGTCGCCACAGACGGATTTCAGAAAGACGTGTCGCTCTTCGTCGGTCTGCTCGCGGGCCGCATGATAGAGCCGTGAGATCTCCTGCCACCGGTCATCATCCATGGTTTGCGCTCGATAGCTGGCAAGTTTATCAGTTCTCTACGTGATTCTCCCGCAATTTGCCATAGTGA
>CAYPHJ010000236.1:0-3436 GCA_964410485.1 uncultured Syntrophobacteraceae bacterium
AGCCAAGACAGATCGCTATAAGCCTGAACTGATTCATCGCAAACCGTCAACCAAACCCCAGGGGGAAAGCCAAGCGCTTCCCCCCTTTGTTTAAAATCGAGTCATAAGCATACTCAATAATTTTTGCGAGTGGGTCCGGTTCGTTCCCGCAAAGGATCAGGAGACCCGGCCCCCATCCGCTCGGTCGGATAGCCGCAACAATGGTATTTCTCGCCGCGTTCGTTGCTGATAGATAGCGAAATTAGGGTACATCTCTATCAGTCGCGGCCAGATAAGTCCTTTCTCTTCGGAAGAGACTCTCGATGCGAGAAGTCGTCGGCGCTCGCCGTTTATTATGACTTCGGCTTCCGGACAGTGTTCGAGATTAAGGTACCACGCCGGATGCATATCGTTGCCGCCGAAGGACGCAACCACAATTAGATCGGCTCCCTGTTGGAGATAGAGAACCGGAGTTTTTCTCTCGCGTCCCGTTACGCGACCCCTCGTAATCAGCATCATGAAAGGCGCTCTTCCGAACGCATTGCCTAGTTTTCCGCCAGTTAGCCTCCACAACCACGCGTGAAGTCGCCCGATCAGGCGAATAGTTCTCGGCTTTAGACGATTCATAGGCACCTCAGTTACTGCTCTAGTCAAAACTCGCGCGCCATGTTGTCGTTTGATTGTCAAGTTTGGTATGTCCCTGTGGCCCACCATCCATGCGAAGTCCCTGACGGTCAAGCCTGACATCCATCCAACACCAGGAGCGACCGATCTGCGCTCACACTGCGGTGGCTAAGTCCCACAATATTTGAAATAGTGAGTGCATGGGAAACAGAATTGCCGATATTGGCAAGATGAAAAGCATTGTCGATGGCGAGAACCGGCTGAGAACGGCCGGTTTCAAGAAAACGGCAAAACTTGGCACCGAGAAAAATCCGGTGCTCGTTCGTGTACGAACGGCGGAAAGGCTCGAAGAGATCACTGCTGTGTTCAAAGAGAAGGGTTGGAGATTCAAGATCGAACTGGAACCGGACAAGCCGGAGGATATCACCGATCTGGAACGTCTGTTGAATCCAATAAAGCCACGGCGAGTCGAACAGAAACTTGGACGTAACGAACCCTGCTCCTGTGGAAGCGGTAAGAAGTACAAAAATTGCTGCGGTCAGTGACGAAGTGATGCGCCGGCGCTTTGCCGCCCGATGCGCAGCAAAACCCTGACCGACTTGTTCTGGTGCAAACACAACAGGGTCCACGGCATATGCCACCGCCTTAGACAGCCGACGGAAGTCAAAACGATCCTTAGCCGGACGTTACCTTTTCGGCCAGAGACCAGGTCTTCTCTTCGACGAAAACGTTAGCTCGGCGCATGGCAGATCGATTAAAAGGGGAACCCTAGTATGAGACAGCTAAAAAGGATTATTGTTGGTCATGATCTGGCAATCGGTGGAGAAGCAGCGCTAGGATCCGCAGTAGCTCTTGCCAATCGATGTGGTGCTGCACTTCGACTGGTGCATGTGGTGGAGCCGCTCGACGCCTATCAGAGAATCTCTCACCCCTTCACTTCTCCTTACACACTGGACGAGATCGCGCAGAAAACCGGAGCAAGGCTGCAAGCGTTAGCGGCAAGCTCGGACTTCGCCGGTTTGCAGGTAGAATACGAGGTGCGAAAGGGCAAGCCCTTTGTTGAACTCATCATCGCCGCAAGGGCCTGGCAAACAGATCTGATAGTGGTCGGTGGTGCATCCCAAACAGAAGAGCCCTTTTTCGGTAGTACAACCCACCCGATTGTGCGCAAGTCTCCCGTACCCGTCATGGTCGCGAAAAAAAGCCTGAGTGCTGAAGCGAAAACGTTCTTAGTCGCGACTGATTTTTCCGCTTGCGCCAGAGAAGCCGCTGAGGAAGCGCTCATGCTCGCAGAGTGCTTTCATGCCCGCGTCGTTCTTTTTCATGTTCTGGACTTGCATCCTTCGTATGCGACTGTGTATGCACATGAGCTGGGCGTGTCGGTGCCGATTCCACCGCCTTTACCCGAAGAGATTGAGCCCGAGTGGGAAGCTTTCCTCTCCGGTTTGCCGTTAGATAAAGTCGACTGGGAGAAGTCCACAGAAGAAGGCCAAGCAGCCACCGCCATTGTGAATCAAGCGCAGCACGTGAAAGCGGATATGATCGTTATGGGCACGCACGGTAGAAGCGGCCTGGCGCATATGCTCCTGGGCAGCGTCGCCGAAAAGGTGGTGCGTACGGCCTCCTGCCCCACCCTCACCATCAGACCCGAGACGTTTCAATTTGAAATGCCGTGACGAGGCAGAACCCTATTATGTGCGAGAATAACCTGTTCACTCGCGGAAGGACTCTCTGGAGCTGGGCGATAATTTTCACACGTGAGGTTGATTCATAGAGCAAGAGGCCGACACGGTGGCCGACCGCCTGCTCGGACTTAGTTAGCGGCCGTTCAATGAGCCGGCGGCGACGGTCCTTGGACGGTTCGAGGGCGTCCCCGTTGGCGGCGTCCTTCGCCGTACAGCTCGTCCAGCGACTGCGCGATCAGGACCCGGTAGTCATGGCGGCTCTTCGCTGGCTCGAGGAACACCTAGAGGGTCAGGGCACACTCCGCGGGCGGACATCTGATTAGGCAGAACTTGGCGAGAACCCACGGACAATAAATTGTTTCAGAACGGTCCAATATTAGACAGAAACCCCTCCCGCGTCCGACTAGTATTAAATGCTATGCTATTAAGGAGTTCAGAAGTATTCGACAACCAAGGGAGGAGCCCTTCCAAGCGCGGGCAATGGGTCTGTGCCTTGTCGGCCACCACCCCGTGGTTGTTTCAACGGCCCAGGCCTGAACGCCGCCTTTACGTTTGGGTGGCCGCGCTTTCCACAACTCGCCCCTTGTTTGTTATACGTCTATTTACTAATGACCTAGGTTCGAATTCGACGGGTGACCAGGAACGCGGAACGCTGAAAAACGAGAGGATTCAATATAGTGGCAATGATGCTGGCGGGGTGTCTTGTCAGCAACCTTCAAGTCCGCCGCCCTACATAGTCGTGGGGGGTTGGAGAAAGGAAAGTGAAACCGTGAGAACGAATGGCGAATCCAAATTTAGTTACCTCCTAGTCGGTCTGGGTCTAGGGGCTATCGGCGGAGCGATGGCCGCGCTGCTCGCGCGCAAAGAAACGCGTGACCTGCTCCGCGAGCGCAGTAGCAAGACTGTTGACTACCTGAATCAGCAGGGGGAAAAGCTTCGTGAGACCGCGGAAGGAATCGTTGGCAAAGGAAAGGAGCTTATGAGTCCTCGCTGCCGCTCGGTTGACGCCACTACGGAAGCCGAAAACCAAGTCTACCAGGAAGAAAGACGAGAGAATATGGGCGGATAGGTATTCGAGTCGGCGCGTTGTATGGCCGGAAAGGAGCTAAGAGATGCTGTGGACTATATTTGTGATTCTCTTGATCATG
>CAYPHJ010000237.1:0-2051 GCA_964410485.1 uncultured Syntrophobacteraceae bacterium
CCTTTGGCAAAGGGGGCCGGCCGCAGGACGGGGGGATTTGTATGTAGTCACATTTTCATAAGAGAGGCAAAGGCGCCAAGGGCTAAAAAATAGGAGTTTTTTCTTTGCGAGCTTGGCGCTCTTGGCGCGGAAGACTCTTTCCGAAGATGCTAATACCATCTCCCGCAAAGGCGCGAAGGCGCTAAGGGGAGAGCCGGAGCTTAAACCGAGTCAGATCACCATTATGCTGGCGAAGATCAATAGTGCGGCGCTCTATGGGATCGATGCGCTACGCGTCGAGGTCGAAATCGATCTCGCCTCCGGTCTTCCCCAGCTCGCCACGGTTGGTCTGCCTGAAGGGGCGGTCAAAGAGAGTAAAGATCGTATCCGCGCCGCGGTAAAAAACTGCGGCTACACATTCCCGGCCAAACGCATCACGATCAACCTTGCCCCCGCCGATATTAAAAAGGAAGGCTCCGCATACGATCTCCCCATGGCCGTCGGCATTCTCGCAGCCGAGGGACTCATCGACCGGAAACTGCTGAATGACTACTTGCTGATAGGCGAGCTCTCGCTTGACGGTTCGATCAAGTCGGTGCGCGGCGCCCTTCCGATTGCCATGGCGGCGGGAAAAAGACCCGCCAAAGGCGTCATCCTGCCGGAGCAAAACGCGCCGGAAGCTGCCGTCGTCGATGATGTTGAAGTGCTGGCGGTGCAAAATCTGCCGCAGGTGATCGAATTCTTAAACGGCACCAAACAAATCGAGAGAACCCGCGTTAATCTAGAGGATCTTTTCAAGCACCACTCGCACTATCCCGAGGACTTCAATGATGTGAAAGGACAACAGCACGTCAAGCGCGCGCTCGAAGTTGCCGCGGCTGGCGGTCACAACGTCATCCTCGTTGGACCGCCGGGCTCCGGGAAGACCATGCTGGCGAAACGGCTGCCATCGATCCTTCCGGATCTCACGTTGTCAGAGGCGCTCGAGACGACGAAGATCCACAGCGTGACGGGAACATTGAACGGCCAACCGATTATTGCCACACGTCCGTTTCGTTCGCCTCATCATACGATTTCCGACGCTGGTCTTGTTGGAGGCGGGACAGTGCCCAAACCAGGCGAGGTCTCTCTGGCGCACAACGGGGTCCTCTTTCTGGATGAGCTGCCGGAGTTCCGCCGCAACGTCCTGGAAGTCCTGCGCCAGCCGCTGGAGGACGGTAGCATCACGGTGTCCCGCGCGGTGGGGTCGATCAACTACCCCGCAAGCTTTATGTTGGTTGCCGCCATGAATCCCTGCCCGTGCGGTTTTTTCACCGACCCGCAAAAGGAATGCATTTGCACTCCCCTGCAGATCCAGCGTTACCGCTCAAAGGTATCGGGCCCCCTTCTCGATCGTATCGATATCCAAGTAGAGGTTCCGGCATTGCGCTATCAGGAACTGGCCAGCAAAGAGGCCGGCGAGCCTTCCAGCGCCGTGCGCCAGCGGGTCAACGCCGCCCGGCGCATTCAGCTCGAGCGCTTTCAAAAAAGAAGTATTCACGCCAACGCGCAAATGGGAGCGAAAGACATCAAACGGTTTTGTGCTGTCAATGAGCAAGGCGACAAACTTCTGGAGACCGCCATCAACAAGCTCGGCCTGAGCGCGCGGGCCTATGGCCGCGTGCTCAAGGTAGCTCGTACAATCGCCGATCTGAACGCATCAGAAGAGATTCAGCCGGCGCATATCGCCGAAGCCATCCAGTATCGAAGTCTGGATCGGAAGTTATAGTAAGATGACCGGAGACCGGGGGCGCGCACCGCGCGCGGAATGGTCTCGAGTTCCGCGTCTTGGGTCTCGAGTTTCCCCCCAACCAGAAACTGAGAACTTCGAAACCCTGAAAGTGCACGGAAGAGGATGGGCAAACGCCAGGGGCTGGGTTTCGAGTTCCGAGCTTCGAGTTTCGCGTTCGGATCGGAATCAGAAACAACCTGCTTGTGCCATGCGCCTAGCGCTATGCCCTCTGCCATGCGGACGCACAACCGCTGAACAAAAGGACCGGAGACGGGAGACCGGGGCGCGGAGGGCGGAGGGC
>CAYPHJ010000237.1:2151-3360 GCA_964410485.1 uncultured Syntrophobacteraceae bacterium
GCAACACCATGTCATTCCGAGGAGCCTTGCGACGAGGAATCTGCTTTTTCCCGGTCGGCGGTCCCCGGTCGTCGGTCGTTTCAAAGCAGATCCTTCACTGGCGTTCAGGATGACACTCCAGGAGGCGATGCGCGGAGCGCGGAGGGTAGAGGGCAGGAAAAAGACAGACCGCCGACCCGGGCGAAGCGCAAAGAGCAGAGCGCAGAATGTTCCGACGAGTCTAGCCTCGAAGATCGGACCGAACTTCGCTCAGCGCTCCAGCGCCATGCGGATTTCGCTTTTGGCAGCCTGGGTCGCATCGTTTTGAATGGCGCTTGCATAGTACAAACGCGCCTACTCGACACGCCGCGAGCGATTGACGAAACAATCCACCTCACTTGCGATTTTCCCGAAACCTGGTATTCGTGACAGCCAATCCTTTCGAAGTTATCCGATGAGCAAAAATCAGGTAACTGCTGAGCTGGCTGCGCTGGCCGATTATTTTGCCGGCCGGCGAGAGGCTATTTTGGCGGCCTGGGGTCGTGCAGTAGAAGCGGATCCGAAACTGAGCGCGGCAGCCCGGCTTTCGCGCACGCAGTTCAATGACCATATTCCGTCCGTCCTGAATGCCCTCGAGCGGGAGCTCCGTCGCGGAAACGGAGCCAAGCCAAGCGAAGCCGAGGAAGGCGTCGAATCTGCGGCCGAGCATGGCCTGCATCGCTGGCATCACGGTTACAACCAAGAAGAGGTGATGCGTGAATGGGGCCATCTGCACCTGTGTCTTCTTAACGAGTTGGAGAACTATGTTACGACTGGCCAGAACTTGAATACGGACAGCGTGCGTAGCGCACGCCTTGCAGTCGCCCGTTTGTGCAACGATGGCGTGGTAGAAAGCGCGGTGCGGTACGCACACCTCCAGCAGGCCGAAGCGGCCAGCCGTCTGCGTGATCTGGAGCGTACGCTCGCCCATCTTCAGCGTATGGAACACGAGCGGGCGACGGCTTGGCGGGAGGCCGCACACGATTTGCGCAACAAAGTCGGGATCGTCGATACCGTAAGCGCAACTCTGAACCGCGTGCCCGAGCAGGTACGAGCGGAATACGTGACGATGCTGCAAGAAAGCGTTGCTTCCCTTCGTACGTTGCTAAACGATTTGGCGATCCTGGGACGCTTGGAAGCAGGACACGAGAAGCGTAACCTCCAAACATCAGATGTCGCCGTGACGCTGCG
>CAYPHJ010000238.1:0-3300 GCA_964410485.1 uncultured Syntrophobacteraceae bacterium
ACAAGCAGATTCTTCGTCGCAGCGCTCCTCAGAATGACAGCCGGTGTCCAGGGGATTATATGGCCCACCTCAAATCTCATTTTCGAAGGAGAACCAGAGAGCACAGAGAGAAGATAAGCCAAAAAATTTTCCCCCTCCTGGATAAAGGGGGTCAGCCGACAGCTTGTCGAAGGCGCTGCATCGTCTTTTGTCCCCCGATTGCCCGTAGAGCCCATGGTGGTATATAAAACACCCTTGCGGAACAACCAGCCAAACGTATATAGAGAACGATTAACGCAGAACAAAATCGACAAGAAAGGGAGGTATCTATGATTGCGATCGGTGATGATATCCGCAATATGATCGATAATGCCCTTGCCAACGGGAATCCTTGTATTCTGGCGACCGTTTCGGCCGATGGTGAGCCCGATATTGGATACAAAGGAAGCATGATGGTTTTTGACAAAGAATCGCTTGCGTATTGGGAGCGGACCCGGCGCCAGCACCTTAAAAACGTCCAGGAAAATCCCAAGGTGGTCGTCCTGTTCAGGGATTCAAAGACGCGTGTCAACTTCCGTTTTCATGGCACGGCCACGCTTCACGAATCCGGCTCGGTGCGGGATCAAGTCATGGAGAGAACGGTGAAGGACGAAATAGACAAAGATCCCGAGCGCAAAGGGGCCGCTGTCGTTATCCGTGTCGATCGCATAACCAATCTCGGCGGCCAGGTTCTACAGACGCGGTAGCGAATCGTTCAGCGTAGAATCGCGCAGGGGATATGCAAGTGATGGAGTATAAGAGTTGGTGGCTTACGCATCACTCCAGTACTCCATCACTCCAGCACTCCGAGTTTCGTCTTAATCTTAAAAGGTGATCACGGATCTGATGCTTTTGCCCTCGTGCATCAGGTCAAAGGCTTCATTTATTTGTTCCAGCGGCAACCTGTGTGTAATCATCTCATCGACTTTAATTTCTCCGTTTAAATACCTGTCAACGTAGCCCGGCAGTTGAGAGCGGCCCTTGACGCCGCCAAAGGCGGTTCCGCGCCATACTCTTCCGGTGACGAGCTGGAAGGGCCGGGTGCTAATTTCTTCGCCGGCCGCGGCCACACCGATAATCGTCGATTCTCCCCAACCCTTGTGGCAACACTCAAGCGCTGTACGCATCGTTTTGACGTTGCCAATACATTCAAACGAATAATCCACCCCGCCATCCGTCAGGTCGATGATGACCTCGTGAATCGGCCGGGCCTGCTCATTTGCGTTGAGGAAATCGGTGGCACCCAGATGCTTCGCCATCACGAACTTTGCTGGATTCACATCGACCGCGATAATACGCTGGGCTTTTGCCAACACCAGACCCTGGATGACGCTTAGGCCGATACCGCCTAAACCAAAAACCGCCGCCGTCGAGCCGGGCCGGACCTTCGCCGTATTCAGGACTGCGCCAATCCCGGTAGTGATGCCGCAGCCGAGCAAACACACCTTATCAAGTGGCGCCGCGGAATTTATCTTGGCAAGCGCGATCTCAGGCAGAACCGTGTATTCGGAAAATGTGGAGGTTCCCATGTAGTGAAAAATCCTCTTGCCATTGACCGAAAAACGGGAGGAGCCATCCGGCATGACACCTTTTCCCTGCGTGATGCGAATTGCGCCACACAAGTTGGTCCTGCCTGATTTGCAAAATTTGCATTCACCACACTCGGGAATATAGAGCGGAATCACGTGATCGCCGGGCTGGACACTTTTCACTCCTTGACCGACCTCGAGCACAATGCCCCCGCCTTCATGGCCCATGACGGCAGGGAAAACCCCTTCGGCGTCTTTACCGGACAGAGTGTAGGCGTCAGTGTGACAGACGCCGGTGGCTTTGATCTGAACCAAGACCTCCCCTGTCTTGGGACCGGCGACTTCGATCTCTTCGATAACCAGAGGTCTGGTTGGTTCCCAAGCAACGGCAGCACGTGCTTTCATATAAGCTCCTTCTCAAAGCAGGTTAAGGTTGAGGCTAAGGTCAAGGGATCCAAAGACAGGTTGAGGCTGAGGTTAAGGTTTAGAACTTCGAACCTCGAACTTTTTTTCTCAGCCTTACCTAAACCGCAACCCTGTTTTTTAGTAGCCAAGCAGCTTCTTGACCCGTGCCGCGGTTCCAGAGTCTATCTTCATCACCTGTACGCCCAATCGCTTCAGCTCGTCCGGATCAATCGGATCGGGGAACAGCCCAGTTTTCTCGCCTTCTTTGAGAAGCGCCGGATCGCGCAAGGCTTTGTGAAAAGCCTCGCGCAAGATTTTTACGCGTTCAGCCGGAATCCCGGGAGGAGCCACATAAATCCACTGCCAGTCAAACGGCCAATAAGCGGTCTCCATGAATTTCAGGTCTGCTTCGGGAAGGGCCAATTCCTTCGCAATTTCCCAGACGGTCGGTACATCCGCAGGCAGCCGGGGATCGCGTTCTCTTCCGGTCTGAGCAATTGGGCGGACGAAGGCCTTCTTGTGCCAGGTCAAAAAAGGTTCCCGGCCGACATAGACACTGGTACTTCTACCTGAGCCCTCCACTTCTCTGCGTTCCATGGCGACATCGATCGGCGCGCCACCCGGGTATCCTGAGATCACCTGTAAATTGAAGCCGAGAACATCTTTCAAAATCATTGGAACGATATGCGTGCTGCCAGCCCCCACTGAACCCACGGGAATCGGCTTTGTGGCGGCGCGGAGGTCACGCCAGTTCTTATAAGGTAAGTCGGCGAGGATATAGAACACGGCCGGATCTCCCGTGGTGCGCCCGATAAACGTGAACTCGGGCCAGTTAAAGGCGACCCCGGGAGCCCCGGCCAATTGCAGAAGACAGACATTGCCGATAACCGTGCCGAACGTCAACCCGTCGGGTTTGGCTACCCCGAAAAGATGGTTGGCCGCATGCATGGACCCCGCGCCAGGCATGTTTTGTACGATCATGCTGGGATTGCCTGCAATGTGCCTACCCATGTGACGCGCAAGCAAGCGGCTCCACAGGTCAAAAAACCCGCCGGGTGGAGCGCCGACAATGATGCGCATGGTCTTGCCCTGGTAGAACTTCTCTTGCGCGGCGACCTCCCTGTCCGAGGTCCCCGCGGCAAACAGAAAGGCCAGCACGGCACCAAAAGCCGCCAAGCGTGGTTTTTCCATGGATCACCTCCTGCGCCTGGGATCTGGACGCTATCCGATCAAGCCACAGAGCCAGTGTCAAGCGCGGAGCAGGTCGAGGCTGAGGTTTAGGAAAGGGGGTTCGACGTTCGAGGTTCGGTGCGCCGGTAAAAGCCGGCAAGGTGTTGTGAATGAAAGT
>CAYPHJ010000239.1:0-3272 GCA_964410485.1 uncultured Syntrophobacteraceae bacterium
CCGAGAAGCCGATGATGGCATTGAGCGGCGTGCGCAGCTCGTGCGACATGTTGGCGAGAAACTCCGACTTGTGTCGGTTGGCGGCTTCGATCTGACGGCTCTTTTCTTCAATCTCACGAAACAGACGGGCGTTTTGGATGGCCAAGACCGACTGCGTCGCAAACGTCTGAAGGAGATTGACTACTTCGGTTGAAAAGCTCCCCGTCTTGCGCCGATAAATGGTCAGTCCTCCCATGATCCGATCCTCACGGAGAAGCGGTACGGCAAGGAGAGAACGGTAGCCCAGGCTTACCATCATGGGCCGAAGCCGTGTCGCCGCATATTCCCGCTCATCCAGGATGTTAGTGACTTCCACTGGCGAGCGGCTCTCCGCCGCCCGGCCAAGCGCGCCAGAACCAAGACGCAGGGGATTCGTACGTAGTGCCTCGACCAATTCCTGCTCGATTTGGTAGCTCCCTCTAAGTTGGAATTCCCCAGCCGATTCATCATATTCGTAGACCGCTCCGCCGTCGGTGGCGCTCAACTGGACCGCGTGGGAGGCAATGCGCGTCAAAACGGTTTCCAGTTCCAGAGTAGAGCTGACGGCCTGGCCGACTTCGCCAAGCGCTCTAAGCTCACCGACCGACCGCGCCAGCTCGCGCGTCCGCGCTTCCAATTCTTGGAAGAGCCGCACGTTCTCGATGGCGATCACCGCCTGATCGGCGAACGTGGTGACCAATTCGATCTGTTTATCGGTAAACGGTTTAGCCTCTTCTCGTTGAAGCGAAAACGCTCCAATGGGAACTCCTTCCCGGAGCATAGGAACCCCCAGAAGCGTCCGTAGACTCCACAAATGGGACGCGGCGAACGTGTAGTCGGGATCGGCCAAAACATCGGGGATGTGGACAGTACGATGGTAAAGCCCAACGCGTGCTATAACAGTGCCGGTCCCGGGGGGAATAGCGTTCGCTTCTATCCAGGTCTGTTGCTCAGCAGATACATTGTAACAGGCCGCCGGGCGATAGAGCTCCCCCTCCGCCCTGTAGATGAAACCTTGGTCCGCGTTGCACAGCCTTGCTGCGTTTTCGATGAGAGTTTCAAGTACCGGCTGGAGGTCGAACGCGGACCGACTGATCACCTTCAACACTTCGCTCGTTGCGGTCTGTTGCCCTAACGCCTCCGTCAGATCACGGTTCTTACTTTGGAGCTCTTGGAAGAGCCGAACATTCTCGATGGCGATCACTGCCTGGTCCGCAAAAGTTTTGAGGAGGACGATCTGTTTGTCCGTGAACGGTTGAAGCTTTTTTCTCCTTACATATATGACCCCGATCGGCACCCCTTCCCTGAGCAGCGGAGTAGCCACACCAGATCGAATGCCATATTCAGTTCTTCTTCTTGCGTCTGGAAATTCGCTCTTAAATCCTTCTGCTTCCATGTCAGGCACATGCACAATCTGGCGATCAATGACGGCTCGGCCCGCAATCGTGCCGCGACTGAGCACTTGGCCAATGTGTCCGATCGGTCCCCAAGGAAGAGGTCCGTATTTCGCTGCTCGTCTCAAAGCATTGCCGTCGACATGATAGATGACTGCGTCCTCCGATTCTGTCACCTTGGCGGCATTTTCGGCGATAGTTTCCAACACCGGTTGGATGTCCGTCGGCGAACTAGCGATGACACGCAAGATCTCACTCGTGGCGGTTTGCTGCTCTAATGACTCCTTCAACTCGTTGAACAGCCGTACGTTTTCGATCGCGATCACTGCCTGATCGGCGAAGGTTTCGAGGAGTTTGATCTGGGCCGGAGTGAAGAGGCGCACCGCGAGGCGACGGGCCGACAATATCCCAATAAGTTCGCTCTGCAGACGGAGAGGGACGATTAAAAAGCTGCGCGAGTGGGTCCCCAGCGTTGGAAATTCTTTCCTCCGTGCGAGGACGTCAGGGATGTGAAGTGTACCGTGCTCGCGGACCCACTGGTTTTGTAGTTCATCACTACTGATTGTTTCTCGACCAATGGCTATGGGAACTGAACCGAAATGAGCCCGCACTACTAAAGCGTTCGCTTCGTGGAGCCGCAGCACCACATCGTCTATCCCGCAAACCTTTGCGGCGCTCTCGACGATAGCATCCAAGACCGGCTGCACGTCCGTGGGCGAGCGGCTGATGATACCCAGCACCTCGGCCGTTGCTGTCTGGTGTTCCAACGCTTCGCGCAACTCCGCGTTACGATCTTGCAATTCCTTGAACAGGCGCACGTTCTCGATAGCAATGACCGCTTGGTCTGCGAAAGTTTTCAACAGCGTGATCTGTTTGTCGGTAAAGGGACGAATTTCTGTGCGGCGAATCAGAATCGCTCCCATCGCGACTCCTTCACGGAGCAGGGGCGTGACTAGGCACGTTCGAGCGCCAACCTGTTGTTGCAATGGCTTTGCGTAGGGAAACTCGGTTTCAAGTTCTGCCGCGAGATCAAGGATGTGGACTGTTTGACGATCTAAAATGGCTCGTCCCACTGGTAAGCCTCGACTTAATGGTCGGTGAGCCTTCCCGAGTGGCACAGGTCCACAGTGCGCAACCGGCTGAACGGTCTCCTCATCAATGCGATAGATTGCACCGTCCAATGCATCGCATAGTCGCGCGGCACGCTCAGCAACGGCATCGAGCACCGGCTGTACGTCCGTCGGCGAGCTGGCGATGACGCCCAGGATTTCGCTGGTCGCGGTTTGCTGCTCCAATGATTCCTTTAACTCCTGGAAGAGCCGTACGTTCTCGATAGCGATGACGGCCTGATCGGCGAAGGTTTCGAGCAGCTTAATCTGCGTCGGGGTGAAGGGACGCACCTCGGCGCGACGCGCGGCCATGACACCAACAAGTTCCCCCAGCTGAAGTAGGGGAACGACCAGGTAGGTACGATAGCCCGCCCCGCTTACCATCGGAAACTCGTTCTGCGCCTTGGTGTCGGGAATAACGAGCGCGCCGTGCTCACGTATCCAGTGATACTGTGCCTCATCAATCCCTGTCTGAACCCGACCAGGTGGTATGGGGCCAACATGAGCCCGCACCGTCAAGTTTGCGCCCTCGCGCAGTCGCAGCACCACATCGTCGATCCCGCAAACTTTTGCAGCGCTTTCCACGATGGCATCGAGGACCGGCTGTACGTCAGTAGGCGAGCGGCTGATGATGCCAAGCACCTCGGCTGTTGCCGTCTGATGCTCCAGGGCTTCGCGCAACTCTGCGTTACGCTCTTGAAGCTCCTTGAACAACCGTACATTTTCAATCGCGATGACCGCCTGGGAGGCA
>CAYPHJ010000240.1:0-3253 GCA_964410485.1 uncultured Syntrophobacteraceae bacterium
CTTCAGGGTCTTCACATCTGAACGGTATAACGCTGCGACAAGTGCCTGAAACCAGCGGCCAAAAGCACTGTTCCCAGCGTAATGATCAGACTGAAAGCGGCAAGCTCTCCGATTCTGCCGTTTTCCCATAGCTCCCAGATGGTAACCGAGATGACCTGAGAGCCCGGGCTGTAGAGCAGAAGCGGCACGGAGAGGTGTCGTATGGTGATTAAAAAAACGTAGATCCACGCGGCAAACAACGCCGGGATCATCAGCGGAATCAAGACCTTCCATGCGGTCTGACCCCACCTGGCGCCACACACCGAAGAGCTTTCCTCCAGCTCCCGGTGGATGCTCAGCAGCCCGGCGTGACTGAAGCGGATCCCATAGGGGAGAAAGTTGGCCACGAAGGCGAAGAACATGATCCAGATGGTTCCGTAAACCGGCAGCGGTATGTGCAGATACATCTGCAGGACGGCAACGCCCAGCACCAGGCCCGGCAGCACCAGAGGAATCATGGCCATCTGATCGAGCACCCAGCGACCCCGAATATTCGTCCGCACCACGACCCACGCGGCAACGAATGCGATCAACACCGTAGCCGTGGCCGACGCGATGCTGACCGTGAGGCTGTTCTTTATGGCTGCGACGATCGTAACGTCGCTGAACGCGGTCCAGTAATTCTTCAACGAAGCGCTAGCCAGCGCCTGTTCGGAGATCGGCTGCAGGTAAGGCAGAAACGAAACCCATACCAGAGCGAAGAGCGGCAGCACCTGGAGAAGCGGCAATGCCAGCAAAAGCAACCCAGCCGACCAGCGCCACCGGCCCAGGTCGATCCTCCGAGGCCGGTATCCTTTGCCTGTGATGGTCGTAAACCTGTAACCGTGGGCGGTGACTCGATGGTAAAAGAACAGCGCCGGAGCAACCAGGCCGATGAGAATGATGGAATAGGCGCTCGCCTCGCCGTATCTTGGAAGAAATCCGCCCCTGATCTCCATGTAAATTTTAGTCGTCAGAACTTCGATCCCGGCCGGCAAGCCTATGAGGGCGGGAATCTCGAAAGACTCGAGAGCGCGGATAAGGGTCAAAATCAATACAGCCAGGACGCTCGGCAGGGCAAGGCGCAGGGTCACTCTCTTGAACACTTGCCAATTGCCGCTTCCGGCAACCACGGCGGCTTCCTCGAGCGCCGGGTCCATGGTACGAAACGGTGTGGCCATCAGCAGAAAAACCACCGGCGCCCACACGACCGCCTCGACAAGGATCATCCCCGGCATGGAAAAGACGTCAAACAGCGGCGAGATCCCGGTCAGGTCCGCTACCGCCACGTTGATGAGACCAGCGGTGGGACCGAGCAAAAGGATCCAGCCGACCACTTTGACGATGCCCGGTATGCCGAAAGAGATGAAAGCAAAAATATACGCCAGATTGCGAAACGGGGCGTCGGTGCGTTCCGCCAACCACGCGATGGTCGTGCCGAGGAGAAGGGCTCCCACGGCGCTTCCCGCGGAAAAAACCAGAGAGTTCCACAACAGAGTCCTGAAATCGCCAAGGGAAAGGAAAATATTCCCGTAATGACTCAGGGTAAGGCTGCCGGCTTCCGGCCCGCGCTCGGCAATGAGACTCGTCGACACAATGAAGAACAGGGGCGGTAAGACCAGGTACCCGATGAGCAAGCCCGAGATGACAAACAGCCACAGGGAAAAATTCTTGGCTGCCTCGGGTATCCTAAAAAGTAGGACCGGGCTTAACGGGACTGCCCTCTGCCTGTCGCGCATCGCCGACGTCCCTCCAACGCGCTAACCCGATATTTCACAAGATCAGTCGCAACCGTGACGGAGTGTTGCAGTACTGGAGTGCTGGTTTTCAAAACCATCGCTTAACGCCCCGATACTCCGGTTTATAACCCGGTTGAAACCCCGGTTTTAAGACTTTCTTGTGATACTGAGCAGAAGCTTACGCCATCGGTTCGCTGACTTTTCGTACTCGTCGGTGGTCATGCCCGCTTCCGGAACCCATCTTTTAAAACCGTAGTCCTTGAGAGGGCTGCCGAACCTGAATTTCTCTTCGAGTATATTTTGCCCTTCGGGGCTGATGAGAAAGTCAGCGAACAGCGCCGCCGCATGCGGTTGCTGCGCGTGCGCGTAGATCGCCACTCCGCCTGCGTTGTTGACTACGAGGTCCATGGGCACCCAGGAGACTGGAGCGCCTTGTGCTTCGGAAACAAGCACGTGATTACGAAAGATCGTCGGCGAAAGACCGACCTCTCCTCCGACCACAAGCTCGTTGAGCGCTCCCCCCGAGACCATATAAAGCCGAATATCCTGTTGCCTCAGCTTCTTGACGTACTCCTCGCCCTTGGCCTTGAGCATGGCGCCGATGATCCGGTTTCCCGAAGCATCTCCCGACATCGCCAGCTTCCCTTTCAGACTCGGCTTCAAAAGGTCGTCGAAATTTTTGGGCACATCGGCCGCAGGAATCAGCTTTTTGTTGAAGCCGACACTGAGAAACGATTCGCGGTCCGTGGTCCAGTAAACCAGGTTTTTTGGCGCCGCTTCCTTGGCCTCGTCGGGGTACTTGGCAAGATGCGGAGAGGTGTAGGGAGCAAGCAGCTTTTCGTCTCGGAAGGCCATCAAGCTCGGCGGGGTGGTCTCGACGATATCGACGACGTGACGCCGCGCTCTGGCTTCCGTAAGAACTCGTTTCGTCAAATCGGTGGAACCTGTACGGTACGCTTCCACCTTGACGCCGGGGTATTTGGCTTCGAAAATCTTGGCAATCTCTTTGTACGCAATCAGAGTCGTGTACCAGACCACTTTGCCCTCGCGTTTAGCGCCCTCGATGAGCAACTGCTGGCGATCCGCGCCCGTATAGGAAGCGAGCTCCGCCACCGAGGTCGGCTTGCCGGCCTGGCTCCAGGCGGATCCCCATGCAAGCAAGACAAAAAGCGCTGCTGTGGCTAAAACCTTCATGGCAACCTCCGTTGGAAAAAAGTTGAACTTCTCGACCCAAGTGCCGCGCCACGCTCCGGCCGAACTATATACGCTTCGGTCCGCCAATCGCAAGACGCTCGTCCAGCAAAATTCGAGCGAAGAGCAGTCCGGGACAAGCATTCCTGAGCGGTCGGGCCGCCATCACTCTCGCGGCGCCGATCGCCTTGAAAGTGGAGATAGTCGCGATATCGAAAATTGATCCCAATCTGATGAGGATGCCGGCGCTTCTCGGTATTCACTCAAGGCGCCATTGCGCGAGCGAAGCGCGGGCCGGTCCGCCA
>CAYPHJ010000241.1:0-3225 GCA_964410485.1 uncultured Syntrophobacteraceae bacterium
TCCGTGTTGAGCGTGTGGTTAGACGTGACTTCGTTTCACGCAAACGTCCCGACACATATTTATGCAGCACGCTGGCGATCAGAGTCTGGTATGGAACTCCTTCCTCATGAGCCCGCGCTTGAAGATCCATCAGATCGGCTGTAGAAAGTCGGATGTTCACGCGCTTGTTCTTTACAAAGGTGGTACGCGCGGCTTCCCGCAACGCGGCAAGTTGCGCCTTCGTCGGACGCGCAGACACCAGCGCCCCCTTTTCATATGCGCCAAGTATCTCCCGCTCAAATCGGTCAAGTTTCTTCATCAGTCTCTCCGGTTCCAAGATAATCTCGCGTCGCCTTCCGGCTTGGAATGATAGTCTTCACGAAATAATGGGTTTTCTCCTCGACCGAAGGGACAAGAAAAATATAGCTGCGGTAGGCTACAACAAGCACGACCTGACCGGATATCGACGCTGGTTCGGATGAACCAGAACGTCCTTTAGGCCGTCTCTCTCAATCGCAGCAATGATCTCCTCAAAAGATATCCCCCGCCCCACCTTCAGTCGTTCATTCTTGTCCGGATCCCACCGGAATGGCTTCACGGAGCCATCATATAAATATGTGTGCCTTTTGTCATCCGGCGGTACGGAAATTACGTCTAACGCTGAAGGCTGAGAGGGCGGGTCGAAGATCCTTCTCAAGCCGATTGTTAAACAGCCGCTACCCGTTAAACTCGCCGTGCTCGATATGGGCCCGGAGGTCGCGCTCGGCTATGCCCATCAGCTCTTCGACTGGATCGGCACCGGTGTATACGCGGAAATCCCATGCGGTATCCCATTCGATTCCATAACGCGCACCTACAGCTTTGCCCTCTTTAAAACACTGGACGTGCCATCCGTTTGGGAACGGCGCGGCTCTGACCTCATATGTCGTGCCGGAAATGTCGAATTTACGCCTCCGGGGATTCCTTTTAGCCATCTTACACTCGAAGCGCGGGTAGTTTGACGACCTTCGCTTCCGCCTTATGACGGATGTCAAGTAGAGCTTTCCTGGTGACCGATCTCTTTGTATATTGGGATCCGAGGAATAGGGCGCCGTTGGACAGATCGAGTTTCAGGCCAGATTCCTGGTTGTGCGCATGCGGATCAGACGGGAACGGATCAACGTCGTTTTTGTGAATCCGCCATACTTGGCCGTCACCTTTGATTGTGACCTCATCAAATCGCCGTGGGCAACCGTCCGGAATAGGTGAGTACTCAAGCTCTACTTCAGCGATAATCATTGGCTGTCTAACGATGCACTCAGCCGCGCCCGCTTCCGGGGCGTCGGGTGCAGCGCCTGGTTGGGCGACATTCCTGCGCCGAGCAAGCGCCGAATCAAGCCGATAGCGCGTCGGCAAGAGCACGCAGCAGTTTTGCTCCATCACCATGCCACGCGCTGCCATGCATGCACGCGAGTGTGGCGGGGTTTGCCGTGGCTAGTCTCTCAAGCATCGCCCGTGCATTCTTCGTGTGCGAGAAATAGTCCATCGCCCGGCGGAAACTCTCGCTCGGCCCGAGAATGTCCGACTCGGTGAGCGGGGGAAGATCCGAACCACCCTGCGTGAACAGGTCACCACAAAACAGTGTCGAAGTTCGTTCTTCCGTCAGCAGGCCACATTCCCAAGCGTGCGGCAGATGCGGCGTGTCGAACCAACGCACGGAGTGCTTGCCCAGCAAAAGCAGCTCGCCATCGGCGAGTGCGCGGGGCGCCCGATCGGCAAGGTCACTGATCGATACCATGGCAGCAACGGAGCCGCACAACGGCACAGACTGCGGGGCCACGGCCAGCCATTCATTGAGAGAGCCACACTCGTCGGCTTCTACGTGGGAAAAGGCCAGGTAACGAAGCCTCTCCACCGCCAGGACGCTCGTCACCGCTTCACGCACGAGTGGGAACATCTTTCGCGGGCCGGTGTGGAAGAGCAGCGGTTCATCATCCACGATGAGGTACTGGTTGAACGAGAACCCGCCTGCACCTTCGATTAGAACTGGCGTGTTGATGCGATAGATCCCATCGGCAATCTCATGCACATTCGTCCCCGACTGCCTGTTCGTGATGGTCATCTGGTCCTCCGTTTCATGGATCGTGAGCTGGCGTGCGGATACGTCGCCCAATGTTTAAGGCTGAGCGGACGAGGCCAGCGAGCCAAGCGAGGGGATCCGAAGATCCGTTCCGAGCCGATTGTTAGGCATCCTTCTCGTCGTCGATGAGCAAGCCACCAGTGGAGCTGAGCAAATGGTCGGACTCGTGAAGGCCAAACAACTCACCCAGATAGATCATCAGCAGCCGAAAACGTTCCTTCGCCTTCAGCACCCACTCCTTAGTGATGCTCTTGTACCACTCGGGTTGCAAGTCTCGGTGCAACTCTGGGCCATTGATATACTGAGCCGCCTCTGCCTTGGTCTGGAATTTCGGGCCGACTACCCGCTCGGGCTTACCATGAGCCAGTCTGTCTCTCAATGCAAAAACCTCACTCGCGAACTGCAGCGGGTCCTTTCCCCACTCCGGGGATCTGCCCGCTGTCTTGTGGAGGATAACGACCTTGTTTTTCCAGGGGAGGCGCTCTAATTCATCCCAAATGTTGAGCTTTCGTGCACCAATTGAGTTCAGGTAGGATTCAATCGAGAACGCAAGGAACACAACAACGGGCGTGAGTTCAATTCTTGAGGACGCGTCAGCCTCCAACTGCGCGTACATTGACATGAGCGCCGAAACCGTCCTGCTTTGGGCAGTGAAATTCGAGTACGGTTGATAAATCGTCATCTTGTGCCTGTATGCCTAACGCAAAGCTCAGCAGGCGCTTTTAGCGATCGGTCTGAAGCAGCAAGTTTGGTCACGTCACGAGCGAAAAGGCTTTCGCTAAATTGTTTCCAATAGCGGGAGAAATCCCTGTCAGTCATTTTTTTCTTTTTCTGCTCCCCTTCATTATCCTTTGCAGGTATTCTAAATCAACGAGAATACCCTCCGCATAAGCGACCGATATGAACAACAAGAGGCCTATGCCTGCAAGACGAAACGGTATTTCTCCGCAAACTCCTCCGGGTGTTTCCACGGTTTCTAGGCTACGGGAGAATCACCACTGCGCGCCGCCTCGAGCTCATCTACGTCACGCGAAGCCCCTGAATGGTACTGGCGAGCATCAGCAGCATCCCAGGAACGAGAACTGCAAGAGCAATCGGCGGGGAAACTGCCCAGAATAGAAGTCCTG
>CAYPHJ010000242.1:0-3224 GCA_964410485.1 uncultured Syntrophobacteraceae bacterium
GTTAGGGGAGGCCGACTACCCTGAGTAGCCACCTTTGGTGGCGTATCGAAGGGTACGCGCTTGGGGCCGCCTAATCAGGCAAACGGGATGTCTAGTTCAATGGGTAGAACTTCCTCGGATTATCAAAAAAGATCTTGTCCGTGAGCGCGCGTGGAATATCCTCGCGCGCTCTCATCGCGGCAACGAGTTGGCGCTCTTCGGACGGATCCTGGTGTCCGTAATCCGAGCCGATCAGCAGATGATCTTCGCCCGTGTACTGCGCGATGTAGTTCACGTCCTCATCGGCTTCGCAGGCAACGAAAATACGATACTCCCGGAAAACGTCAATGTCGGATGAAAACTTCCATTTGTCCCGGAAAAGCCTTTTCAGGATGTGCATCAAGAAAGGCACCCAGCCAGCAGAAGCTTCGATAAAGCCAAATTTCAGACGAGGAAATTCTTGCGGAATCTTGTTGGCGATGATGTCGCGAAAAGCCATGAGCGGCTGAATTCGACTGTGGCCAAAGGTGTGATTTCTCTCCACGTCGAACAAGCTGAGAAAGGCAGGACAGCCGGCTCCCGTGTGAATACAGATCGGCAGATCCAGATCGTTAGCCGCTTTGTAAATTGGGAAGAGATACGGGTTGTCCAGCGTCCAGTTACCTTCGATGCCGCGGAAGAAAACCCCCACGGCTCCGTTGTCTTTGGCCCACTTGAGCTCTTTGACGGACTCCTCGGTCGATTTGAGCGGTGGAATCACCACCCATCTCATGCGACCACCCGACTGAGCGCAAGCCTGCGCCAGAAAGCGGTTGTAGGCGCGGCATAAAGCGACTTCAAGGACCGTGTCATCGGTCAAATAGATCAAGAACAGAGTCGGAAACACGACCTGGGTTTCAACGCCGAGCCTGTCCATGTCTCTTAGCCGGGCGGAGATATCAGTCATTTCCCTACAAGCGATAGCAATGTCCCCGCGTGAAGTCTCCAGCTTGGTTGCCGACGGCGTGATGAGACGAAAACTACCCTTGCCGTTAGGCTTGGGAAAAATATTACCGTCGATGAGCCAAAACGCATTGCGCGGTCCGTAGAGCGTATCGTCCGGCGCTTTGAGAAGCACGGGTCGGCGATGATACATATCCTTATCCAACAAGTTCCACATGGCCTCAGACTCTGCGATATGTGTATCCGCGTCGATAATGCCTGCCATAAAACCTCCTTCGTAAAATCGTGCAAAAGTTCGCCGCTCGAATCCTGTGAATAACATACAAACGCTTCGAATTGGCGCTATTCTCTTAGCCCTCCCGGAACGATCCACTCCGACGCCAGGCGCTCGGCCCCACCCAGGAAATTCGGCTCGACTTGCGACAAAAGCAGCTGCAATTTTTGCAAGTCCACCGTGAGCCCCTCATCCATATAGATCAGATAATCGTCACAGGTTTTGGCGGCGAGCGCTGGCGAGTGGCCGAATTGCCGCTCGAGCATCTTTAAAGTCTCGCGGCGATGGGACTTCAGATAGCGAATGCCTTCGCGATGAGCAGCCAAAAACCTGGAAAAATCCTCTCTTCTCTCAAGGGCGAGCCTTTCGGTAGTTTCCATTGTAATGGGCAGCGGATCATCGACTACGTCCGGCCACCCAATGATTCTTCTGCACTCCTGTTCTTCAGCAATAAAACCATAGGGCCGGGGCAACAATGCCCCCGCGACTTTGCCGCTCATCAACGAATTGAAAGCATCTTGATCAGCGTCGGGCAATTCAAGCGCCAGATCTTCACCCAAGCGCAACCCGGCCCTTTCAAAGCTCTCGGCTAACGGTGCATTGCGCGAGGGCCCCTCACGGCAGGCAATTGTTTTCCCCCGAAAATCGTCGGTTTCCCTGATCCCTGGCAGGCCAACCAGATAGTACGGGCAGGTATTCATGACACAACCGAGAATCCGCGTCGTTTTCGAACCCAAAAAGTGCTGGAGCGAGGCACGTCCAACCACCAATGAGATCTGTGCCGAGCCGTCTTGCAGTTTGCGATAACGCTCTTCGGTGCCTTGCACACAGTCCCAGGAAACATCCAGACCGTGTTTCGTATAGATACCAGCCTCGATAGAAAGGTAGCCGCTAGGATCGCGGGCAAAGCTGGTGCCTTCCAGGTGGCCGTACATAACGCTCAGCCGGATCAGACTCATGTCACCTCCCCAAATAAGTCTGTCTATATTACGACGCCGCCCGACACACAAACGGAGGCGGAGATTGACAAATCCAACCTGGCAGGAATAGATTTCCCCCAGATCTTAACGATGCTTCTAAACCCCTCGAGGAGGTTACTATGCAAGTGCTGGATGTGCTGGAAATGGCGAAACAGCGAAAGAAAGGCCAAAGACGATTGGATCTGTTTAGAAGAGAACAGCTGGAAACATGGATTCTCTACTTCCCTCCCGGAGACGTGCAAAGGATACACAACCATCCTTCCGACCGCACGTACTATGTCCTCACCGGACGCGGGGTGATGAAGGGACTCAATGAAACTCACGAGCTCTCACCTGGAAAAATCATCAGCATTCCCGCGCATGAATTCTACGAAGGCTCAAACCCGTACGATGAGCCGATGATTCTCCTTGGCAACAGCCACAAAGCCACGCCTGAGGATCTCGCCAAAGCAGGCGGGCAGCGCAACGAGATCGACGACAAGACAGGCAAGAGAATCATTTATCAGCACGGTGGTGGGCGAGATCAAGGAGTGCTGGCGGACTAGGAGGAGAGGCTTTGGGTGCGGTTATATCCGAGCCCGGCCGGGGAGATCCAGATCTCCGGGCATTTTTGATGGTGCATCTAGGGGCGGCACCAGGTTTTGACTGAGCCGCAGGACGCGCTCCACCTGACCTGCTGAAACTCACCTTCTTCAGCAGAGATGCCGCCGGATAGGCAATAAAGTAAAAAAATCCTTCCTTTTGCGTAATTCGCGTCGCCAGCATTGCTCCTCCTCAGTAGCCCATTGTAGTTCCGCCGGTCTCCCGTTTGTCGAGCTGACACCGCGCTCCCCGTAAAGAGAAGGCCCGCCCATTCATAGAACTGTTCAATTCCCGACAAAACCCCGTTGCTAGTGTTTCACCGCCGTTATAGTATCGCATTTGCGCTGCGACGAGCAGCAAATCCGTTTCCTCCGAGCTCTCCCAGCCGTCTGAGTTCACGCCTCTGCTTTATAGCCAAAACCCGGCGCCGCTCTACGAAGTGTTTCATGATCTTACGCTCGCCCACA
>CAYPHJ010000243.1:0-3186 GCA_964410485.1 uncultured Syntrophobacteraceae bacterium
CCCCCTTTGCAAAGGGGGCGGGCCGCAGGACCGGGGGATTTTCTTTTCAAGCGGTGACTGAGTTTTGCATAAGTTCAATTTTCTAAGGAGGTTACGAAGAATACGAAGTTAAGACAAAAAATTCAAGAAATCATTTTTCCGAATCCTTCGTGCCCTTCGTGTGCTTCGTGGTGGTAAATCGCCTCTTCTTGGCGCTCTTGGCGCGATGAAATACATTCTAAACATTTGCGCCGGTGTAAAAACTCTCAAGCAGTAGTGCGGGTACTTGTCAGCATGACCCGTGTCAACTAAGATCGTCCGGGAGCGCAAAATGAAAATTTACGATATCTCATTGAACCTTTCGCCAGAGACCGTTCGGTGGATTACGGCGCAGCCGTTCGAGCTGATCGAGCGCAAGCGTAAAAGCCGAGGAGACGCCAATAATTCGTCGTCGATGCATACGAGTGTTCATGCGGGAACACATGTGGATGCGCCGTTTCACTTTGTCGATGACGGCGCGACGATTGAACAACTGCCGCCGGATCTCTTTATGGGTCCGGCGCGCGTGTGCGCTGTTGATGTAGAGCGCGAGATCGGCTCGAGCGACGTCGCGCGGTTGGCACTGGCGGGAGAGAAGCGGGTTCTCTTCAAGACGCGTAACTCCAGCCTCTTGCACAAGCCGGAATACGATCCAAGTTTCGTCGCTTTTTCAGTGGGTGGAGCCAGGGCGCTCGCCGATTTGGGTGTTCAACTGGTCGGGCTCGATTACCTTTCGGTGGCTCACGCGGATGAGCAGGTGCCGGTTCACCGGGCCTTTCTGGATCGCGGCATGGTACTGCTGGAGGGTATCGATCTTTCGCGCGTGCCCCCGGGACGGTATGAGTTGATTTGCCTACCGGTCAAACTCGCCGGCTCGGACGGTGCGCCATGCCGGGCAGTTCTGCGGGAACTGTAACCCCAAAGGTCTGGTTAGAGGAGGTAGCATGAAGATCGAGATCGATCGAGACAAATGCCGCGGCCATAACAACTGCATTTCTATCGCGCCGAACGTCTTCGATCTGGACGATGAGTTCAAGGCTGTTGTGGTTGATCCAAAAGGAGACAGTCACGAGGATGTCTTGCAGGCGGCAAAAATGTGCCCAAAGCTTGCGATTGTCCTGGAAGACGAAAGCAGCGGCGCGCGCATTTTTCCGACCCCTGATGCCAAGGCGCGCGATCAACTCGATGTCACCAAATAAAACGTCTGATACGTTCAAATGGTTCCAGTCGTTCCAAACATAAGCATACGTTGCTGTCATTCCGAGGAACTCAGTGACGAGGAATCTGCTTTTCTCCGGTCCCCGTTCTCCCGGCGCCCCCCTCACCGGCCGTCGATCATTCAATAGCAGATCCTTCGGCTTTGCCTCAGGATGACAACACAGGAGACACAGACGACCGCAGAGCTTGAACTTTTGAACTGTTTTTTACTGGCTGACTACCTAATGCTGTTAGCTGCTCAGTAGGGCTTGGTTTAGCCCATGTCAAGACAAAACCCGGCGATTATCGTGCACGGAGGGGCGGGTCCGGTGCGGGATAACAGTCTGCCGCAGCGGCTCGATGGCTGCAAAGCTGCAGCAGAAGCGGGATGGACAATCCTCCGGGGCGGTGGGTCGGCTGTTGATGCTGTCGAGGCGGCGGTAGTCGTGCTCGAAGACAATCCACTGTTTAATGCCGGCACCGGCTCGACACTCAACAGCCTTGGCGAGATCGAAATGGACGCCGCAATCATGGATGGCCATTTGCTCCGAGCCGGCGCAGTCGGGGCTGTTCAAGGTATCAAGAATCCAATTCGGCTGGCGCGCCGTCTGCTCGAAGACGGGCGGCATGTTTTGTTGGTTGGGGAAGGAGCGGCGCTATTTGCGGCACAAGCGGGAATTCCGCAAGTCCCAATGGGTAGTTTGATCACCGCTGCTGAGCGGATGCGCTGGCAGGAAAAGCACGGCACAGTAGGCGCCGTGGCTCTTGACATTGCGCAGAAGATTGCCGTGGCGACATCCACCGGCGGGATCTTCAATAAACTCCCGGGTCGGGTCGGAGATTCACCGCTCCTCGGCTGCGGTACGTATGCCGATGAGACTGGGGGTGTCTCGTGCACGGGTCAGGGTGAAGCCATTATTCGGGTGCTGCTGGCGAAGACCGCGCTCGAGTTCCTGTGTAGCGGCATGACTCCCGTTGACTGCGCCGAACGGGCCGTCACTTTGTTGCTGGAAAGGACCTCAGGTACCGGCGGGTTGGTCATGATCGATCGGCAGGGAAGAGTGGGCTACGCGCGCAACACGTCTCACATGCCTTTGTGCTTCATTACGGAGGCCACGGGAATCATGACCGCGTATTAGCCCGGATTGTTCTTTTTTTCTGTGCTACTCCGAAGAGGTGAGCTTTAATCCCACGATGCCGGCGATAATCAGGAGAACCGAAAGGATTCTCACCGGGTCGCGCGATTCACCAAAAAGCACAATGCCGAGAATTGCCGTACCCAGCGCTCCGATTCCGGTCCACACAGCGTATCCCGTGCCGACGGGCAGCGTGCGTAAGGCCAATGCCAAGAGATAAATACTGATCAGCATGGTTGCTGCCGTAAACAGGCTCGGGCCGAGTTTGCTAAGGCCGGCGCTGTATTTCAATCCAACGGCCCAAGCCGTTTCAAACACTCCAGCAATGACGAGATATACCCAGGGCATCTGACGAGACTCCTTCGGTATTCGATAAAGACCTTAATTTAGCTCATATGGTTAGCGGTTAGTGTAACCGGAGCCGTAAAAAGAAGAGAACGTATCCCCGCCTGTGGGTTCATGAATTGACAGCGAAATCGGTACAAGTTACGTTCAACTACTATCACGTTTGAAAATGGAGAAGTTAGCATGCTGAGAATTAAAGGGGTGGACCCAGAGCAGGCTCCCGCAGAGGTGAGAGAAGTCTTCGACGAGCAGCGCAAGCGTTACGGAGCGATTTTGAATACCGCCCGCGTTTATGGTCTGCGGCCCACGATTCAAAAGGGGGTCCAGGCATTGCAGCAGGGCATTCTCGCCTCAGGACTCATTGCGCCTGATCTGAGACACCTGCTGTGTATGAAAGCGGCCAGCATCAACGGTTGTCCTTATTGAATTGACATCAACGCATCCAGTGGGATGCAACATGGTGCTTCGAATGAGAAAGTGGAAGCAGCTC
>CAYPHJ010000244.1:0-3040 GCA_964410485.1 uncultured Syntrophobacteraceae bacterium
CCTGATTTTAGAAGCGCCTCGAGATCCCGATGAGTCGCCGCCAGAATGCGCACATTGACCCGGACCGGCTTGCTGGAGCCTACCCGTTCAAACTCCCTCTCCTGAAGCACTCGAAGCAACTTGGCTTGAAGCGATAAGGGCAGGTCTCCAATTTCGTCGAGGAAAAGAGTGCCGCCGTCGGCCAGCTCGAAACGCCCTCTGCGCGCGGCCAGCGCTCCGGTAAAGGCACCTTTCTCATGGCCGAACAACTCCGACTCGAGAAGCGCCTCCGGTAGGGCCGCGCAGTTCACGCGGATCAGGGGGCCTGAAGCGCGAGGACTACCATAATGAATGGCCTTGGCGATCAGCTCCTTTCCCGTGCCGCTCTCACCGCGAATCAAGACCGTGGCTTCACTCGAAGCGACCCTGCGAACCAGAGAGAAGACCTCGAGCATCCGATCGCCTTCACCCACGATGCCCTCGATCCGGTGGTGCATTTCGAGAGCTTTGCGCAGCTCGCGGTTCTCGGTGAGCAAGCGGCGGCGCTCACGAACCTGTTCGATCCTGTAAAGCAGCTCGTCAAGGTTGACCGGCTTGGATAAATAATCTGCAGCTCCAGATTTGATCGCCGCAACCGCCGTATCCACCGTTCCGTAAGCGGTAATGACCACAACCGCGGCTTCAGGATTGATCAACCGAACGGCCTTCAGCAAATCCAAACCCGACATATCGGGCATTTTCTGATCCGTGATGACGAGATCGATCGGCTCTTGGCGAAAAATTTCAAGCGCCTTGCTCCCGCTCTCCGCCAGGACAGTCTCGAACTCTTGTTTGTTTAAGAAGCCGGAAAGCAGCTCCAGTTGCGCCGGCTCGTCGTCCACCACCAAGATGCGGAAGTAGTTCATCCCTTGTTCCATGGCTTCGCTCCGCTCAGCATTTCAGATTACAAATTTCAGATCTCAGAATCCCCGTTTTTTAAATCTGAAATCTGCGATTTGAAATTCCTCGGGTACCGAGGAGCAGCCCTGTTTCCGCCAGAGGCGGATCAGCCTCCGGCTGAGCCTGAATCGCTCCGGAAGAAGCGCTCCTCGGTGCCTGTCACGTGAATATCCGGGCTAGCGAGAGAGGGGAACCTCGATTTGGAAGCGTGTCCCTTGTCCAACCGTGCTATTCACCGTGAGACTCCCCCCGTGAGCCTCGACAATCCGGCGCGCAATGGGGAGTCCCAAACCAGCCCCTTTGGTTTTGGTCGTAAAATAGGGATCAAAAATCCGCGGCAGAACGTCTTCCGGAATGCCCGCGCCCGTATCCGCCACGCTCACGACCATGTGATCGCGGTATACGTTAGCCTCCAATGTCAACCCTCCTCCCCGGGACATCGCTTGCATGCCGTTGAGTATCAGATTCAACAGCGCTTGTTTGAAATAATTTCTGTCGACTCTCGCTACCGGCAGGTCCGGCGGAACGACGACCTTAATCTCGACTTTTTTTGATTTGGCATCGCTCTCGGCGAGCACGGCCATTTCTTGCAGAAGCTCATCGATGCGTACCGGCTCGGGCTTGATCTCCATCGGGCGCGCCAACGAGAGGAACTCCTCAACGATCAAATTCAAGCGCTCGACCTCCCTGCGCATCAGTTCTATGAAACGGGAGTATTGCTCCTCATCCTGAGTCGGTCGAAACTCCCCTTTGAGGCGCTGCAGACCCATCGAGACGGAGTTAAGCGGGTTTCTGAGTTCATGGGCAACGGTGGCCGCCATATTGCCCAACGTGGAAAGCCGTTCACGCTGGGCCACCTCGGCCTCCAAAGCTCTGATTTGTCGGGCATGTGACTGCTGGTTGTAAAAAATAAACCCCATACCCAGGATGCCCGCCCCGAGAAGAGATAGGCTCAGAACCATGATCGACTTAACGCTATTGCGCCATGCCGTTTCCACTGGAGTCAAGGAAAGCCCAATCTTGAGAAAGCCCAGCCCTGAGCCATCCAACCGAATTGGCTCAGCCATCTCATAGATGCGCTTTCCACCATCGAGCTCAACGACTTTACCCCAGCCCTGGCCGGCAGACTTGACCCGCAAAATGACATCGTCTTCGGCTTCTGCGCCCAGCAGCGCCCGGTTCGTGTGCGCCAGTATCTTCAGGTTGCTGTCCAGAAGTGCGAGGTAATCGATATCCGATTGACGCCCCAGCTCCTCGATTTGCCGCTGAACTCCGATCTCGCTTTTAAAATTCAGAATATACTCTGCGTTGGCATGGACCACGATGACGCCTGGAAAAGCCCGGGCGCCGATCGCAACGCCGAACAGGCTGCCTTCCCAAAACTTTTTTTCCTTGAGCGGTGGCGGCAGATCTTCGGACACTCCCGGCTTTTGCGCAGACGGTGGCCAGTGTCTTCCCCACATGAAAGGTCGGAACGGCGGATGGCGCAAGGATTCGTCGGCGAACGAGCCATGCATTCGCTCTTTCATTTCCATAGGTGTCCTGGGGACCGGCGGAGGCTCCCACCGTCTGCCCTCGCTGTCCAGAAGCTCCACTTTGGCGAGGTGATTCATGGCGCTGATCTCTTTCAACACTTCCTGATCCACCGCGCCGAAAATGAGCAATCGATCCACAAGGCGGGCGTTGTCCAACAGCCGCTGGCTGATCTGTTCTTCCAGCAGCGTATTTCCCAGGATGGCGTTCTTGGCGCCGGTTTCCAGAGCAGCGGCGAGTGCTCTACCCTTTGCCTCGGTCTGGCGCATAAGCTCGCCACGCAGCCGCTGACTTTCTGAAAAGGCATAGACGAAGACCAGGGCCAGCAGCAGAGCAACCGATGCCAGGAAATGGCGTGGTAGAAAAACTTTTCTCATGAACAAAACACATCATAGAAGGTATTTTGCCGCCGTACAAAACCAGCGATGCCGGAGCGGCACCGGCTGATTTTTTTCCTTCCCCTTTTCACAACAATCGGCTGTAAATCGTCCACACCGCCAGAGAACGAACGGAAAACCTGCGTCAAACGCGTTTCGACTCGACGCGATAATTGCGCATCATTCCCATATCTTCATGCTCGAGGATATGG
>CAYPHJ010000245.1:0-3028 GCA_964410485.1 uncultured Syntrophobacteraceae bacterium
ATTCATCGATCGATTCGATCAGCGCGGTGACATCCCGGCTTTCATCTTCCACACGATGGCCCGCTGTCGCGTCCGTTTCACCTCGGTTGCGGCGGGCCACAGCGAACACGGTGAACTGCTTCTCGAAGAATGGCTTTACGAACTTCCAGTTTGTTCTGTGATCACTGAAACTACCGTGCACAAGCACCAGAGGCGGACCACTGCCATACCTGTCGTAGGAAATGCGGGTACCATCGGGTGAAACAATGTGCTGCATGAATCCACCTCCTTTCGTTTGTCCGCACCCAAGTATTAAGTCTACTGCTGAATGCGCTGCCGTATATCAGGTTGGCTGTTTTCGATCACACAAAATCCTGTCAAGAATATTAATCCGACAAATTGGCGGTGTATCCAGATACTGCCCACAGTATATCGAGGCGAACTGACGACGAGCACTGTAGGATCGAATTGAAAGATGCTTAAGTTCGATTCTCGGAAGACTGGATTGATAGAGAATTCAGTTCAATAGGCTTAACGCCATGGTGAGCGGCGGGGTTAGCCGTCCGCTCCACCAACTTGTTGGCCATCCGCTTTGAATCCTTCGTGGAAAGTGACAATGCCCCGCGGAGTACGCCCGTCGAAAGATAGTGCGAGAAAGACTTCCGGTGGCACTCCCTCATGGACAAGTTCTGGAATGTTATCGAACCCAAACTTCTTATAGTACTCCGGATGCCCCACGAGACAGCAGCCTTTGGCACCTAGCTTCTTCAACCGTGATAGCCCTTCCTGTATCAAAGCTTTGCCAATCCCCCTGCCCTGGTATTCCGGAAGTACTGAAAGTGGACCAAGTCCATACCAATTCTTAGTGCCATCTGAAATGGCCACAGGTGAAAACGCAATATGCCCCACAACACGGCCATCCACCTCCGCAACTAACGATAAGGTCAGGCCCCTTGCGGAACGGAGGGCGCCAATTATGAACTGCTCGGTGTGGCTGCTGATCTCCATGGTTGCAAAGGCTGCGACAGTTACCTCGGTGATGACGCCAACATCGACCTTTGTCTCGTCTCTGATTACGATCTTTTGTGTTGTCATAGCAATCATTCACTTGTTGTCGGGCCAACCATTAAGTCTACTGCTGAATGCGCTGTCGATTCGGTCCTGGCAAAGCTAAGGCAACCCACAGTTATGAAGAGAGATCGTTTAAACCCTCCGAAATAGAGGAGAAGCTATGGTTTCTAAGGGCACGAAACCCCCCAACTTTATTTTGCCAACCACAACCGATTGTCACTAGTCAGATAAGCTCCGGAGCAGAGCCTTCACAATCCAGTAAGCAGCCCTCAGGTAACGCGAGAAGAAACATCGGATCTCGCCGATCAGCTTGTGAACCCGGAATAATCTGCTTTTGGCCCAGCAATCGGCGGTTTGAACAAACGCTGGACTGGACCTTCTACAAAACCAAAACCTTTGAAGCGGCAACCTTGAAGGCTGCCAATCTCGGCGATGATGCGGACACCACCGCGGAGCGGCGTCGTCTTGAATTAATTGCATCCACATCACTCCCATGTGTTGGCTCCCTGATCGAAGCCACCACGATAGGGACTGCCAACGCAGAATCGGTGCCCACTCGGGGCTTGCATGACTACCCACCCATCATTCCGGGACACGACAGTTGCTTCCAAGCGTTCCAGGCGCGCAACCTCTGAATCTATTGAATCCGTTTCGATGTCAAGATGAGCTCGCGCTTCATGGTGGACCCGCTGAATGATAACCCGTACCTCACCGGGTGGCGTTGCAAATTGGATGAAGTTGTTGGTTGCTGCATCTAAATCATCAGGCAGTCGATAGCCCAGAGCGGAACTCCAAAACTGAGCTTCTGACAATAAATCATCCGTTTTGCAGTCGATGACAATGTTTCCCAGCCGACTTTTGTGCATTCGATACTGCCTCCTGATGCCTAACGTTCAATGGTTAAACTGCACGCCGTTCCAAGCGCCAAATGCTATGGATGATTTCGAACTGTCAGGTGCGAATAATTCGAAACTATCTGCACGAGCAGCTTCAACCAGCGGTTAGCCGTTGTTTTTCTAACCAATTACTCACGAACCTATAACAGAGACAGAGCGACCGCTTGTACCCAACGTACCACTCGCCGAATCGCGACTCCATCGCTCTCTCTTCCGCTTGATCTGGAATTGATTCATGCAGGCGATGAATCCAGCGACCACGAGCAAGGTCGGTCATGCCGACAGATACACGACCCACGCCAGAAGCACGATGGCAAATCCGAGGTACATGGGATTCCCGGTGAAACATAGATGCCGCTAGCTACCAAGGCCGACACCTGTTCGGGATGCAGCGGATTAACCGTGCTTCGGGCGCGGCCGAAGGCCACAACTCCGAGGACTCACACGAGAGCGCCCATAGCGTTCCCGAAGTGCAAAGCCTCTTCTGACGTCCGATACGGCTGGTACGATTGGAACTGGGCCGCGTCATTGGGCAATAACGTCGGGACCGGTGTCCTTCTAGAATACGAATAGGGTTGAATGCGTATTGTCAAAAACGATTGGAATGGAATGATTGGAACCAATCTCAAATGATGGAAGTGTTCCGATGCAGAAGCATTTCGCGGGGTAATTATGGAACTCTAATTACTAACAAAAAGATTTGACCCCAGGCCGACCCCAGGCCCCTTTTCGTGTCCCGTCTAGAGCTGTTCCCTTTTCCCCTCCCGACCGCGAATAGGGCTACCACTGTTTTGGCCAAAATTATGGCTTTGAGGTTGGGGCTGGCGTCCCGAGCGCAGCGCTTTCCCGGTCAAGCTCGCGCAAAACATTCTGAATCAGGTCGACTTCTCTAGCTTCAAAAAATGGCTCTCCACATTGCGTGCATACCCACGCCGGGATGGCATCCCATGAGACGTGATATCCGTTACGGTCCAAGCTAAATGGAGCCGTTCCGCGCTTCATCCGTCCTTTGCAATGAATACATTCCATCACTCTTGTCCAAAATCTCCCCTGGCCCCTCCCTTCGACCACGCTCAGGGCAT
>CAYPHJ010000246.1:0-3018 GCA_964410485.1 uncultured Syntrophobacteraceae bacterium
CGTTAGGCAAGGGTGGAAACTTCGGCGAAACGGTGATTCTATGCGGGGTCAATGGATTTCGAACTGGTCGGCCCGATTAGGGAGATTCAGCCGATCGCCCTTGGCCGCCGCGTCCGCGAGCGTGCCCGATTGCGCAGGCGCTATGGAACGGGCCGGTGGAGAAAATTGAAAGGGATTGCCAGAGTCCGGCTGATCGATGGATCAGTTCATACTGCCGAGGTACATTGGTACGAAGCTCACGGTATCGGGCGCAAGGAACTCAAGATAAAGTTTCCTTTGCTGGATTAGCTATGAAGAAAAGAGCCAAACGACAGAAGTATTTTGTGGTCTGCATCAACAACAAGAGATACGAGGCCTCTCTCGAAAAAGGGAAACTCTACCGGGTCATTCCTGACGAAGAGGCGGAAGCTCACGGCTACCTACGCGTGGTTGATGAAAGTGGCGAGGACTATGGATATTCGGCGGACCGCTTCTTTCGTCTCGAGGTTCCTCGGCCGCTGGAGAGAGCTCTACTAAGGCCGTCATTTTGACAGCGTCTCTTGCCTAACCAACGGCTTGAGAAAGCCGCTTCGCGCTTCTCAGCCTTAACGTTAGGCGAGATGCCTGATTCCGAAAAGGAGTGATAAAAAAGTAGCACAGGGAATACCGCATGCGTATCGCAGTTCCTGATTTTGTGTCGAGTACATTCATTCCCTTGATAGCAGCCAAGGAGCTGGGAATCTTTAAGGAAGAAGGACAGGACGTAGAGATAGTGACTATCCGTGCGTTGGGAGCTGTAGAATCTCTGCGCGACGGAACCGTTGATTTTTCCGCTGGTCCAGCTCACGCCCCGCTGGTGATCTTTCCTGGCTGGCGCGGGGTAAAGCTCGTGGCGACGGTATCGCAAGGCACGCCGTGGATGCTGGTAATGAAAAGGGGTCTTGCCAAGCGCGGTGAGATTGAGGCAGTCAAAGGCCGGCGAATTGCCGCCGATCGGGGTCCCGACCTTGTGTTCAAGTACTTGCTTCGGGAGGCTGGGATCGACATCGAGCGGGATCGAGTAGAAGTTGGCCCGTTGCCAACTGCCGATTCCGATATTTCCTTCGGTGTCGCCGCCGGGCGGGCACTCGCGGATGGGAAAGTGGATGGGCTCTGGGCCAATGTATTGGGATGTGAACTTGCGATTTACCTGGGCGGCGGTTCCGTGGTTATCGATACAAGACGTGGCGATGGCCCGCTTGGTGCAGGGAATTATTCGTTCGCTGCGCTGTCCACTACCGAATCGAACATCGAAACCAAGCGGGAGCGCGTTGAAGCGGTAATCCGGGCAATAGTTCGGGCGCAATCCGTGCTACGACAGGACCCTTCGCGGGTAACAGCGGTCACGAAGAAATTGTTCCCTCCTGTCGAAGCGGAGCTAATGGGTCAAATATTGGCACGCGATGCGGAGTTCTATCAACCGTTGATCTCGACGGAGGCCATTGAAGAGATGAATCGCTTTGCCCAAGCCGTTGGACAGCTCTCGTCACCGGTTCCGTACGAGCAGGTTGTCGCCACACAATTTCGAAGCCTATGGTCCGAGTGAAGATAAGTGCCCGGAGGACAAAAGATACGTTGCCTAACAACCGATTCGAGCCCGACGCTCGCAAAGCTCGCGCGGCTCACTCGAAGCGTTATGCGCATTTGCTTCACGACGATTAAAATCGTTTTATGGACTACAATGATGCCGTGACTGAGGTGCTCGACAAGGTAGCACGCATTAAGCTGCCGGGACATCGTCTTGACGTCGTCACTATAGCCCGACGCGAGTTCGCCAAGCGCGGATACTGCGATTCTAAATTCATTGATCCCATCGAGGAGACACTCCGAGAGTGCATTCAACGTTGGAGTGTGATCCAAAAGCGACAGATTTGGGAGAGCACTGAGACCGGATTACAGAGCGATATGCGGGCTAACGCTTACACAATGGGCAGCATCGACATGGATTTAGAGGGAGAACTGATGTCTCATCTCATCGAGTATCTTTCACCAGATTCAGGCGATGGCCCGACAGATCGCGACGAAGATGACCACAGCGCCTAACAAGTCGCTCGACCGAATGCCGAGGAGCACGGTCCTGTCATTGTTTCGATGCGAGCGTCACCGACGCGCTCCTCGGCATCGGTCAGCTTGATCGTTCGGCCGACGAGGTGGAGGCTGCTGAAAAATGCCGCTGACGCTGTACGCATTGGATAACTTTGTCGCCCAAGACCTTTCGCAGTTGACCGAGTGCCGGGCGGCCCCCGTGGCTCCGGACTTCCCGAACTGCTCATCATGGCTGAGTTCCTTTGTCCTCAACTGGATCTTCCGCCTTCCACTTGCGAAGGAGAAGGCGGCATTGGCATTCGCCCTCATCCGGCGCGCAGAAGGAGCCGTGACCGATTACGAGGAGGCGCGAGAACACCTGACGAACTTGGTGGCTGGCAAACGCGATATTTCCCTCTACTTTCGATGCCTTCGTCGGTTTGAGTCCACCGTGGGAATGGTGTACCAGTCGCTCGATTTTATTCGGAAGGCTCGGTCTCCAACTGTTCTCGCCGGGAGACGGCAGCCCATATGAGCGGCTCAATCTCATCTACAACAAGAGCCGCCATTCCAACCCGGAGACACTTCCGGCAGGGCAGCTCCACGCGGTGTGGATGAAGAACGACGGGTTGCACGCGGATGGGGCCCACCTGACTTTCGACGAACTCCGTGATCTGATTCAGCAAATCGGACGAATCGCTGACAAGCTGGCTAAAGGCGACGTTCCAACCACGCCGGACAGCACCGGAGCGTGAAGCACAGAGGCCGAACCAACGGATGCACCGAAGCGGCGATTGGTTGGCGTCGTCAAAGTGGATGATCGATTATCGCCGCTCGGTGATCCTAGTCGTTAGCCGTGGCGGGACACCTGTGGTAAAAGTGGTTTGTGGCGCAAGCGACCGAATCTTCTCTGCCACGTTTCGGAAAAGATGGTGATCTTCCACCTGGAATTTACCGTAGCACCCTACGGGAGAC
>CAYPHJ010000247.1:0-3002 GCA_964410485.1 uncultured Syntrophobacteraceae bacterium
CCAATTCAGTTTCACCGCATTGGCGGCACTGGAGCACCGGAAGCGATCGGAGGATCACGATGGAGGAATCACCAACCTTAAAAGGCAAATCAGTGATTCGCGATTCCAGTTGTCCTCCGCAGACTCGGCACTTCATTTCGTCCTCCTCTTTCGGAACTCCTCGTCCCACTCGTCCGCATCGGGGGTGTACATCGTCACAACCCGGATATTGTCGCCTTCGACATCTGTCGCGATCTGCGCGTGGAAGACCGCTCCTTTGGTCTCGCCCCTCAACAGAAAACTCGGCAAGTACTTGTCGTCCGGATACGCTTCAATGATCTCCAAGCTGGCGATTGCGTTGCGGAGCGCCTCGGCATCGAGGCCTCGTTGTTGGAGCCGCATTGTCACGTGGTACGTCCACCGGACGCGCCCAACCGAAAGACAGCCCCTGATGAAGGCAAGCGGCGATTCCGCCGATTGAGCCTTCAACAAAACCGATTATAGAACGCTTACGGCCCGGCGCACATCGCACACGCGTCCCCGCGCTCGATCCACGCGTTTGTCGTTCCTTATCCTAACAAACGACTCTCAGCCCCGTCGAATCACCGCCCGGGGTTTTGCGACCAGGTGCAGTTCAAGCCACAAGCCGACTGGCGAAAGTCCCAACCTGCACAGCACTCAGACTTTCGACCAGTTGGCCCGAAGGGGATCCTGACCGCCTGCCACTTGCCTGCGCGAGCCTCGTCACTGCAAATAGCGGATCTGGCGTAGCGACGATTGGACCCAATCGCTCGGGATGCGACGCCATACGACGGAGGGGCGTCCGTTCGAACGGGTTTTCCCTTGCTGAAGCGGGCTCACGCTTGCGCCGGTTTGAGGCTTGCGTCATGATTGGAACAGTTCCCCAGAAGAAATGTTCTGGGCCAGGTCTGGCGTGTGATTGTATGGCGAGGACGGCCACCGCGAATATCGACGACGAGGATTTCATACGGATGACCTCGGCGCGAGACGAGGAGATCACGGAGAAAATGCGCAGATAATGGCCTACACAAAACGCATCGTTTGCCTGGCAAATTCGTACAAACCGCCGAACGGCCGCTGTTTCGCGGGCCGAGAAGTAGTCGGCGATGGCTTTGGCGGATGGATTCGGCCCGTGAGTACGCGGCCAACCGCAGAGGTGCGATTTTCGGAGTATCGCTACGAGAACAACGCGACACCCAAGCTTCTCGACATCATCGAAATTCCGTTCCTGAATCCGGATCCTCGCCACCATCAGACTGAGAATCATGTCATCGATGAGGGCCGTTGGGTCAAGGTCGGCGAATTGCCGTTTACGGCGCTGGAGCAATTGCGCGACCGGCCGGCATCGCTTTGGATCAACAAGGAGCACACGAAGGGTGACGGGTATTATGACTGCATCAGCCACGCGGAAGCGTTTGCACTGCGGGACTCCCTTCTGCTGATCAAGCCGGACAAATTCAATGTTGAGGTGGGCAAGCACTATTGGACGGGCAAGAAAACCTATCGCGCGGCGTTCGATTACAAAGGTGTCCACTACAACCTGAGTTTGACCGACCCCGTTGCGCGTGATGCGTTTGTTGGCCAAGAGGAGGGAGCATACCCGTTGGCCGATGTTTATATATGTGTAAGCTTGACCGAACCTTACGAGCTTGACGATCGATGTCACAAGCTGGTGGCTGCGATTATCAAAAACCCTCCGCTCTGAGTGCGAGTATGGAAAGCCCCGTTTTCACGATCGGACACTCAACACACCCGCAGGGGTATTTCATTGCCCTGCTGCACCAGCACGGAATTACGGCGCTGTGCGATCTTCGGTCAAAGCCCTACAGCCGTATGAATCCGCAGTTCAACCGCGACGAATTAGAGAAGGTCTTGCCCCGGCAAGACATCGTGTATCGCTTCTTGGGCAAGGAACTCGGCGCGCGCAGCGATGATCCACGTTGTTATGACGGCAGGAAGGTGCAGTATGGGCGACTGGCGCAAACAGATTTATTCAAGCAAGGCCTTAGGCGCGTGCGCCGTGGCATGAGAGAGGGCTTTCGGATCGCGCTGATGTGCGCCGAGAAGGAACCACTTGAATGTCACCGCACGATCTTGGTGGCGCGGCATCTGGCTGCGCTCGGTATCCCGGTCGCGCATATTCATGCGGACGGTCGTGTTGAAAGCCATGAGGCAGCGCTTAGCCGCTTAGCGCGCATACTCAATTTGCCGGAGCAGGATATGTTTCACTCCCACGAGGAATTAATGGCCGAGGCCTACCGCAGGCAAGAGGAGCGTATAGCCTATGAGGTTGGTGAAGCGTCGGGTGCGGCGATGAAGGATGCGGCGCGATGAAGATTTTCACGATTGGTTTCACGAAGAAGTCGGCAGAGACCTTTTTCACGCGGCTCAAAACTGCCGGCGTCCAGCGCCTGATCGACGTGCGGCTTAACAATGTCTCGCAGCTAGCAGGTTTCACGAAAAAGGACGATCTACGGTACTTTACAAAAGCGATCTGCAATATTGAATACGTGCACCTGCCCGAGCTCGCGCCGACGGCAGATATTCTCGACCCGTACAAGAAGGCAAAGAATGGCGATTGGGTGGCTTATGAGAGGCAGTTCCTTGACCTGATGCGCTCGCGGCACATCGAGAGCACGATCTCGCGCGAGATGCTGGACGGAGGCTGCCTGCTGTGCAGTGAAGAGAAGCCAGACCACTGTCACCGTCGTCTCGTAGCCGAATACCTCAAGGAACACTGGCGCGACGTGGAGATCGAACATATCCTCTAGCCAAGGCAACATGAACGGTCGCAAGCTGCATCATTACGTGCCGCAGTTTTATCTTCGGCGCTTCGTTGGGCCGGATGGTAATCTCTGGATTTAGGACAAAACCAAGGATCGGGCGTTTGGGTCTTCGCCTAGCTCGTTTGCGGCCGAAACGCAGTTTAACTTCCTGCGCGACTTTGAGGCAGTGGGTCACGATCCGCTGACGATGGAGAAGCAGTTTTCCGAGCTCGAAGG
>CAYPHJ010000248.1:0-2969 GCA_964410485.1 uncultured Syntrophobacteraceae bacterium
CTGAGCCCCGTCGAAGGACTCCGAGAGGGTTTTTCAGCAACCTGCTAGACGACAGATCAATGGAAACGAGCAGGTATTCTGATTTAAGGGATGACCCGAAAAGCGCGGTTGCGACGCATTCTGTAGACGGAAAATCCGCGCCGGTCCAATGTGAAAACCCACTCGGTTTCAAGCTCTTCCGCCAGAACAACCAAGGTGGCGTCGGCAAAATCCATCGGGATATTGCGGTACTTTTCCATCAGGATCGCTACCCGTTGAAGACTCTTCATGGACGAAGGCACCAATTGAAAAGCGCCCCTGAGAATAACTCAAGACAAGCTTTTTGCGCCCTCCAGGTCGGCCCGACCAAGTAAAGCGTTTCGGTCAGCACGGCTTCCGTGGTTACGACCGGGCCAGTCCACTTTTCCAACGCCGCGACGCAGTCGTCGTGGAGTTTCTCGTCTCGGTCTACGAGCGCGACGAAGGCTCCGGTATCCAACAAGAGTTCAGCGGCCACGACGCAACCGGCGGGTCAGGTACTCGCGGTGGCGCTGACCTAAGTCCGGGAGGCCGCTGGCAACGCTGCCCAATAAGTCGCGCACACGCTCGATGGGCCGCACTTCCGGCTCGGTGTCGAGGTATTGTTCCAAAGCTTTGCGGACCACTTCGGATCGCTTGCGCTTTAGTCGCTTGGCTGACCGCTCTAATTTGCGGGCCAAGTCGGCGGGCAATCGCATGGTTAATTGACCGATGTCTTCCTTTGCATTGCACTGTAATGCGAAGGCGTGGAAATGTCCAGCTTAGTGAGCGCAATGTCGACCGCGAACAGATCGGCCTAACGATTCCGCCGACCATCTTGTCCAGAGTTGACACAGTATCCGATGATTGAGCCATGGCGAAGTATAGGAATTCGGGAGAGAAAATGGGAGACAAAGTCGTGACTAAATCTATCCTCTTCTGGCTACTGATAACTGTCCTTCTGACACCCGGTGCAGGCGCCGAGGCGCAGCAGGCGGGGAAAATGTACCGTATCGGCTATCTGAGAGTCGGCCCCGTTGATGAAGCCTTTCGCCAACGGCTGAGTGAGCTCGGCTATATTGAAGGGAAAAACATCACCATCGAGTTGCGTATCGCGAAACGTGTTGAACAGTTTCCCCGACCTTGCAGCCGAGCTGGTCCGTCTCAAAGTGGACTGCATTCTCGCCGTGGGGATAGCGGCGATCCGCGCCGCCAAAAACGCCACTAGCGAGATCCCGATTATCATGGAGAGTGCCAGTGACGATCCTGTCCGCCACGGATTGATTTCTAGCCTTGGACGGCCCGGCGGAAACGTCACAGGTCTTATCGATATGATGCAGGACTTGGCCGGTAAGCGGTTAGAGCTGCTCAAGGAGACTTTTCCGAAACTCTCCCGGGTAGCCCACATGTCTGCACGAGGCAGTCCGGGCGGTCCGGGCGTAACTCACCTGAAAGAGACTCAGGCCGCTGCCCGAGCGCTGGGGGTACAGATTCACCCTGTGGAGGTATTAGTTCCTCAAGATTTGGAGAGCGCTTTCCGTGCTGCACGCGAGGAGGGCGCAGAAGCTCTCATCGTCGTGGGGATAAGTTTCTTTATCCCTCACCGGCAACAGATCGTAGATCTCCAACTCAAGAACCGTGTGCCGGCGATGCATACCCACCTACAATGGGTGCCTGATGGTGGGCTCATGAGCTATACGACGGATGGTGACGCGCGCTACCGCCGCGCAGCCGAGTACGTGGATCGGATACTGAAGGGGGCCAATCCAGCAAACCTCCCGGTTGAGCGGCCGAACAAATTCGTGTTCGAAATCAATCTAAAGACCGCCAAGCAGATCGGTGTGACGATCCCGCAATCGATCCTTTTCCAGGTGGACAGAGTGATCAGGGAGAGAGAGGGGAGCAGTAAGCAGAGAGCAGTAAGCAGGAAAATAGCAGGCAAGGTGATCAGATGAAAAGACGTGTGGCGCAAGGCCCTGAGCGCAAAGCGTACGTGAGAAAGCGAAGAGAGGGAGCCAGAAAATGAGTAGACGATGTTTTGTGTTTGCGCCTCGCGCTATGCGCTATGCGCTTTGCATAGTGGGGGCTATGCTCTCGGCGCTTGGCTTTTCTGGCGCTTTGCTCTTTGCACTTAGCGTTTCCGCCGAGGCGCAGCCGACGAAGAAAATTCCCCGTGTAGGTATTCTCCGCGCTACCACGCCAACTCTCGCCGCGCCCTTGAATGAGGCATTCCGCCAGGGGCTGCGTGATGTTGGCTATGAGGAAGGAAAGAATATTGTGATTGAGTATCGATTTGCCGAAGGGAATCCGGCGCGGACTCCGAATCTTGCCGCTGAACTGGCTCGGTTGAATGTAGATATCATTGTAGCTCCGGGAGGCAACGAAGCTCGGGCCGCCAAAAATGCCACAACAACAATTCCGATTGTGACCGTGATAGCACCCGATCCCGTCGGTAGCGGACTAATCGAGAGCCCCGCACGGCCCGGCGGAAACATAACGGGACTAACCTCCATTTCCTCGGAAGTAAGCGGGAAAGGTTTGGAACTCCTCAAAGAAGTGATTGCCAAACTCTCCTCTGTTGCAGTTATTTTCGATCCTACGCAGCCGAGCGCCGTGCTTGCAATGAAGGAATTGGAAACTGCGGCCCAAGTGCTGGGCATTCAGCTCGAGAGGTTCGGCGTAAGAGGACCGAGCGAGATCGATCAAGCCTTTGACGCCTCGAAGATAGTAAGACGGGCAGGCGCTCTCTTCGTGGTACGGGGCCCGGTAACTAACACGCACCAGGCGCAAATCGTGCGGCTAGCAATCAAGAATCGGCTTCCGACTGTGTCATCGCGCGGTGGGTTTGCAGAAGCCGGCGGGCTGATGTTTTACGGGGCGGACGATGCGGATTTATTCCGCCGTGCGGCTAGGCATGTAATGCTTATACGGTTGTTTCAGCAAGGCACAACATATAGTGTACGGGCATGGCG
>CAYPHJ010000249.1:0-1504 GCA_964410485.1 uncultured Syntrophobacteraceae bacterium
ATGAGTAGGGATTTTCCGTTCATGCTGAGCCTGTCGAAGCATTCCAAATCTTTTTTCAGCAACCTGCTAGACCTCAGCCTTAACCTTCCCAGGACCGCTAACGGGGATAGATTCCTGTTTGGTCCTTACGCGCGGCGTCATGAGGAGGCAGTCCGGTTTCAATCATCGTTTTCATGCGCGCTAAATCATCATCCATCTCAGTTTTGGGATCGGCACCGAAAAGACTTGCTACAGCATGCCCCAAACCGCCGGCCACGGGGTTGTAAGACATTCGGATATCCAAACGAGTGCTGCCATCCGGATTGCGCTCGAAGCGAACTCTTCCAGTGTGTTGAACGGCTGACCCGGGAACCGTTTCCCAACTCAGGAACTCATTCTGAATGTAACGGGTGAGCACCGCGTCCCATTCAATGGGTGCGCCGGCTGGTCCTGCTACGACCCAGTGCGAGCGTTTCTCATCGGTTTGTTTGACGTCGCGCACGTTCCTCATGAATTTCGGGAAATTTTCATAGTTGGTCCAGAAGGAAAACACCTTTTCGACGGGTGCCGAGACGTTAATGATCTTATGCACATCAATTGCACGCCTGCCAGCGCCAATGCCAACGAGCCTCCTGAACTCTGCGTTCGTTATCGCACGCGCCAGCACGCTGGCGCCGAGAACGCTCATCATGGTCCCGACAATATCCCGCCGGGTGGCCCCGTATATCAGGAGTGTGCCGCCGGCTGTTCCCGCAAGAAAACGCGTAGCCGGAGACCAGGTGGTTTGCAAAATATCGGGTATTTCGCCGGCTCGTTCGCCGGGCTCACCCTGCAGTCCTGGAATTGAGTCGGCTGTCTGATGAACGTCAAGCCGGTTCTCCACAGCCTTGACACCTTTGGTGGAGGCAATCCGCCGCACCAGGTGGTCCGCTTCCTTTGCCAGAATGGGGCCGCTCAGAATAACTTTGCCGTTCTCGGCTTGTACATCTATGGAGCCTGGGTGGCTCGCGAGAAAACCGAGTCTCGATCGTACGCGCTCGACAAGGACGCGGTCGCTGACGTGTTCCTCGCGAAATAAATCACGGCCCTGGGCGGCGAGGCCCAAGACACGGTTGCTAAGATCGCGCGAGGTCACATCGACGGCGTCCGCCGTCTTGTGCGCGAGGCGGATCATCTTGTCACGGGCAATAGCGCGCCGCCGCCTCCCCATCCGCGGATCCAGAATATAAGCCAGGCAAGCTCCTAGACCCAATCCGCCAATGACACTCAAATAGTTGCCCATAAATCACCTCCGGGACAGATCGTATCGATTGTGAGACGGCGGGCTGACACGGCAGTCGCTCGCTCCCGTTCACATGCATTTTTGCGCCGTTTGTTTTCGCCACAACGACGGGCTTCTTGGGCTAAACGGCACGGCTTTTTGGAGCGCATAGTTAAAAGGGCACCTCATCGCGAAGCAATAAAACGCAAACAATATGCCACGGCGCGCGCTGCGCGCAGTCCCGAGTTTCTAGTCTCAAGTCTC
>CAYPHJ010000249.1:1604-2920 GCA_964410485.1 uncultured Syntrophobacteraceae bacterium
GCGCTCTGCCCGATGCGCGAGAAGACCTTGCGCGCGTTACCCTCCGTGATCTTTTGGCGTTCCTCCGCCGTAAGCCATTCAATGGAATCGAATATCGGCACGATGTCCTCGAAGTTGCGCCCGGTTTTCGGGTCAATGGCATTGACGGCGCCGAACATCTCGGTGGCGAACAGAACATTGTCAACCCCGACCCTCTTGATCAACAACTCCATGGATTCTTTGTCGTAGATCGCCATGTCCCAGTAGATCTTGCGCGCTGCTTCTTCGAATGGTTCGAGGCCTTCTTTGACATGCATGCCGCGGTGTCGATTCCACTGGTAGGGAATGGCTCCGCCGCCATGAGGTATGATGATCTTTAATTTGGGGAAATCCTTGAAGACGCGCGACTTGAGCAGCTCCACTGCAGCCGAATGGTGGTGCGCAATGTAGTAGGAGTTGGTCAGGTGCATTGCCGGGTTAAGAGAAGCGCTGGCGTGAATGGTGCAGGGTACATCGAGTGCCACCATCTTTTCCCACAGCGGGTACCACCACTCGCTTCCAAGCGAAGGCGTCAGCGGTTCGCGCCCTCCGGCAACGTCCGGGTTGACGTTGCAACCGACAAAGCCGAGTTCTTTGACGCAGCGCTCCAGCTCGTCCACCCATTCTTTCGGGCTGATTCCGGGAGACTGTGGCAGTTGGCAGACGGGCGATATCTTCTCGGGCCAGCGGCGCGCCACACGGGCGATCAGATCATTACAGGCCCCGGTCCAGTAGCGGCTTATAAGAGGGGAGCCAAAATGGTGCCCCATCGCCGATGCTTGCGGGGAGAACACCAGGCGATCGATCCCCGATTCCGCCATGCGTTTGAACTGTCCCTCCATCGATCTTTCCAGCTGTTCATCGCTGAACTGCAGTTTTGCTTTTGTTGGTCTTGCCAAATCGGTGATCTGGCGCCCGCGGTATGCCTGCAGCTGTGGTGGGGCGGTCGTGAAATGGGTATGAGCATCGATGATCATCGTTCGTTCCTCCTGCGCCGGCGAAGTGCGGCGAGCATAGCGCAGACATAATCGTAATTCTAATCTCCCGCCAAGCCATGTCCTGAGCGCTGTCGAAGGGACGCAAAACCCGCAAAGGAAAGAGTGAATCCCCGCTGACGCGGGGGAAAGGAGGCTTGAACCCTTCGGCTCCGCTCAGTGCAGGCTCCGCGAAGCGGTTGAACCTTTCGATTGGACTCAGGACAGGCATCTTGAACGGTTTGAACTTTATCCTTCTTGGTGTCTTGGCGCCTCCTATGAAAATTGGGGGAACCTCGGCCGCCCTTGTTCTCGGATCCGCCT
>CAYPHJ010000250.1:0-1551 GCA_964410485.1 uncultured Syntrophobacteraceae bacterium
CGAAAGAGGCGGCGGTGAAGGCGCGCGACGAGGATATCGAGAGGGATGTGAAGAGCGCCTTTGAAAAGGCTGGCTTCAGCAACATCGGTGTAGAAGTGAAGAACGGCGTCGCGCGGCTAACCGGCACCGTCCCCACGGGGGCGCGGCGCCTCGAGGCAGCAGTGCTCGCGCGCTCGATCCAGGGCGTGCGCGCGGTCAAGGACGATCTGCGCCTCGAAACGGCCAGGCGCTAAGGCAACGCGCGGCACGACGCCGCAAAACCACACGTGGCGACCGCACGGGCGGTCGCCTCCGTGTACGAAAGGAGCACGGCAGTGAGTGGAAAAACCGACCAGATCAAAGGGCGGATCAAAGAGGCAGCGGGTGTGCTAACGGATAATGAGCGCCTGAAGCGAAAGGGAAAGCTCGATCAGGTGGTGGGGAAGGTGAAGGAAACAGCGGAGAAGGCGGTGGATAAAATGAAAGACGCTCTGACAAGCGACAGACCCCGCGGCCGGGCCAAGTGATTGGAGTCGGCAGCAGACTAAACCGAATTCAATGTTTTTCTCAGTCGGGACGCTAACTCGGATCGACTAAAGCGGCAAAGGAGGTTTATTCAATGAACAAACTCGCTTTCTATCAGACGGCGCATATGGATTATCCGTATACCCTGCCACCGCTCGATTATGCGTATGATGCGCTCGAGCCGCACATCGACGAACAAACGATGCATTTGCATCATGACAAGCATCATCAGGCTTATATCGATCACGCCAACGAAGCCGTCGGCAAATATCCTGCGCTGCAGAAAACAGATCTAGTGACCCTATTGGCTCATCTTAACGAGTTGCCTGCCGATATCCGGACGCCATTGCAAAGCAACGGTGGCGGCCACCTAAATCACGCGTTATTCTGGGAATACATGATGCCGCGGGGTGCCGGTGAGCCTCAGGGCAAGCTGGCACAGGCGATTACAAAGACGTTTGGCGGATTCGCTCAATTTAAAGAAGAGTTTGATGCCGCTGCTAAAAATCGCTCTGGCAGCGGATGGGCGTGGCTTTCCGTGACGTCCGCCGGTGACTTGGAGACCGGCTCAACGGCGAACCAGGATACTCCGCTATCAAACGGCCGGCTGCCAATTTTAGGTCTCGATGTTTGGGAACACGCCTATTACCTCAAGTACCACAACAAGCGACCCGAATACATTACCAATTGGTGGCACGTGGTGAACTGGACGAAGGTCCAGGATCAGTTCGAGAAGATCACAGGTTAGCCGGGTCGCAAACCGAGCGACGATCAACAGCGTTTCTTGAGTGAAAGAATAATCGACGTGAAAATAAACAGTAGCGATAACAGGATCAACGCCAGGTTGGGAGAGCTTAAAGCGACCATCAGCGAGTTCGCCTTCGAATATGCCGCTGATACAAGAGAAGCCTATGATCTCGCCCGTCCGGTTTTAGCTTCACCTGGCAGCGAAATCATCGACCGGCATTTTCCCGGAACTATGCTCCTGCATTGATAGGTTTCAATGCGCCATATGGAGAGTCTAACCAGCATAATTCTTTTGGCACT
>CAYPHJ010000250.1:1651-2899 GCA_964410485.1 uncultured Syntrophobacteraceae bacterium
CTGTGAAAAGGCAGAATAGGGTCGGCCAGTATGCCTGGTTGCTGATGGTCGCTATTATCGGCTCCTTCATCGGGCTGTACATGTATACCGTGAAAACCACCACCGCTACCACTCAAATTGTTACGCTTTAAACCTTGGGGAGGGAAGAAGGAAAGGAGATGGTTCTCTCGGTCACTCTGAAGGACGGAAGCAAGTCAAATACCTAATTAAACCACCCCCAGCCAACATCTTGGAAGCCGCCAGAAAAGAAGGAATTTCGAAACAGAAAGTCTCATCCTGGGAGATGTCACAGTTAGGCACGGCTTTTAATATCGGTGAAAACCCATTGCCGGGGGGGCGTCGCACTGAAAATTGCCAATTGACCAGAGACAAGAGCTGATCGGATCCCAACATAAACGATGGCATGCCGTGAACTGCGGCGTGTCCTGGCCAATCGGCGGTTAACCTCCCCCAAGCTCTTTAACCGGGCGTCCCCATCGAAAAAAAAGGAAAAGGCGCATGGCTAAGAATAAAGTGTTCATCGGCTATGATTACGACCATGACCAGGCCGCCAAAGATAGGCTGCTGGGCTGGCACATTAACAAAGAATGCGAGTTCTCATCTTATGATCGGTCCTTCGATATCGCAGTCGATAGCGATGAGGCGGCCGCCATCAAACAGGAGCTCGCCGCGCGCATCGGCGACTCCAGTCACTTTCTGTGCGTCGTCGGCAAAGAAACCTACCGCAGCGCCTGGATGGCGTGGAATCCGCAAGGCGGTCGAGCTCAAGAAGAAGCTCGTGGCTGTTAAGACCGATTCGACTAACAACTCGCCGGCCGCATTGCAGGGGGTCGGGGCGTCGTGGAGCGCGATGTTCAACTTTCGACTCCATCAAGAAGGCGATGAACTGACCGGAGTTCATCGCAACGATCGGCGTTATTGACCAGAACCTGTGTCAGGATCTGGGCCGCATGACTTTTCCGCTCACGGGCTTTTTGGGTGGGACTGAGGCGGACGCGCGTGTTTCGGGTTCCGTAACCGCGCTTGCTTGTCTGTATGGGTTGTGCAGCATAACCTGGTACTGAGTGTTCCCACTGACGGGGGAATGTACCAGCCTGGGCGTGCGTGCCCTGGATGGCCGTGAGGTATGTGGATTGGAATCGTTGTTTTCGCAGAATCTGCTACGCAAAAACCATTCAGCGGCCATTGCCGTTTCCAAGCTCGACGAACCGATTCGGGCTGAACTCTTCAGCAGCGAACGTCTTGAGC
>CAYPHJ010000251.1:0-2857 GCA_964410485.1 uncultured Syntrophobacteraceae bacterium
TCATATTTGATGGAAAACCTTCGGACGGGGGTTCAATTCCCCCCGCCTCCACCAATCCCGATTGCGGCTAACGCCTTGTCTCCCCGATGTTTTCGGGCCGATGACCGATAGCCCGCGCTCGCTTCTTACCAGAAAAACGTTCCTGATTTGTGCCAGGTCCGAAGACGAGGCGCCTGGTTCTTGCGATACCGCGCCGCTATCCCGTTCTTTGACGGCGGATTCCAATGCCGCGCCCAACTTTTCCATTGCCTTCGCCTTGTGCGCCGGGGCCAGGTGCGAATAGCGGAGCGTCATTTCGATTTGCCGATGGCCGAGGATTTCCTATACCGTCGCCAAATCGACGCCGCCCATGGCGAGATAGCTTGCCGCCGTATGGCGGAGATTCCGGAAGCGAAAGCCTTGGACGCCCGCCGCTTCGCAAGCCTTCCTAAATGCGTCGTAGACCGTCGTCCGGCCTATCTCTTGGCCCCAGGGCCACATGAAACAGGTATTCCCCGTATCGATGCTTTAAAGCCACTCCACGGCCTCTCTTGCCGTCCGATTCAGGGGAACCGTCTTGAGCTTTCGGTTCTTGGTTCTGCCGAAGTAAATCAGCGCGCGATCAAGGTCCACATCCTCGTAACGCAGTTGCAGTAGTTCGCCTTGGCGCGCGCCGGTGTTGAGCGCCAGCGCCACCAGGGGAAAGGGGAGACGCCGGCAGCCGGGTTTGACTGTGCCAAGCCCATTTGACGGCCGTTTTGAGCATTGCTTTAGGACCGTCAGCTCGCGGTTGGCGGTGGACTCCACCTGTTTTTCCGGACGCTTTGTAGCTCTGCGCGTGCTTGTGGTAGCTCGATCAGGCCGGAAACGGGCTGCGGCTTTCTCAGCTTCTCAAGATTAAAGCGGCCTTGCGCGATCTCGCCTTCGCGCGTCCTGAGCGCTTCCCGCGCCAGTTCCCGCGTAAAGCCGCGCGACTTGCGACCGAGTTTCTCCTTCAGGTCTTTGACGACTTCCACGCCTTCCGCGACCACGGTTTGAAACTGGTAGCGAATGTAGTAGGTCGCGTCGCCGTTCTTGCCCCTGCGCTCGTAAATGCCCTTCGCCATCTCGGGTCACCATCCTCTCGGTTTACTGAAAGTTCCATTCGCGTCGCGTAACGTGTCGGGAAACTGGCTGTTCGCTAAATCGGCTTCTCGAACCCGTTTGATGAAAGTCGCATGTTCTTGGAGCTCTCTGCTGTGCGTCTGGTGGGGATTGATGATACCCACGGGCAAATTAAGCTCTTGCCGAATTATTCGCACGGGCTCGCGAAGGTCCGAGTCGTTGCTGACAACGACAGCCAGTTCATAAAGCCCTTTAAACCCATCGCGAAGAAGATGTGTCGCCAAGTTTACGTCCGAGCCTTTTTCTTCGGTTTTATCGACTTTCACCCAACGCACCGGGTTGGCATTTGAAACGCGCATAGGCACCGAATGCGTTAAAAAGTGACCGAATGTTATCGTCAGATTCGGTAGCGTTCCCAGCGCACGGAGATAGAGTTGCTGCCGAATAGGAGAATCGGGGCTCCGACGATCGCCCGACACTTTGGCCGTGAAATATTTTATTTCGGTCACGTTATCGTTTGGTAGAAGTCGCCGGCAAAATTTAGCAAGATCGAGCCACTTGTACCGGGTCTTTCGAAGGGCGCCGTAATAGAGATTGAAGCCGTCGATATAGACGTATGTTTTTAATGACTTCGTTGCCACAAGGTACTCTTGACATGCACCATAGAGTGATTTACGATTTTCCTCGTTATCCCCCCTACGCCTGAGGGCTAGGGTGCGAGGCCGGTGGCCGAAAGGTTGCCGGCCTCAGTGTTTTTGGCGCCCGGATTTTCGAACCGACGCTTTTTTGACTACCTCCCACGGCACGGTTCCCTTCTGTTTTGCCTCTTTGAGCGACGCCCGAGCCTGTATCAAGTCGGTGGCGTCGCGCACCTTCGCCGCATGTTCGGCGACGTAGCGAAGCGCCAGCTCGACGACTTTTGGGATGACGGTCTCGCCCAACTCCCAGCGCCATACCGTTCTTAGATGGACCCCCATCGCAGCCGCTAGCGATTCATGCGTATGACCCGCCCCTTCACGAAGTTTCTTGAACTCAGTTTTGGTCATAGATGTGATATGGCGTAATGCCATAAATGTGTCAAGCGCTTTTTGCGATTGCGCCACTGTTGCTTTCACCTCAAATATCGTCACCACAAAGTTTTCCAAAGAAAAATCAGTAGGCACACCACCAGGGCGACAAACACCCACGGCGGCCCGGAATACCGAAATCCGATCTTTCTGAAGGGACCGCAGTTGAGGAGATCACGGAAGGGCGTCTGGCGTGAATTAATGTACGCAGAAGAGCAGGCGGGCAGAAATAAGTGAAACCAGTGGTGTCGGGGGCAACTTTGGGGGCACCGGGCAATTTTTGAACTTAAAATTATCAGTTCCCATCAGTGCTTAGGACAATAATGTGGTTCCCCCCGCCACCAAGTTTTTGCTTGGCAAAAATTTGCTGCCCCGAGATTCTCGACGGGCTTCCAGCTCATAGAGTTGCGCAAGCGCAAACCGAGGGACGCACGTCACCTGGCGTGCGCGCAACTCTCGGCGGCGGCAGAGTTCGTCCTGCTCATTTCGCCGTTTCGAGAATTCCCGAAACGTGGAAGTATCCCCCCGGGTTTTTATCCGTCCTTCAGCCTTGGATGAACCTTGTAGCAGGCCCTTGAACCCTTCGGTAAATTCAGGGCAGGCAATTGGAACCATGGAACGAACGCATCCACGCCCCCACCCACGGCAGCCTGCGGAATCGCGCTCTTAACCCAGCCATCGGTGCCTTGAATTGAAGCTTCGGCCAA
>CAYPHJ010000252.1:0-2825 GCA_964410485.1 uncultured Syntrophobacteraceae bacterium
TGCGCTGCGGCTGGGCCGTATTGGGCGGGGGCAGAGGGACGGCAATGACCCCGGCATATAAGCAGCCAAAAAAAGCGGCTATGAACTCGAGACCTGTCGGATAGAGCAACAGGGCACGCTCGCCGCTTGCGCTACAGTTTTGGAGCCATGCGCCAATAGCCCGGGCCTGGCTATCCAACGCCGCATAGGTCAGATGGGCCGCTTCTATTTCTCCATCGAGTAAATAAGTATAGGCCCGATGCTCAGGCTGCTGAAGCGCTCGCCGGCGAAGCAAATCGATGAGCGTAGAAGACTCAACAATGGGATTGGCAGGATCTCCCTTCATCCACACCTCCGGGAAACTTAATTTATTTTTTTAGAAGCGCCTGTATTTCCCGGTGCGGCTCTGATGGTTCTGTCGATTTTCACGCCGCCAATGGTAATGGACATTGCGCGCCGATCTTTTCACCTGCGTAACCGGCGAACGTTGTCAGGAAAAGGATACCCTCATCCGCCTGGGCTCTCCGTTGGCGCCCTTTGCAAGCTCCAGGGATCCCCTTCGGTTATTTCGCCGAAAGACAACCCTAGAGTATGGGAAATTTATCACGCAAACAGGGGAGAGGGAAAGCGAAAAAATCCGATTGAGAGCATGTTTGTCACAGACCTTGGGCTAACCAGTGATTTGAGCTAGCCCCGGTTCGCTTCTTGTACAGTAAGTTCGGTCAACGACTATCGGTCCCAGTTTACCTCTTCGAGTCAATTCCCCGGCAGCCGCCCAAATGAATCTTTTCAAGACCGTTCAATATTGGACAGCAATCTCTGCCGATTCGGCGTATCTGGTCTAAATGGTTGAAGTGGAAAGGTTGGGAACAAACTCGAACGGGTTTGTTAACCCGGTGATTTTGAACACCGCGCGGGTGACATTTCAGTCGATCACCCGGACGTTGTGGCAAATTACCCGTCGGCGCAGGCCATCGCTGTGCGCGATCAGCGTGGATTGGCGGACACCGGGGAGCTGCGCAAAGCGGTTGTGTATTACCGGGCCCTCTTCGATGAACTGCTCGAGGTAAGGGAGCCGGTCCGGACTTGGAGTTTCTATCGTCCGGCAAATTGTGTCGGCCCAAGGAGAAGGAGGTTGAAATGAAGATATTGATATTGGTCTTGGCGATCTTTGTGGGTGTCGGTCAATGGGGGTGTGCTGGTTCATTCCCCTGGGGAGACGGTGCCACCAGGCAGTCGGGAAGCAGAATCCAGACCGTCGATGGGAGGGTGGAGCGGGTGGATCTCCAGCGCAGCTTCTTCGAAATACGCGATCAGTCCAGAGAGCGGATCATCGTTTCTCTTCCCGACAACGCCCGCAGGTCGGATGTCGATCGTTTCCGCGGGCTTCGGCCTGGCGATTACGTCAGAGTCGAGGGGCGATTTCTCGATCGAGACCGGTTTGAGCTGGAGAATTTTCTCCGGGACAATCGGTAGTTTACCCGCGGCGCTTGAGCCGATCATTGAGAAGCTATGATGTTCCCTCGGACTATGGCGATTTTGATCCTCGCCGGATTGACAGTCGGCTGCGCGGTGGAGACTGCTTCACCGCGCCGGCCCGCCCCACAGGAAAGATCAGGCTCTTCGACCAGTCGCGCACTGGATGCGAGGCAGACGGAGCGAGTGCAGCGGATCATGATGCCGCTGCTTCGCGCGACAAATAACCCGCGCCGTCTAAACGAGATCCGAGTCCGCGTTATTGACGATCCAAACATCAACGCTGCTAACGCGGGAGGCGGCGAGTTCCAGGTCACGACCGGGCTTCTTCAAAAGGCCAGCGATGAGCACTTGAGAGGGGTGCTGGCACACGAGATTGCTCACGATGATCTTGGGCACGTGGCCAGGGCGCAGACTTTGGGTACTGGTCTCAACATCGGCGTGATTTTGCTCGAACAGCTCATACCGGGCAGCAGCGCGGTCACGCCGATCGCGGGGGCGCTCATTGCAAATAGCTACAGCCGGTCAGAGGAGCTGGAAGCGGACCGTCACGGTGTCGAGATCTTGCGGCGGGCCGGTTATCCCAAAGAGGTCATGATTGACACGCTGACGTGGCTAATGCGGACCTCAGGTGGCGGCAGTGGTGGTGGTTTCTTGTCCACGCACCCGGCGACGGAAGATAGAATCGACGCTTTAAGGAAATTGAGATAGATGGTTGTTCGCCTCTCACGGGCAAAGAGCCTGGCAGCCGTTTAGGCTTTTAAAACGAAGAAAGGAGGCCCTTATGCGCATCAATCCCATAACGCTTGTTGGGATCGCTCTCATCGTCCTGGGGATCGTGGCTTTTGCTTACCAGGGCATCACCTACACCAGCCGCGAGAAGATTATCGATATTGGCCCCATCCAAGCCACCGCCGACACTCAGAAGACCATCCCGCTTTCACCTCTCCTGGGCGGGTTGGCGCTTGTAGGCGGGATCGTGTTGGTGGTGGTCGGAGCGAAGAAGTCGTAGTTCGACTTCGCGGATTGCCCACTAAGTTGGGCACAAGGATACACGCTCATGATTCAAAGGCTCTTTCCCAAACTAGCCGAACGTCCTATCGAATCAATAAGGAGGTAACTTTATGGGACTGATATTGTTGATCGTCTTGCTTCTGCTCCTGTTTGGTGGTCTGCCCAACTGGGGTTATCACTCGTATGGTTACGGTCCCTCGGGCATTGTCGGGACGATACTCATAATCGTTCTGATTCTGTTCCTGTTGGGCCGAATCTAACAGCTCTCTGTTTAACGGAAGGGGAAAGGAAGAAATCATGCGCACAAAAGTTTGGATAAAGCACAGCGTGCTCGCTATGGTTCTGAGTGTTGCCCT
>CAYPHJ010000253.1:0-2765 GCA_964410485.1 uncultured Syntrophobacteraceae bacterium
CGTTAGGCGTACCTGATTAGCATGCGTTTCTTTCGTTGGGTGCATGCAATCGGTTGGGTTGTTCACTTTTCATGGTTAAAAAGATTCTGATTGCTGGCGCCGGTATTGGTGGGCTGACGGCGGCGTCCTGTTTGATGAAGGCGGGCTATGCCGTCGAGGTTTATGAGCAGGCGCCGGAGCTGAGCGAGATCGGCGCGGGCATACAGCTTAGTGCCAATGCAATGCATGTCCTTAACTACCTCGGCCTTGGCGAGGCGATTGCGAAATTATCAGTTCGGCCCGGCGCATACGTCTTTCGACTTCATGATACCGGCGAGATCATTGGCCAGTTTCCGCTCGCTGAAGAGCATGAAAGGCTCAACGGCGCGCCGTACAATCAGCTTCACCGCGCCGATCTTCATGACTTGCTCGCCGCCAAGGCGCGAGAGTTCGACGAGAATGTCGTGCGGCTGAATCGTCGCGTCGTGGGCTTCGAAGAAACTGGCGGCGGAGTGAAGCTACTTTTCGGGGACCGGTCCCATGCCGAAGGCGATCTATTGCTCGGCGCGGACGGTGTGAAGTCCTCGGTGCGCGCGCAGATCGCAGGTCCGGACCACGCCGTTTATGCCGGCGATGCGGCTTGGCGCTTGACCCTCCCCACCGACCGGTTGCCTGAAAATTTCATGGGACAAGTCATGTCGGTGTGGATGGGCCCTGGAGCTCACGTCGTCTGTTATTACCTGCGCGGTGGTGCGTTGCTGAATTTCGTCGGTCTGGTCGAGACCGAAGAGATTTCCGAGGAATCGTGGACGGCGAAATTTCCCTGGGAAAAGCTCAAAGCGGATTTCGCCGGCTGGCATGAGAATATTCAGACGGTCATCGACAGAACGGACAAAGATGCGTGCTTTCGCTGGTCGCTTTACTACCGCCCGCCGATCGCAACGTGGAGCACACAGCGCGTGACCTTGCTCGGCGACGCGGTTCACGCGACGTTGCCCTATCTCGCGCAAGGCGCCTGCATGGCGATCGAAGACGCTGCCGTCCTGACGCGCGCGCTGCAATCGACGGATGCCGTGGCCGATGTACTGCAACTCTACGAGCGCAACCGCATCGAGCGCACCGCGCGAATTGTCAGGGGTTCAGACGCCCAACGCACCTTGTTCCATCTGCGCGATCAGAAGAAACTGCGCCAGGAGTTTGCCAAGCGTGACGAAGGCGCCGATCGCAATGCATGGCTCTACTCTTACAACCCGCTGACAGTGAAGCTCACGTAACGCTCACCCTGTCAGGACGCAGTCTTGCAACAGGTTTTCAATGTCAGCATGAATGTCCCTCGACCCCTAACCATAGGCTTGAGGAGATCGCGGCGACTCCTCAGCCTCAGCCTTAGCGTTAGATTTGCTCTCTGGGCAGTGGTATTCTAGTGCTGGGATAAAATTCATGGGAACCCGACAAAGTGTGATTCATAGTGATCCCGAGATTCTTGGCGGTACTCCAGTTTTCATCGGGACTCGCGTGCCAGCGCAGGCGCTGATTGATTATTTGGAAGCCGGGCACCCGCTTGACGAGTTCCTCGACGACTTTCCTAACGTGACGCGCGAGCAAGCGGTGGCCGCTTTGGAGGAGGCCAAACAGATGTTGGTGTCGAGTGCGCGTGCTGCTGGATGAGTGCGTACCGAGGAGATTACGACGCGAGCTGCTCGGCCACGACGTTCGCACCGTAAATGAGATGGGCTGGTCAGGGGTCAAAAATGGACCTCTGCTCCGCAGTGCCGCTGAAGAATTCGATGTCTTTCTAACCGTAGATCAGGGTGTTGAATATCAGCATAATCTCCTGGGGCTCGATCTTGCAATTATCGTAATGGTCGCCGCGTCAAACAATATTGACGACCTTCGGCCCTTAATGCCTCGAGTACGAGAAACGCTGAGTAGTGCCGCCCCTGGAACCCTACACAAGATCAAAATCTAACCATCGGGTTGACTGGCACTGGTGATGTATATTGCCATCAGCGATACCGATACGGAGATCAAGATGAAGTCTCAGCCGCGTTATAGCAAAGAAGAGTTTGCCCGCCGCGGCGATGAGATCTACGAGCGTTTGCTTCGTGGTACTCTAGAGCGTGGGAACGAGGGCAGATTTGTGGCTATCGACATCGAGACCGGTGACTACGAAATAGACGCTGACGAACTAGCCGCTTCCGATCGCCTGCTGGCGCGAGTTCCTAACGCCCAAATCTGGTTGCGGCGAATTGGTTCGCGTTATGCGCACCGCTTTGGATTATCTCGATCGCCGAAGAGATGATTAGGGGCGTAGTCACGGGCGACCGCCAAGCCGTTATCCCTCTGAAGGTGCGTGGTCCTACCGGACAAGAGCAAGAGATCGAAGCGGTTATCGATACAGGGTTCGACGGCTGCCTCAGTCTCCCATCGTCGGTTATTGTCTCATTGGGGTTAGGAATGGCGCGAGCGTGGCCGAGCGCTTTTGGCGGACGGCAGTGAGAGCGTTTTTGATATCTATGAGAGCACCGTGTTTTGGGACGGGCAGGCTCGTCGCATACCGGTCCATGAGGCGAAACAATATCGCTGGTGGGTATGTCTCTGCTTCAGGGGTATGAACTGACGATTCAGGTCCAAGCTGGCGGAAACGTCACCATCAAATCGCTGTCGCCTGTAAAAAATGACTAACCATTGGGTTGAGAAGGACGCGGCAGACCGCGCTTCTCACCCAACTCGTTAGCCCTTGACGAATAGACGATGCTGCTGCTTAATCCACCTCAATGTCAATT
>CAYPHJ010000254.1:0-2711 GCA_964410485.1 uncultured Syntrophobacteraceae bacterium
GCATGCCCTGAGCGTGGTCGAAGGGAGGGGCCAGGGGAGATTTTGGACAAGAGTGTCATGATCTATTTGCTTTCGACCGAGAACACAAATCGAGACTCAAGCGGTAAACCATCGATGGCCTGCGCTTCCCGCGCGACCCGCCGACTTTCCGAAATCTTTACGCTTGAGTTGAGTGTCAGACGGCTTATTACCGGCAAATCAACAGCTTTGCCAGTTTGGCCTCAAGACATGAGTTAACTTACAGAGAATCCCTAGAGGATGTCAAGGAAAGCGCGCACCGCGCGCAATCATTGTGGAGAGTTGAGAGTTTAGCGTTGAGGGAATCCGGATGCGACCTCTCCACTCTCAACCCTCAACTCTAGACCTGTAAAGCTCGCGTTCTTTGCGTGCTTGGCGCCCCTTCGACGACGCTCAGGACATGCTTTGCGGGATGTCCTAACCTAAACCTTAGCCTTAACCTCAACCTGTTTCCGGTCGAACTTCAAACCTCCAACGTTCTGCACACGTCATTCTGCATCGTACTGCAGGATCGAGAAGACACTGTACGGCTTAATTTTGTCTCTTCCTTTTAAGAACGCAAGCTCGATGACAAAGGAACACTCCACAACGGTCCCGCCCAACATGGAAACCAGACGCGCCGTGGCTGCCACCGTTCCCCCGGTCGCGATCAGATCGTCAGCGATGACGACACGAGCGCCGTTGGCGATCGCATCCGTATGGATTTCGAGGGTGTCCGTGCCGTATTCCAACTCATACGTCGCCTGGTGCTTTTCGTATGGGAGCTTGCCGGGCTTGCGTACAATACAGAATCCGGCGCCCAGTTTATATGCCAGCGCAGCCCCAATGATAAAGCCGCGCGATTCAATTCCGAGCACGATATCAATGTTCTGGGAACGATACCGGTCAGCCAAAATGTCGATGGTTCTGCCGAACAGCTCGCCGTTGGCCAGCAGCGGAGTAATATCCTTGAATATGATTCCCGGCTTGGGAAAATCAGGAATGTCGCGAATGGCCTTGCGAATGCTGTCAACGTCTGAGTTCATAGAAAAAGCCAGCTTTTGGCTAACGTAAGCGTTAGCCCAAGGACGAACTAAAGCTCCTCTAGCACACCCAAGGATTACCAAGCAAGCAGTGGTTTCAGAATGTTCAAGATTCGACGTTCGACTGGAGGTTTTGATTATACGGTTCAGGGAAGTTCATGCGCTCGGTCGCGACTAATACAAGGCTGCCGATTACGACTACGGCAGCGGAAACATGAATTAACGGATGAAGGCTACGGCCCGATATGAGAGCATCAATCCAGATAGTAGAAATTAATCCGGTGATAATAAGATGGGGAAAAAGCACAGGCTGGCGAGCCGACGTCTTGACTTTGATGGTCAGCAGATACGGTACGCGGCGATTCAACAGTACCTGGTACAAAGCGTAAAGAAAATAAGGCCATTTCGCCAATTGCAGTATCCCTGCTCTCCAGTGCCAACCCCACTCGTTCCGCCAATCGAGATAGAACCGCTGGCGATAGAAGTCGCATAGCAGTAACGCCAACAGTAGCAAAGAAAAGCTAAACAACACGGAGTGATTCAATGCTCGGGGTACGACCCCCGTCGCAAGCATATAGAGTACCAACAAAATACCCATCATTAACACCAAAGGCTGGAAGTAATAGAGACCATGGATGAAGCTGGTGACACGCTCCTTGATCGGCAATTTGTCGGCTATTTGCGGGAATATCCGGAATTTAATATCCAGCACGGAGCGGGCCCAACGCAGCTGCTGCTTGATGTAGCTCGCCCAATCGACCGGTGTTAAGCCTCTGGCTAAAATCTTTGGTACATACACGCCGCGCCAGCCCTGCGAACGGTAGAGCAAGGTAATAAAGAGATCCTCTGCGTCGTGAGCCGGAAACCCTCCTACTTGCTTTAGCGCAGTTACCCGATGAGTGTTGTGGCAGCCGGTCACGATCGGGTAGCCCATGGTGAACGCGAACATCTGGGTAGCAGAATAGTATCCATAGGTTTCTTCCGCGGCGCCGCGCGCGATAAAACTCGCCTTCTGATTATAATAGGCCTGAGCCGCCTGCACATAGCCCACCTGAGGATCATTAAAGTAGCCCAGCACCTCCGAAAGGAACGTCGTTTTCGGCACATGATCAGGATCAACTGCGACAATGATTTCGTACCGTTTAAATGCGACTTCTTGAAACCAAGCATTGTAATTGCCATGCTTTGAACGTGCTTGGAAGGCGCCGTCCTCGGTCTGATAATGCGGGTAGTTCTTTCTGCTGAAATATAACGCACCGAGCTCGGCACATAGAGCGACAACCCGAGGATCGTTCCCTTCATCGAGCACCCAAGTGTCATGTGGGTAATCTAGGGCTAGTAAAGCTCTGAGGGTCTGTTTCAGCATTCCAATTGGCTCGGCCTCGGGTACGAAGGTGGTTGCCACAGCAACCTTCCACCCGGAGCGCGGCGTCATCGGTGCCGGCTTCTTCATGAAAGGCAAACACCACCACCTGAGTTGATTGATGGCGAACCTCCCGATGATGATCAGAGTCAAACCCCAAAAGGCGATGGGACGATCATACCAATCCCCATAGGCGAACCAGTCTGCCACAAAGTAGATAAAGGCCGCAGACGCTGAAACTGTTAAAATTGTGAAGAACAAATAGTCCCTCGGCTTAAAGACTTTTGCCGATTGGACAGACCTATCCA
>CAYPHJ010000255.1:0-2706 GCA_964410485.1 uncultured Syntrophobacteraceae bacterium
CGCTTTACTCGTAATGTCATTCTGAGGAGCGCAGCGACGAAGAATCTGCTTGTTCGCGGCTTCGAACGGGTCAAAAACAAAAGCAGATCCTTCACGGAGTTTATCCTGAGCAGCTTTGCCGAAGGATTCAGGATGACAGTCCTGATAAGTGGGGCTAGGGCGTTCATTTTCATCCCCTGCGGGCGAGCGTAAGATCATGAAACACTTCGTGGGGAAGGGTCTGTTTCTGCTTTGGTTGAGGTTTTACCGCTCTGTGACTTTGCGGTGAATCCCGCTCTGTTAGGCTGGCTGCGGGGCATCGTCGCTCAGGATTTTTGGCGGGCTGGCTGGATCTGCAACAAGGCGGGGCGAATTTCGCCCAGGAGATAGAGTGATCCGGCCGCTAGAACAACGTCGTCAGGCCGGGCCGTACTCATGAGATAATGCAGCGCCGTCCGTGAGTCGTAAATGATTCGGTGAGACGTTCTTCCAATATGCCCGGCGAGCTGATACGGATCGGCGCTTCGTTCCATTCCGACACGTGTCAAAACAATTTCGTCGGCGACCCCAGACAGCGAACCCAACATGAGCCGCCAGTCTTTATCTTCCATAGAAGCGAACAGAAGCTTGACTTTTCTTGTGTGGCTGAAATCTTCAATTTCTTCCACGAGCGCTTTGACTCCCTCGCCATTGTGAGCTCCGTCCAAAATCACCGTGGGTTTTCCGATGATGACTTCGAACCGGCCCGGCCACTCAACGGACCCAAGTCCTTGTCGGACCGCCGCATCGCTCACCGGAAACTCATCTTGGGCCAACTCGAGAGCGGCAAGCGCAACTGAAGCATTACAGCGCTGGTGCCGGCCACGAAGCGCGACTTGAAGCTGACAGAAATGACGTTTCATGCCTCTATAGTCGAAAACACCAGCGTCTTTCAAGGAAAAAGTAAAATCCTGCCCCAAAAAATAGGCTCTCGCAGCCCGTTCGTCAGCGATCTGCTGAAGCGATTTGACAACCTCAACAGAAAGCGCACCGCAGACTACCGGGACTCCAGACTTGATAATCCCGCCTTTTTCACGCGCAATGGAGAGCAAACTGGATCCCAGATAGGCCTCGTGGTCCTTGGAGATCGTCGTAATGAGGGAAGCCACCGGCTTGACAAGATTGGTCGCATCCAATCTGCCGCCCAAGCCCACCTCAATCACCCCTACATCCACTGCTTGACGGGCAAAGTGGACAAATGCCATGACGGTCACGAATTCAAAAAAAGTTAACTGAATACCCGCGGCCCCGGCGCGCTTGTCGATCTCCCCGGCAAGCGCGACGACTTCGTCGCGAGTGATTTCCTCGTCGCCAACGCGAATGCGCTCGGTGAAGGATGCCAGATGAGGTGAGGTGTAAAGAGCAACGCGATATCCTTCGACGCTGAGTATGCGATGGAGAATGGCTGCGGTGGAGCCTTTGCCGTTGGTGCCGGCAATATGGAACGATAGAAACGCGCGCTCCGGATGATCGAACAAAGCAAGCGCCTGATCCATCCGATCCAGACGCAGATCGATGATGCCGCCGCGCAGGTTATAGATACGGCTAAGGGTCTCTTCGTAGGCAAACATGGTAACAGTTTAGAGTTGAGCGTCGAGGGTTGAGAGTCGAATAAGAGCCAAGCGTCGAGGGCTAAGGGCTGAGAGCCGGCGCGCGGATCTCTCAACTCTCTACTCTCAGCCTGAGCCTTTCGCTGCAGTCCGCCGTCGCCCGTCATTCCGTTTCCTCGGTCTGCGGTCTGCGGTCTGCGGTCGCCCGTGGTTCGCTTTCTTCATTGCCCGCTTCAGCCGGGCGACAAACCGCCCGGCTTCCCGCGCCTTGGCAGCGGGCCCATTGGCTCTTTCGATAACCTGCACAAGCGCGCTGCCAACCACCACCGCGTCGGCAAATTCGCCTATCCAGGCCGCCTGTTTGGGAGTCGAGATCCCGAAACCAACGCCGATCGGCAAGGAAGTGGCCCGACGGACATGGGCGACCTGAGAGCGCAAGTGACCGTTCAGAGACTGACGGGCGCCGGTCACGCCCGTGACCGAAACGTAGTAAATAAAGCCCCGGCCTTTTTTGGCGACGAGCTTCACGCGGTCGGGACCACTCGTTGGTGACAGCAGGAACACCAAATCCAGACCTTCGGAATCGGTCCGGTGCTTTAACTCCTCGCTCTCCTCGGGAGGCAGATCGACACACAAGACCGCATCGGCTCCGACCCGCGCAGCATCACGACAAAAATCGGCCACGCCATAACGAAAGAAGGGATTGAAATAGCCGAATAGAATCAGAGGCGTCTGCGACCTCTGGCGGAACTTGCGCACAACCTCAAGAATACTTCGCAGTGAAAGGTCCTTTCTGAGCGCGCGTTCAGACGAGCGTTGGATCGTCGGCCCGTCGGCGGTGGGGTCCGAGAAAGGAACTCCCAGCTCAATCAAATCGGCGCCGGCGTTATCGAGCGCGACCAGAATTTTGAGTGTTGTATCAAGATCCGGGTCTCCCGCCGTCACAAACGGAATGAGTGCCGCTTCACCCTTTTGTTTCAATGCCGCAAACTTCGCCGCTATTCGACTCATCATGTAACGTTCGAGGTTCGACGTTCGACGTTCGATGTGGGGGGAAGAAATTTCATCTCTCACCACTCAACACCAAGCTCTCCATTACCGGCCAACTGAAGTGGAATATGACTTCAACCTCGAACTT
>CAYPHJ010000256.1:0-2588 GCA_964410485.1 uncultured Syntrophobacteraceae bacterium
TCGAAGGTCAAAACCTTCTGATCGAGTACCGATATGCCGAGGCAAAGCCCGATCATGTTCCCCACCTCGTCACCGAACTGCTTGGCCTCAAAATCGATCTCATAGTTCCGATCGGGCCCATGACTCCTATCGTCGCCAAAATAGTCAAAGACATCCCGGTTGTTTTCGGGTTCAGCGGTGATCCGGTTGAAGCCGGAATCGTTGCAAGTCTGGCGCGCCCTGGCGGAAATGCTACCGGTATGACCTTTTTCGCGTCTGTCCTTGCCGGCAAGCGGGTCGAGTTGCTCAAAGAGGCGGTGCCCGGGACCGCCCGCATCGGCGTACTGGCTAACCCAAATCACGCCGGCGAATCCGTTGAATTCAGAGAGACCGAAATCATCGCTAAGGCTATGAGTGTTACCGTCCAACGGCACACGGTGCAGGTTGCCGATGATTTCGCCGGCGCCTTCACTGCAATTGCCAAACAGCGCGCCACCGCGCTTATCACGTTTCCCGATGCGCTGATGATGGCTCATCGGAAGGAAATCGCGGAGTTTGCCGGGAAGCTGCGGTTGGCCAGTGTTGGAGGCTGGAGTGAATTTGCTGACGCCGGCGGATTGATGACCTACGGTCCAAATCTTGTCAACTCGTTCAGGCGTGTCGCTTTCTACGTTGACAAAATTCTCAAGGGCGCCAAGCCGACCGATCTCCCTGTAGAGCAGCCGACGAAGGTTCGAGCTGGTCATTAATCTTAAGATTGCGAAGCAGATCGGCCTCACGATCCCGCAGTCCATGCTGTACCAGGCGGACAGGGTGATCAAGTGACGCAATTGTCCCCAAAAGGAAGGTCCAGTAGTCCAGCCGCTGGCGAATCAGAGCTGGACTAAGCCGATCGGCAGCGGCCTGAAGAGCCTTGGGATTGGAAACCGAAAGAAAAGCGTTATCGTTTTTGCGGAACTGGACTCGACTACGTTTCAGTTCTACCTCGATGAAGTTATGCCCGTTGAGCCAATAGGTGGTGTGAAAAGGCAGGAAGGAAGCCACTCGGATGACCAGGGCTCCCAGGGCTGGGTCGCGGATATAAAAGTAGTAGTGGGTAAAGCGGCTGCGGCATTTGGTCAGGATTTGGTAATTCGGATCAGCGGTGGCGAACTTGGGTTTTCGCGAGCGCAAGGTGGCTCCCTGCTCCATGCTCTGGAAGATGAAGTAGACCCCATAGCGCTTGGCTCGTTCCATGCGGCGCAACAACGGCTCGACAAACTCTTCCTTTTTAACGCCCTTCTCAGCCCATTGCATGGGAATGTGATGGTTTTGGGCATAGCCTTCTACCCAGCGCTGGTAGTCGTGAGTCCTCTGCACCAGAACCTCTTTGGTAATAAGCGGGATACCCACAACCTTGTGAAAGAAGTACACCACGTTCTCCGGACGCGACAGCATAGAGAGATAACCGTTAACCACGATACGGTCGAAGCAGTGATAAACAAACACGATGAGGTTGCCGTAAAGACGCATAAATGTTTCCATGGGCCATCCTCTCGCTGGTTCGTGTGAGGCCCACAACATCATCAGATCCATTGCCCATGATCAACCTCAGAAGAATTTCAAATATGTTTGGCTAGATTTTAGATTGCCGATTTTAGTTTTTCATTAAGGAGAAATCCACATGAAAAGAAAACACAGATCGGTCTCACAATCCCACCGGACGTCTTAGCCAGAGCAGATAAAGTAATCCGATGACCGAACAATCTAAAATCCAAAATCGACAATCCAAAATCGGCGAGCCCGCCGAGCGTGCTGGGCGGATAGAGTCATTAAGTGATTTTAGATTCTCGATTGCCGATTTTGGATTAACGGAAAGCCCTTGATGGAAAACACGTTGCGGAAAAACTTTTTGACTTTCTGTTCGGTAATCGGAACCTAAATAGGTGGTGCCTGACTGGTTTTTTGGTTAATTAATTCTTTTCCGAATTGTTCAATATTAGACAGCAGTTGCCGGCGCGTCAGCGCAGTCTGAGAAGCAAAGACTCCGAGCGCAAAAATTCCCTGAGGATCGAAAGCAATATGGCGTTTTATGCGGTTGATATCCGAGACCAAGTGATCCAACGGGTGACTCGGCAATACAACGGCGTGGACAACAAGCGTTTTTTTCTGATCGAAGCCGGTTCCGCCAAAAAGGCATGGGCAAAGGCCAATCGAGCATCGGGAGCGATTGGCAGCGCCGACTGTGCTCGCTGTCCCCATCGCCATTGTAGCGCTTGTGAAGAGTGCTCCGTCACAAAGCGATTCTCAGACTACTGGATTTGTCACTGTTGCGGGGAGTTAAACCCCCATGTTCCAAACTTGCATTAAGGAGGTGCCTCATGGATTGGGAGAAAATTAAGCTCGTGGGGTGCCATCGGCGGCGCGCTTGTAGCCATGTATCTGGGTTTCCAGGTTGGCGGATGGATGACTAACGGTAGTGCCGCGGCAATGGCTAAGGAGACCGCTGCAACCGCGAGAAGTACCCCCGGAGGTGTTGAGAAATCCTCTCCAGGAGGGTTGAAGCCACTCCCGGAGTGGAGTCCTTTGAGGTCGCGAATTCGACTTCGCACCAGATTGCGGCTAAAGCG
>CAYPHJ010000257.1:0-2582 GCA_964410485.1 uncultured Syntrophobacteraceae bacterium
CTTTGCCAAAGGGGGCTACAGGGGATTTATCGGCGCGATACGAACTACTGGGGGCTCGTTTTCATCCGCTGTGTTGTACGTTTGATACATGAGTTACTTTGCGGGAGATACCTGAGTTCTTGGATTGGCGTATTCGCGCGACGTCCTCCACTTCACAGACGCCCAACTCGATCCTTGAAGAAATTCCAGGCCCGTTCGAGATCTACCGGCGGTAACGCCTCTTTCTTCCGTTGCGCCGATTCTTTCGCGCTCAGCGGAAACGGTGTGCCGATCTGCAGAGCGCCATACAGGATTTCGGCAGTCTCCTCGAGATAGATCGCCATTATGACGGCTTCTGCAAGCGACCTCCCGACCGTCACTTGACCATTCCCTCTGAGCAAAACGGCTGGGCAGTCGCCAAGGAGTTTTGCAACTTTTTCGCCCAATCGAGGCGTTGAGATCAAATCGGGTGTACGAAAAACTGGCACGCCGCCCGAGAAAAAACTTCCGTGATTGTGGAGCGGCTCGAGTTTGCGATTTGTGACAGAAAATATATTGGCCTTGCGCGCATGGATACGGGCAACGGCGTTGACTCGTGGCTTGGTTCTCATGATTGCCGTGTGCAGCGCGGCTTCAAACGGCACGCCGCGCCCGCCGGCAACAACCTCACCCTGCAGATTCATTGTTAGCAGATCCTTTTCGGCTACCAGCGCAAGGCTCATCCTAGGGGTTAAAAGAAACCGCTCGGAGCCCGGGATACGGACACTGACGTGACCAAAACCGGCCACGAGCTTTTCCTGTGAGAGAATTCTGCAGGCGAAGATCATGTCCCTTTTAACCCGATCGATGCTGGTCATGGCGCTCCTTTAAAGTTCCTGACGTTTACGTTATATTGCCTTTTTACAACAGCAAACGTAAAAGAGTCGAGCATGAAAATTAAAGTTGAGTCCCGCGCCGATACCAAAGGCCATGAAAGCCCGATGAGATTCTCGCTCGGGACTCGGGTCGTTGATGTTGAGGCGGTCGTGGATCGTTGGTATGGCGAGCAGGCTTGCTATTTTCGGGTGCTGGGAAATGACGAAAACTCCTATATTCTCAAAGGTCCCCTCGAAGACGGCTCATGGGAAATGGTCTCGTTCACTCACAAAGATTCACGCGGCACCGAGTTGCAATACTTGGGCAAACGAGAACTGCAGTAACATCGCACGTCTATTTTAGTACCCCTTGTTTGACCAAGTAGACCCGAGGTGAAACGGTCATGTCAAAACAGCATCTGGTTGCCGTGATCGGCGCCGGTCCCGCAGGCCTATACGGGACGCGCAAGCTCACCGAAGCAGGGCATCGGGTGCTTTTGATCAATAGGGACATCAAGCCAGGTGGGTTAGCAGAATACGGTATTTTTTTGGACAAAGAGAAAATGAAAACCGGTTTGCGCAAACAATTCCAACGAATCCTGGCCGAGCCGAAGGTCTCTTACCTGGGTCATGTCACAGTGGGAGAGGACAAGCCGCTCACTCTCAAAGATCTTCAGGAAATCGGCTTCAGCGCGATCATCGTCTCCGCGGGAGCCCAGGGAACCAAAAAGTTGGGTCTTGCCGGAGAAGACTTGCCGGGCGTCTACCATGCAAAAGATGTGGTTTATCACTACAATAAGCTTCCGCCCTTCAGCCAGCAGCGCTTCGATCTGGGTCACCGCGTGGCCATCATTGGCATGGGCAACGTCATGGTTGATGTCGCCAACTGGTTACTGAACTATAAAAATACCGTCGAAGTGACGGTGGTCGCGCGGCGCGGTCCAAAGGAGAAAGCCTACGATGACGGTGAATTCGAGGTCATCGAGAAATATCTCGACAATGAGGACATGCGCCAGGAAATCGAACGCATTAGGACACACCTGGAGAGCGCCGGCCAGGACGTCGAAGAAATCATTCGAAAGTTCGTAAAAAACACAACGCCGCCGGCCGGCCACAAATTGCGCTTCCGCTATCTCTGTTCACCCACCAGGGTGGTTGCCGGCAATTCCGACAAAGTGGCAGCCCTCGAGGTCGAGCACAATACGCTCGCCGTTGATAAAGGGCGCATAGTCGCACAGGGAACGGGCCGGCTCACGGAAATTCCCGTAGATTGTGTAATCTATGCCATTGGCGATCAAGTGGATCAGTCGTTGGGTCTGCCCTTCGCGCGCGGCGCATTTGTCACCAATCCTGCCGCGCCGGCGGGCGACCCCAATCCTGCCCATTACCAGCCTTATGATCCCGGCAAGAAACAAGTAATTGAGGGGATCTATCTCACCGGCTGGTCGCGCAATGCCAGTGTCGGCCTCGTTGGCGTCGCAAAACAAGACGCCGAGCGTGGTATAAAAGTAGTAAACGAATATCTCGCCAACAAAGAAGGCTTCGAGCCTGAACTCATTGAACAGAAGATAGAAGCCGTTTTGGACAAGCTCGAAGAAAGACGCGTGGCTTACGTGACCAAAGAGGACCTACGAGCCCTGGAAGCCGTCGAGAAAGAACAAGCGAAGAAGCATAACACCTGGGAATACAAGTACGCCACAGACGAAGAAATGCTCGAGATCATTTCGGCTCCCAAAGCGGCGGCCAGCT
>CAYPHJ010000258.1:0-2580 GCA_964410485.1 uncultured Syntrophobacteraceae bacterium
TGCTTTGCGGGAGATATTGTTCTTTATCCGACACATCTGCTTCGAACGTCGAACTGGTTTCGCGTGAAAGCGGATGACAGCGAAGCGAAAGCAGTGTAAAATCACGCCCAAAATGGCTTTGAAGCACCGACGAGTGGCCGTAAACTTACAACACCCCTAGCGACGCAACTCCTGGACTCCGTAAACCAACATAGTAAGCAGTAAGCGGTGAGCGGTAAGCAGTCCGAACGCCTTGCGCGAGGCCGGTGATCTTCTGGCTCGAAGTCTCTACCAGTCCAAAATGTTGCCCCTTTACACTCTTACCCTCTTTATCAGTGCGGCGCTTTTGTTCGTGGTGCAGCCGATGGTCGCAAAGCTCATTTTGCCCCATCTGGGTGGCAGCCCGTCTGTCTGGACCGTCTGCCTCCTGTTCTTTCAGGCAACTTTGCTTCTAGGCTACACTTACGCGCATGTAGCCACATCACGCTTGGGGGTGCGGAAGCAGTCTATAACGCACATCCTTCTGGTCTCATTGGCTTTGGCAATGTTACCGCTTAACGCCTCTCTGGAGCTTGCGCCGGCGGTTGAATCCGACCCTGCGCTCTATTTGTTGACTCTGCTGGTCTCGCTCGTCGGCTTGCCGTTCTTTCTGCTGTCGACTACTACCCCCATGCTGCAACGATGGGTGGCTAGCACGACTCACGTAGCGGCCAGGGATCCATACTTCCTGTACTGGGCCAGTAATGGCGGTAGCATGATGGGTCTTCTGGCGTATCCGTTTCTCATTGAACCATATCTTACACTATCCCAGCAGCTTCTATTTTGGTCCTATGGATACTTTCTTTTCGCAGTCCTGATGTTGCCTTGTTCCTACTTCTTATGGAGATCTCAATCAGTTAGCGCCGCACAGCTCCCGTCACCTTCCACTGAGAATGAAAAAAGTGGTATTTCACTTCAACCCGTAAAAATTACCCCCTATCGGCGCATGCGGTGGGTGATGTTGTCCTTTGCCCCCTCGACTCTGCTATTGGGGACAACCACATATATCACGACCGATATTGCTCCGGCGCCGCTCCTGTGGATCGTCCCCCTGACTCTCTACCTGCTGTCGTTTATTTTGGTGTTTCTTCCAAAACCGATCGTGCCTCATCGTTTCTTTATCGCGCGGCTCCCTTTTTTGATCTTGGCATCCGCCATTACGGTTTTCTCCAGCGCGACCGATCCCCCATGGTTGTTAATTCCACTCCACCTCGTCACTTTCTTTACGGCTGCAATGGTTTGTCACGGAGAGCTGAGCAAGGACCGGCCGGCGCCAAAGAATCTCACCGAGTTTTATATGTGCATATCGTTCGGTGGGGTCTTGGGAGGCATCTTCAACGCGCTTGTGGCGCCCGCAATCTTTACAACACTCGTCGAGTATCCGTTAGCCATGATCTTGGTCGGTCTGTTACGACCACGGGGAAGGTCACCTGACGGAGAGGCAAAAGTCAACTTGTTCGACTTCGCACTGCCGTTGGTGCTCGGAATTGCCGCAGGCTCCCTGATTCCCGTTCTGCAGGCTCATCCCGGTATTTCCCCCCGAACGACTCATCTGGTTCTCTTCGGTCTCGGGGGGGTGATTTGCTTGAGTTTCGCGAAACGTACAATCCGATTTGCTCTGGGTTTGGCAGCCCTGTTAATCACGAGCACGTACTACACCGGTCCGTACGGCCGCCCTCTGGTGACGGAACGAAGCTTCTTTGGCGTGTATCGAGTCATGCTCGACAGTAAGGAAGAACACCACCTTCTCTTACATGGCAACACAGTTCACGGAATCCAAAGCCGTGTTAGCGAGCGCCGTCTCGAGCCCCTTTCGTATTACTCCGCCAGCGGGCCGATCGGTCAGGTTTTTGCAGTGGACTCGCGAAGCAATCGAAACGCGCCTGTCGCTATAGTTGGTCTCGGAACAGGGTCGCTCGCTTGTTATGGCCGTGCGGGCCAACAGTTTGTTTTTTATGAGATCGATCCCCTCGTCGAACGCCTTGCGCGTGATCGCCGCTATTTTACTTACCTGGATGATTGTGCCCCGCAATCCAGCGTGGTTTTGGGAGATGCCCGCATTTCGTTAACGCGTGCAGCTGATCACTATTATGGTTTGATCGTGCTTGACGCCTTCAGCTCGGATGCGATTCCAACTCATCTCCTGACGAAGGAGGCCCTGGAACTGTATCTCTCCAAACTTTCCGGAGGCGGCCTGCTGGCCTTTCACGTCTCAAACAGGCACCTTGACCTCGAGCCGGTTCTAGCTCGGCTAGGGCGAGAGCTGGGTCTGGTTGGATTCATCCAGAACGATACGAACGTGACGGATAACGAACGGGGCAAGGGTAAAGAGCCGTCCCGTTGGGTAGTCATGGCCCGTCGTCAACAAGACTTCGATGGACTGCTATCCGACGCGCGTTGGCAACCGCTACAGGCTAAACTCGGAACAAGGGTTTGGACGGACGATTTTTCCAATGTATTGGACACGCTCAGGTGGTGGTGAGCGCGTATCAGCAGCTAGCCGAGCAGGCGTTGGATACCGATCAGTAGCGCCGGACCGGGTCCGGACGGACTTAGATCGAC
>CAYPHJ010000259.1:0-2540 GCA_964410485.1 uncultured Syntrophobacteraceae bacterium
CCCTGCCGCTCGCCGCGCTAGATAATCGGTGAGGTTCTTTTCATTGATGACGAGCATGCGATCGAGGTTGGTCCCAATCAACCCGAGCTTGCGAAAGCGCTGCATAAACAAGCTGATCCTCGGCCGAGTGGTGCCCACCATCTCGGACAATTCGTCATGCGATATCTTCAGTTCGATGCAAGGTCCGTGCGGCCCTTTCTTGCTCAAGGTGCGCGCCAACTGCAACAGCGTCTTGCCCAATCGTTGCTCGCTATCCACCGTCACCAGATTGGCGATGACCTGCTGCTGGTCGGCGATGCGACTGGCCAGGTATTTGACAAACCCCTCAAGCAGCGAGTCGCGGCTTAGGCGCGCCAGGAACTGCGCGGACGGTATTTGCTTCAACGCGGTTGCCTTCATCGCCGTGGCCGTCTCTAATCGTTCCGCCGATCCGCATAAGCATAACTCGCCGAAAATATCTCCGGCACTGTGGATCGCGAGCAGGCATTCTTTGGCCTCAGGCGAGAGCATCAGCAGTTTGATCTGCCCGCTCTCAACGAAATACACCATTCCGTCCCGATCGCCGCAAGTGTAGACGTTGGCGCGCCGGGCAAACATAACCGCCCGAGAATTCAGCGTCTCGCGCTGCAATGACTCGCGCAATTGTTCCCTGAACAGGTCGGTTGGCGCTGCCTGTGGCATCATGAGCGTGTATCCTTCTTGGCTGGGGCGAAAACCCCGACCCACTACCAACTTTTTATCGCAACGGGCCAGAGGCGAAAAGTCCCCAAAAGAACGATTGTTGTGTCCGTTTTAGGACTACAGAAGGCGCCTCGGCCAGGCCTCACGATCTGGAGCGTCGTTTACGAACGGGCAACGCTGGCATGACGGTTCCGAAAAGATCCATCAAATTTCACCAAGGAGATTTGTTTTAAAGGCATCACCCCCGAACGTTTTGGTTCTTCTGGGTTTGTGGACGAGGACTCACCACGGTGGCCATGCATTTGTTAACTTTATTATTTTTCAGACCCTGAGCGTATAGCTTTCTGGGATGGGAAATTTGAGATGAAACGTGGTTCCCTTACCGGGTTGCGTTGTATGCGAAACCTTTCCCTTATGCTGTTTCACTATCTCACGCACAATCGACAGGCCGAGGCCGTTGCTATGGGGTTTGTTCGTGACGGCCGGCTCAAAGACTCGCATCCCTTTCGGGATACCCATGCCTGTGTCTGCAATGTCCAGGCACACCCATTCCTCGCTGGCGTAAGTTCGTAGCGTCAGTGTTCCGCCGTTGGGCATAGCCTCAACCGCGTTCTTGCAGAGATTCAAAACAACTTGCCTGAGCCGATCTCTGTCGCCCACGATGCGAGGCAGTTCCAGGGGAAGATGGCGGTCAACCCGAACTCCACGCTTCGTATAATATGCCGACTCCAGAGCCAGCAGCTCGCCAATTTCCGTCGGCAAGGATACCGGCTGGAGCTCGCTGGCGACCAGCACGCCGGAGCCACGAAGCTCTTGGAGCAGGTGAATGAGTCGTTTAATCTCTCTTTTTAGAATTCCCGGCAAATCGCCGATCTCGTCCGTGGTACACGAACTCGTCATAGATCTCTCTATGAGGTCCGCGCTCATGAGCATGCCATTTAAAGGATTGGCCAGCTCATGCGCGACATAATCGCAAAACTCACAGGACGAAAAAGCAACATCAACCGCTGCAGGTTTTCCCATTGTTCTTTACCTCCTCTAAAAACTACAAGCCGGTTGACTCGAGCGCGCTGCCATCGACTTTGCTCAACGCCGATCCGACTGGCTTTCCACCACAACGACTTCAACCCGGTATCGACTTTTTATCTAAATGAGCCGTCGGAACAAGTCACCAAAAAGACGAATTTTGTGTCCGTTTTAGGACTACAGAAGTCTTGTGACGGGCGGGTTACGAGGAGGAAAAGCGCGGAAAACCGGGACGAAATCGGTCAGTCCACGAGCTTGTGCTGCAAGGCGTAACGGATGAGGTCGGCATTGGTTTTCATGTTCATTTTCTCAAGCACGCGGGTGCGGTAGGTGCTGACGGTCCTCACGCTGAGAAAAAGCTCCGTAGCAATTTCCTTGATCGCTTTTCCTGCGGCGATCAAGCTCATGACCTGATACTCGCGGTTGGATAGGGTCTCGTGCAAAGGCTTTGCGCTCTCGGTTGCCCACTCGACGACTGCCTTTTCGGCCAGGGACTCGCTGACGTATTTTCCCCCATGCAAAACTTTCCGTATGGCGGTAAGCAGAACCATTGGAGCCTGGTCCTTCGTCAAATATCCCGACGCTCCGGCTCTGATCAGCCTCAAGGCCAGCTGATCTTCAGGATGAGCGCTCAGAACGAGAACGGGAAGCTTGGGCCGTTCGCGCCGCAATTCTTGCAAAACCTCCAGCCCGCCTTTTCCCGGCATCGTGATGTCGAGGACGACGACATCCCAGCGCGATTTGCGAGCGAGATCCAGAGCTTTATGGCCGTTTTCCGCCTCTCCGATCAACTCCACCTCCTCGTCCTTGCTCAGAATTTCTTTCAACCCGGC
>CAYPHJ010000260.1:0-2457 GCA_964410485.1 uncultured Syntrophobacteraceae bacterium
CCCGGTCCTGCGGCCCGCCCCCTTTGCCAAAGGGGGCCATTGGGGGATTTATCGGAGCGGAGCGACCTACGCTTTCCTATATCTCCTCCATTCGCCGCTCCAATCGCAACCGCAAGCGTTGCAATGCCAGCTCGGCACGCCCTCCCATTCCTCGCGATCGGCGATCACGGCCTTTCCTTCTTCGAGCGCCTTGCGTTGAGCAGGCGTCGGTATCCCATGGACTATGGGTAGCACCTGCGCGGAGCCGCATTCGGGACAATGCGGTGGATTTTTGTCTTTACGAGTTTTCAAGTTTTCGAACGATCTTTCCTCGTCTGAGATCTCTTTTACCGCATTGTGCGCCAAGAGCACAGCGTGGTAGGAACCGGAATTCGGAGTGTTTCCCGCCAAGGCGCAAAGGCGCAAAGGTCTATCACGCGAAGCGCAGAGCGCTAAGCGTACAGCGCCAAACAAAAGAAAGCGTTTAACCCCAAAGAACGCAAAGGTTGCAAAGCACGATGATCGAAAATGGAAGATAGAGGATGGCAAGCGAGAGGATAGATAGAGGATGAAGAGCGGTTCGAGCTTCGAAGTTCCGGTCAGAGGAATTCACGATCACGAGCACGAGTCACGAACACGGCTTATGAGGATCCGGATTATCTCCCGCGAACGCGCAAAGGCGCCAAGGGCAAAATAGCTGAGCGCATGGCGCCAAGCGCAAAGCAAGCTCCTGTGAACGTCTGGAACGATTGGAACGATTGGAACCTTTTCGACGTAGTCGCTGCGCTCCGGCTGGCAATCGTCCATTTGTTTTAGTCGTTCCATCGCTTCGTAGACGGTCACGCGACACGAGTACGGTTACAGTGTCTTACGCATCTCACGCGCGACATCGACAAGAAGACGTGCCTTGGCGGCTGCCAGATCGCGGCCGATAGTCATTAAACCGCAGTCGGGAGCTAACAAGAGCTTGTCAGGTTCGACATAGCGCAGGACGCTTCGTACGCGCTCCAGTACCGCGGACTGGCCGGGCACCGGAGAACTGCCCGGATCGACACAGCCGAACATGACCCACTTTCCTTTGCAGAGACCGAGCACCGCTGGATCGTAGTTGCTACGGCCGAACTCCACGGAAAAGCCGCCGATGCGCGTCTTCATCAGCTCCTGAAGCAGCTCGGGGTATTCATATTCGTGCTGTTGACCGGCGCCACCCGGATAGCCGTAACACAAGTGAACGATGACGGGAACGTGAATCCCCTCGAGGCAAGCGTCGAGTGCGCGCGCCCCGTAGGCGAATACTTTTTCATGGTAGCGCGTCATTGCCGGTTCGTCGATCTGCAGAACATCACAGCCGGCTACTTGCAAGTCACGTAACTCGGCGTTTATTGCCGCAGCGATATCCATGGCCAGTGCGGGCTCATCCTTGTAGGTTTCATCCAGCGTGCTGTCGATTACGGTCATGGGTCCGGGCACCGCCATTTTGATGGGCCTCAGCGTCTGAGCCTTTGCAAAGCGAAAATCGTCGAGTATTGCGGTCGTGCGCCGTTTCACTTTGCCTACGATACGCGGCACGGGACGTTCCTGCTCGCGCCGGCGATAGATCTTTTTCACGGCCAACTGCTGCAGGTCGATACCATCGAAAGCCGCCAAGATATGATCAATAAAACCGGTGCGGCGCTGCTCTCCGTCGGTCAGGAGGTCGAGTCCGATCTGCTCTTGGGCGTGAATGTTGAGAGCCGTAGCATCGTCTTGCGCTTGTCTTAAAGCAGCGCCCTCGAGGAGAAAGGTAACTCGACTGCGCTCTGTAGAGGCGAGCCAGGCTGGGCGGGGAAAACTGCCGACCGTAGTTGTAGCGACGGGTGGTAGTTGCATCGGATCACCTCATTATTGATGGCGTTTTCCTGCCGTATATATGCGTCGGCAGAGAAAGACAAGCTGGCGGGTGGCGTCCCGACGCGAGACTCGGGACTCGAGAAACACAAGGCTTGTGGATGGTGCACTGGAGAGACATGGGATTTTACTCCCGCCAAGGCGTCAAACGCGCCAAGTGAAAAGTGAAAAGATTCTTCGGCTTTGCCTCAGAACGGTTTGCGGATTTCCGGAGCCCGTTCTGAGTAACGCCGAAATGACAAGATGGTCATCCCGAACGGAGGGATCTTGAAATCCCTTTGCGTCTCTCCTATGAAAATCGGGGGGAGAGGGAGTGAAGGGACAGCGGCCGCAGGGCGGTCACCCGCGTATGCTTTGCAGCGCCGTACCCCTCGATACGCGATCTCGGAAGATCGCTACTCGGGGACACGGCATCCCCTTCCGATTCCCCGAGTAGCGCGAAGCGCGTAGCGAGGGGCAGGGAATGCCGGACCTTCTCGATATTGGCGTTCGGGTAATGGGCTGCCCTATTTTCATCCTCTGCGGGCGAGCGTAAAATCATGAAACACTCTTATGAAAATAGCCGACTATAAGGAAAATCCCCCGGTCCTG
>CAYPHJ010000261.1:0-2420 GCA_964410485.1 uncultured Syntrophobacteraceae bacterium
CGAAATCCGAAACAAATTCAAAATATCAAAACCCCAATTTCAAAACTCGGATTGGAACCTTGAGCTATTTGAGTCGTTTGGATTTGTTTCGAAATTCGGATTTCGAATTCGTGCTTCGGTTCCGCTGGTACCTTTTGCGTCTTTGCGCGAAAACTCCGCGTACTCTGCGTTTTCGGCGGTAAGTTTTCTGTGGTAAAAGGTCCTAGAGCGAAACCTAACTAAAGGCCAAAAAACATGATCAACATTGTTGTATGCGATGATACCGACCGTGCATTTCAGAAATCCGGCGAACTGTCGCGCCTTGAAATCGTGGCGCGTCTCACCTTCCACACCCAGGTTGCGCAGAATCGCGATGAGCTGCTCGAACGCTTGAAAGATGCCACGATCGCCGTTGCCATTCGCGACCGCACCGTCCTCGATTCCGCCCTCTTGCGTTCACTGCCGGACCTCCGCCTCATCGCCTCCACTGGCCCGCACCGCATTGACATCGGCGCCGCTACAGAACTCGGCATCGCGGTCACAGCGACTCCCGGTGTTTCAACGACTTCGGTTGCGGAGCACGTACTCGGAATGATTCTCGCGTTGGCACGCCGAATTCCGCAGTCGGATCACGCTTTGCGCCAGAGACGCTGGCAGCCTTCGGCCGGCACAGAACTGGAAGGCAAAACGCTGGGCATTCTTGGTCTGGGGAGGACCGGAGGAGCAGTCGCCAAGCGCGCCGCCGCGCTGGGACTCAATATCATCGCCTGGGGCCCTACCCTCACGCCCGACCGGGCGGCTGCTTCGGGCGCGAGAATGGTAAGCGAGGAAGAGCTTTTCCGCGCCGCCGATATTTTATCGGTCCATCTTCGCCGCTCCGATCTCTCCAGGGGATTCGTCAACGCCCAGCGTCTTGCCTGGATGAAGCCTACTGCATTGTTGATCGACATCTCCTGGGAAGGCATCGTCGATCATCGTACCACGGCGCAAGCGCTTCGAGACGGCAAGCTCGCCGGCGCCGCCCTGGACTTGTGCGGCACAGACCCGGTGGAGATGACCGACCCGATCCTCGATGCGCCCAACACAGTCCTCACACCGCATCTCGCCTGGCAAACTATCGAATCCTACCAACGCGCCGCGCACCTGGTGACAGACAACATCCTCGCGTATCTCAACGGCAACCCGATGAACATCGTGAATGAACCAATCAGTAGATAGTTGAGTGTGGAGAGTTGAGCGATCCAGACATTTTTTCGACCTTTCGAGAATTCCCGAAACGTGGAAGTATCCTCTAACAGGTTGCTGAAAAAAGATTAGGAATGCTTCGAGAACCTCAGCATGAACGGAAAATCATCAACAATATCAGCTCCCCTCCGTTCGTCCTGAGCCCCGTCGAAGGACTCCGAGAGGGTTTTTCAGCAACCTGCTAAAGCACAGAGACAAGCCATCGTTTTGACGTTTTGATAATTCTCAAAGCGTGCAAGTGTTCACGAACACGAACACGCTCACGTTTTTGTTTCCGCTTTCATCCTTCCGTTTTCATCCCTTGTCCGGATAACCTCGAACCTCCAGCCTCGCGTTCCACGCCCACGTCGTTCTTGTTTTATCCTTTGCGAATCACGAACCTCATTTTAGAGGTTAGCTCATGGCTGCAAAATCTGCTAAGGTCTCAAGTTGAAGAGGTTGCAATGTCAAAGAAAAGGTATCCGCATGACCGGGAGCCTGCTCACGAGCAACCGAGCGTCAAAGAAGCCAAGGCTCGGGCATACCGTCAGGGAAAAAATCAGCAAGTTGGCCTAAGCCTCGCCGCAGTCAAAAAAAGGCTCAAGAAGCCGGTTAAACGAAGCAAGGGAGAAATCGACTGGGCCCTAGAAATCGCAGGAATTGGGGAAGGGCCGGCGGATCTTTCGCGGAACATGCGAGAATACCTTTATAGCAACCGATGAGTCCTCCCGTCTTTATTGACGCCTCCGCTTGGATCGCTATCACTAATCGGAAAGACCAAAATCATGATGAGGCCGTTCAAGTCTATACACGGTTGCTGGCTTCATCTACTGCTCTGGTAACAACAACTTGGACTGCGTATGAAGCGTTGACAGTCGTTAAATCTCGTCTCGGATTTAACCAAGCGCAACAGCTCTGGGATCGCGTCAAATCAAAGTCCATTGTCGATTTAGTATGGATCGATGAAAGTATTGAACAGAGCGCTCTACAGCTGTTCTGGCAATATAAAGACAAGACATGGGGCGTGGTGGACTGCAGCAGTCTGATAGTCATGAAGGCTATCGTCTGCCGGCAAGCATTCGCATACGACACCCACTTTATCGAAGCAAGTCGGCAATTTGGTTTTGCGATCGTCAAGTAACAGTTCTCATTGTTCTTTCCGTTACCAACACAAACCACGATCGCGGCTTTTCCCGTTTTCCCCTTTCCGCTTTCAG
>CAYPHJ010000262.1:0-2312 GCA_964410485.1 uncultured Syntrophobacteraceae bacterium
TGGGGAAGATTTGGGGCAGATCTGGAGTTGTGTAATTGCGCCAAGACAAATCCCGCCTCATGTCGATACGAGAAATCTTTCGCGGTTTCCTTTTGGTTGGCGCGAACTTGACTCAATCGATAAGCGAGTGGGGATGGACGAATGCTGGCCCGTCCCCTTTCTGTTTGTACTGTTCAGCCAATCACGATAGGCGACAAAAAAGTGCCTTCCGTTGCGGGTCTGTATAACAAGAGCTAGAATCAAACACCGGCGATGTGAGAGGGGTTTTTCCTGGACGGAGGAATTTTTTGAGTCCATCATCAAAACATATTGCACTTTGGTTGGTCTTGGCGCTCATCGTTTTAGTAATTTTCAGCGTTTTTAACAAACAATACCAGCGTGAACCGGAAATTATTTTCAGCGAATTTATGGGTGGGGTCGAGCGCGGCGACGTTCGAGAGGTGATGATCCAAGGACATCATATTCAGGGAAAATACAAGAACGGTGAAACGTTTAGAACTTTTGCGCCGGATGATCCGGAGCTGATGAAGTCATTGCGGGATAAGCAGGTGAAAATCGCAGCCAAACCCGAGGACGAGTCGCCCTGGTACATGGTGCTGCTGATTAACTGGCTTCCCATGCTGCTTCTGATTGGGGTGTGGATATTTTTTATGCGCCAGATGCAGGTGGGCGGCGGCAAGGCGATGTCCTTTGGCAAGAGCCGCGCAAGACTGCTTACGGAGAATGAACATCGCGTAACCTTTAGCGATGTCGCCGGCGTGGATGAGGCCAAAGATGATCTGCAAGAGATCATCGCATTCCTAAAAGATCCGAAAAAATTCACGAGACTTGGCGGGAGAATTCCCAAAGGGTGTTTGCTCGTGGGGGCGCCGGGAACTGGCAAGACGCTGTTGGCCCGTGCCATCGCGGGCGAAGCCGGAGTGCCGTTCTTCAGTATCAGCGGTTCCGATTTCGTAGAAATGTTCGTCGGCATCGGAGCTTCCCGAGTCCGTGACCTTTTCGTTCAAGGCAAAAAGAAGGCGCCTTGCATCATCTTTATCGACGAAATCGACGCGGTTGGGCGTCACCGCGGAGCAGGCCTCGGTGGCGGCCATGACGAGCGCGAACAGACGTTGAACCAGCTGTTGGTCGAGATGGATGGATTCGAGTCCAACGACGGCGTCATTCTCATCGCTGCAACCAACCGGCCTGACGTATTGGATCCCGCGTTACTCCGTCCAGGGCGGTTCGATCGGCACGTTGTAGTGCCACGACCGGACATCAGAGGGCGAGAAGGTATCTTGCAGGTGCACACCCGGAAGGTGCCGTTGTCAACGGACGTGGACGTCAGCGTACTGGCGCGATCCACGCCCGGGTTTACTGGCGCGGACTTGGAGAATCTCGTAAACGAAGCGGCTTTGTTGGCAGCTCGGAATGACAAGCAAAAAGTCGACATGCTCGACCTGGAGCTGGCCAAGGACAAGGTCATGATGGGTGCGGAGCGGCGCAGCATGATTATCAGTGACGAAGAAAAGCGCAACACGGCTTATCATGAAGCCGGGCATGCATTGGTGGCGAAGCTGCTCCCAGGCGCGGATCCCATCCACAAAGTGACGATCATCCCACGTGGGATGGCTTTAGGCCTCACGCAGCAACTGCCTATGGACGAAAAGTATACCTATCCCAGGGAATATCTGCTCAATAACTTGGTTATCCTGTTCGGCGGGCGCGTCGCGGAAGAGCTCGTGCTCGAGCATATGACGACGGGCGCCGGGAATGATATCGAGAAAGCGACGGATCTGGCGCGCCGGATGGTCTGCGAGTGGGGAATGAGCGAAAAGCTAGGGCCAATGACTTTCGGCAAGAAAGAAGAAGAGATTTTTCTGGGCAGGGATTTTACGCAAAAAGTAGACTATTCCAGGAGCACGGCCATCGAGATCGACACTGAGGTCAGGCGCATTATCCAGGAGAGCTACCATCGGGCTAAGGACCTGCTGAAGGCTAATCTTCATCTGCTACATAAAGTTGCGGAGAAGCTGCTTGAAAAAGAGGTTCTGGACGGTGCGGAGATTGACGCCATAGTCAGAGCTTTCGGCGGTAATGGTGGAGATCCGTTCACACCGCCGAGCGCGGCGGCCATTGCTTAAGTAGACCCAGAGCACAACGGACAGATGGAGGTGGCTATGGAAGCTACTATTATTATAGAGGCAGAGGTGATCGAAGCACTGCGGTCCTGTTTCGCGGCGTAACGGACGTCACGGTCGACGTCGTCTGGGACCCTCCCTGGGAACCGTCCAAGATGTCCGAAGCGGCTAAGCTTCAGCTTGGCTTCA
>CAYPHJ010000263.1:0-2305 GCA_964410485.1 uncultured Syntrophobacteraceae bacterium
TGGCAGCACGTGTTACTAGTGGACCGGCCGTGACGATCAAGTCTACCTTGAGACGCACTAGTTCGGCCGCGAGCGCGGGGAGACGATCCGGTTTTCCCTCTCCAGATCGCCACTCAATGATAATATTTTTCCCCTCCATATATCCAAGCTCGCGCAGACCTTGGCGGAATGCCTCGTTGTGTTCCGCGATACCGGAAAGGCTACCACTTAGGTATCCAATCCGGGGGGTTGGCTCCTGCGCCTCAGCAAGCGGAGCAATGGACAGTAGAGCAGTAGCCAGTAGGCAGATAAGGGTTTTTCTGTTCATGGCTTTCCCTCCCTTCTGTTGCTTTTCGGCTGCCCGCCAATCCAAAATCGACAATCCACAATTCACCTAATCCCGGCGCCCTGCGGCGGTTGACTTTAGTCAGACGGCGGCTTATAAAGTTTCTAATGATTCTTATAACAGGATGACTTATGGGAGCGATAGCCGTTTCGAAGAAGGAAGAACAGCAGATCGAGAAGCTGCGCAAGGAACTGGGGATAGCTACCAAATCGGGTCTCATCCGCACAGCCCTGAACGCCTTGGAAAAGAAAACCCAGGAAGAGAAGCTACGGCGCGAGATCCAGGAATCCGTGCGCCGGTGTGCCGCGGCGGACGTGGAGGAGAATAGGGACTTATTTCTTGCTGGCGTTGCCCGTAAGGCCTCAGATATGTAGATGCAGATCAAGCGGGGACGCCTGTACATTATAGATTTTAATCCGCGCATAAAGACCAAACCCGGAAAACTCCGCCTGGCGTTAGTCCTTCAATCCGACCTTGTGAACGAGGCGGGCTATCCCTCCACCATTGTGATCCCGACAACTACCAAGCTCGTGGAAAATCCGGGAGTCCTGCGGCTCCGTATCAAAAAAGGGCAAGGCGGCCTTGCCCGTGATAGCGATCTTCTTCTAGGCCAACTGATCGCTGTGGCCAACGAGTCTTTCCGCCAGGAGGTCGGCGCCTTGCCCGATCCGTTGCTGGAAGAAGTGGAAAATCGTACTCGGATCATTCTGGGCTTATGACGCCTAGATTCAGGTTTAGATTGCACAATCATCTAATCACCCTGTCCGCCTGATACAGCACCGAATCCGGTATCGTGAGCCCCCTCTCTCTTCGCTTTCTCACCTACGCTTTGCGCTCAGCGCTTAGCGCTTCGCCGCGGTTCATCTGATTACCTTATCCGCCCGATACAACACGCTCGGCGGAATCGTGAGACCGATCGCCTTCGCGGTCTTCAGATTGATCAAAAATTGGAATTTCATCGGCTGCTCGACGGGTAGGTCGGCTGGCTTCGCGCCTTTGAGGATCTTGTCCGCAAAGTAGGCCGCGCGCCGCCACATCTCAGGACGATCCGGTCCATAGGCCATCAGGCCCCCTTCGCTTGCAAATATGCCGTCTTCGAACATCGACGGCAGTTTGGCGCTAATCGCAAAATCGATTACCCGTCTCCCATTAGTTGCGGTCAATCTGTCCGCGATCATAAAGAACGCGCCCGGCCGGTTTCGACCCACGGCAGCAGTGCGCTCTCGATATCCTTGGCGTCTCGGACTTCCAGTGGTTCCACCGCCACGTTCAATTCTTGCGCCGCCATGCGAATTCGTTTTGACATAAGCGTCATGCCACTATCGGCGGAATTCCACATTACTGCCACGTGAGTGAGCTTCGGAACGGTCTCCTTTAGAAGCTCCATTCGTTTACCGCTCAACTCCACTGCAAGGTTAGAAGTTCCGGTGACATTTCCGCCCGGGCGCGCCAAGCTGGCGATGAGACCTGTGCCGACCGGATCGGCCACAGCGACCATAACAATCGGCACGGTTGCACTGGCCTTCTTCATCGCAACGACTGCAGGATTTGTTACCGCGACGACGACATCGGGCTTCAAACCGAGCAGCTCCAGCGCAAAAGTCGGAAGCAAATCGATATTTCCTGCGGCAAACCGGCGTTCGAACAAAACATTGCGGCCCTCGACATAGCCGTACTTGCGCAGGCGCTGCTGAAACGCATCGGTCATGGGCGGCACATCGGAAGCTGCGGAAAGAATGCCGATGCGAGACATTTTGGTCGGCTGTTGAGCCGCCGCGATAGAGACAGTTGCCAGAACGACAAATACCAGTAACCAGAAGAGAACAGATGTCGGCATTTTTTTCTCCTATGTCTTTGCTGAAGCCGGTTTACTTCCCAATGTTTTTCTGACAACTGACAACTGATTACTGGCTAGTGTTATCTGATCACCCTGTTCGCCTGGTACAGAACCGAATCCGGAATCGTCACACCGATCTGCTT
>CAYPHJ010000264.1:0-2283 GCA_964410485.1 uncultured Syntrophobacteraceae bacterium
GCCGGTTGGCGGCCTCGATCTGGCGGCTCTTGTCCTCGATCTCGCGGAACAGCCGTGCGTTTTGGATCGCCAGAACTGACTGTGTGGCGAAGGTCTGAAGGAGGTTAACGACTTCGCTTGAAAAGCTCCCCGTCTTACGCCGATAAATGGTCAACCCTCCCATGATTCGATCCTCACGAAGAAGCGGTACGGCAAGAAGAGAACGGTAGCCCAGTCTTACCATCAGGGGGCGTAACCGTGTCGCCGCATACTCCCGCTCATCCAGGATGTCAGTGACCTGGACCGGCAAGCGGCTCTCCGCCGCCTGGCCAAGCGCGCCAGAACCGATACGGAGAGGGCTAGCCCGCAAGGCCTCAACTAATTCCTTGTCAATTTGGTAGCTACCTCTAAGTTGGAATTTCGCAGGGGATTCGTCGTATTCGTAAATCGCCCCGCCGTCAGCACCGCTTAGTTGAACCGCGTGAGAGGCAATACGCGTCAAGACCGTTTCCAGCTCCAGAGTAGAGCTGACCGCCTGACCGACTTCGCCCAAGGCTTTGAGTTCTTCTACCGACCGACCAAGCTCGTCGGTCCGTGTTTGCAGCTCCTGGAACAACCGCACGTTCTCAATGGCGATGACTGCCTGGTCGGCGAAAGTTTCAAGCAGCTTGATTTGTTTGTCTGTGAAGGGCCGAACCTCTGTGCGCCGCATATGAATCTCACCGATCGCGGTGCCTTCACGTAAGAGCGGCACAGCCAATGCCGTACCGATCCCAACTCGCACAGTCGACTCCGCAACTTCGGGATACTCGCTGGCGGCGACGGCGCGCGAGTCATGGATATGTATCACCGTCCGGTCTATTACCGCTCGACCTCCGGGTGATTGCCGATTGATAGGCCGAGCATCGACGACGTCCGGCACGGGTCCGAAGTGAGCGGCTGCTCGCAACAGATTGCCCTCGACCAGTCGAATGACCGCGTCGTTAGCGCCACAAACTCGAGCAGCGTTCTTCACGACAGTATCCAGCACGGGTTGGATATCCGTCGGCGAGCTGGCAATGATACCCAAGATTTCGCTTGTTGCGGTTTGCTGCTCCAACGATTCTTTGAGTTCTTGAAATAACCGGACGTTCTCAATCGCGATCACGGCCTGGTCCGCGAAAGTCTTGAGCAAGGCAATTTGCTTGTCGGTGAATGGACGAACCTCCATGCGGCGAATCAGAATCGCTCCGAGGGCAACACCTTCGTGGAGTAGAGGCACCGCGAGTCTCGTTCTCGCCCGGCTACCCCCTTCGTGTCCAGTCTTATCGATATCTGGAAATTCGGTTTCAGATTCAGCATCGATGTCATGGATATGAACCGTTTGCCGATCGACGACAGCGCGCCCACTCACTGTGCCCCGGCTAAGTCGCAGCGGCAATGACCGAATGGGAATCGGTCCACATATCGCCACTCGCTCAAGAACATTGTCATTGAGTCGGTAGACCACAGCGTCTTTCGCGTCGCACAGCCGTGCTGCGCTTTCCGCAACCGCAGCGAGCACAGGCTGGATATCCGTAGGCGAACTGGCTATGACACCCAAAATTTCACTGGTCGCGGTCTGCTGTTCCAGTGCATCGGTGAGCTCTCGAAACAGACGAACATTTTCAATGGCGATGACCGCTTGATCGGCAAAGGTTTCTAGCAGCTTGATCTGGTTTTCGGTAAACGGCTGAACCTTGTCCCTCCAGACCACAATCACTCCAAGGAGGACACCTTCCCTGAGCATGGGAACTCCAAGTACCGTACGAAAACCACCAACCTTCTGCGCTTCAGTCCATTGGTAATCGGGATCGGCCAAAACATCGTGAATATGGATCGTTTGGCGTTCGGATATGACACGCCCGGCTACAGCCTTTCGCCCGGGGGGAGGTACGGGATTTTGCTCGAGAAATTCTTTGTACTCTGATGAGAGTCCGTAGGAGACCGCCATCCGGTAGACATCACCGTCCGGTCTCAAGAGCGCTCCGGTTCGAGCGTGGCAAAGTCTAGTAGCGTTCTCAACGAGTGTTTGAAGCACCGGATGGAGGTCAAAAGTCGAGCGGCTGATAACCTTAAGGACTTCGCTGGTGGCAGTCTGTTGCTCTAACGCTTCAGTGAGGTCGCGGTTGCGCGCCTTCAGCTCGCGTCTCAGGGCCTCATTCTCGCGCCGCAGCTTTGTATTGTCCTCTTTCAGCGATAGACCGCGTGTCTTTCGCGGTGCTTTTTTTGTACTCGGCATCCTCGTCCTATTTTGGATTTGCGATTTTGGATTTTAGATTGAAG
>CAYPHJ010000265.1:0-2253 GCA_964410485.1 uncultured Syntrophobacteraceae bacterium
TCAAAGGCTCCATAATGAGCGCCGCCAAGGAATCCTTGTTTTGCTCCAGCTTTTCCTCCGCCTCCTCCAGCGCTGCAGTCAAAGCATCCTCCTCGTTCATCCTCTTATAGTAGCGAAACAAATGCGGTGGCGAAAGGCGCACGACTGGAAACAGCAAGCGCCGGTGAAAACGATGAAAGGTTTGCGAATAGCCGACGCTCATCGCGCCGATGGTATCGCCGTGATAGGACTCTGCCAGTGACGCAATTTCAGTGCGATTGGTTTCGCCTTTGAGCTGCCAATATTGAACCGCCATTTTTAGCGCTATCTCGACTGCCGTAGCGCCGTCGTCCGAATAGAACACACGCCTGAGACCCCGGGGGACAATTCCAACCAGTTTCTCGGCAAGTTGGATGGCCGGAACGTGACTCAAACCGAGAAGCGTCGAGTGTGCAATCCGGCCGACCTGACCTTTGATAGCATCATCGAGTTCTTTCACCCGGTGCCCATGCACGTTACACCACAACGAGGAAACGGCGTCGAGATACTTGCGACCCTGCACGTCTACAAGATAGTGGCCATCGCCGTGACTGATGATGCAGGGATCTTCGCCGAGCCATTCCTGCATCTGCGTAAAGGGGTGCCAGAGGTACGCGTGATCGAGCTGTTTAAGTTTATCGTAATAGGTTGTCATGCTCGCCCTTCAGTTCCGTGAAAACGCTTAACGCCCGAGTGAGGTGCTCGCGCGTGTGCGTAGTCATTAGCGTTACGCGCAGGCGCGAAGTGCCAGGCGGCACCGTAGGTGGGCGAATCCCCTGAGCAAAAACACCGCGGCGCAACAGCTCTTCCGATAATTCGATGCACCGGGCGGCATCACCGATCATGACCGGCAGGATTTGACTCCGGCTATCGCCCAAGACATATCCCAGGGATTTCAAGTTGGCGCGCAAAAACTCGGAATTGTTCCGCAACGCCTCACGCCTCTGGGGCTCTTTTCCCACAAGGTCAATTGCGGCAATGGCCATGGCCAAGACTGCGGGGGGAAGCGAAGTCGTAAATATGAAGCTGCGGCAACGATTGATCAGAAGTTCCCGTAGGCTCTTGCTGCCCGCGACATAGGCGCCGAACCCACCCAATGCTTTCCCCAACGTTCCCATTTGCACGAATATACGATCCCCGAGGCCCAGTTTTGCGACCAGGCCCGCGCCATGGGGCTCGAATATCCCCGTCGCGTGCGCTTCGTCCACCATCACCATGGCGCCGTACTTCTCCGCCAGCTCGACGATTTCGGCAAGTGGCGCCTCATCGCCGTCCATGCTGAAGATCGACTCGGTCACAATCAATTTACGCGCCTGGCCTGGAACCTGTTTCAAGGCATGCTCGAGATGACTCACGTCCTTATGGCGGTAGACAACCACCTTGGCGCGCGACAGCCTGCAGCCGTCAATGATGCTGGCGTGATTGAGAGCGTCGCTAATGACAACGTCTCCGGCACCCACCAGGGTCGCGACAAGTCCGGTATTCGCCTGGAACCCGGAGTTGAACACCAGGGCGGCTTCGGTGCCCTTTAACGCCGCGATTTTGTTTTCCAGTTCTTCGTGGAGAGTCATGTTGCCGCAGATCAGGCGGGAAGCGCCGGAACCGCAACCGAAGCGGTCAATGGCCTCCTTTGCGGCTGCGCGTAGCGCGGGATGATCGGCCAGGCCAAGATAATTATTCGAACAGAAGTTTAGTACCTCGTGCCCGTCAACAATGAGGACAGGACCCTGCACTCCTTCGATCAAGCGCAGACGGCGGTAAAGCGAAGTTTCCCGTAATTTTTGCAACTCCTCCTGGATGAAATCGGGGGTCATTGTCGGCTTGATTTAATAACATAGGCTGGAAAAGTCCAGTCTTGCGCCAAATCAGGGGCGACCGGGTATGAAGACTCAACACTCGCGTCCCAAACCCGGAACCGAAGACATCTCGCCCGGCTACGAACTTTTCAGTGCCAACAACTTGCGTTGCACCTGCTTCATTTCGGCAGCAAAGCGACGATACTCTTCGTCTTGTTCGTCTTTCTCCCGGTGACGATAGATCACGGATGGATGAATGGTGATGAAGACCGTATGGTGCAGTGCTGTCTCAATAAACTTGCCCCGTTCTCTGGTGATCGGTACGGCTTCCCCCAGAACCGACTGCGCGGCAGTAGCCGAAGACGGCCCGCCGGGCCGACAAAAGGATGGCCCTGGCGATCTTCCTGATCTCCGGGTTGCTCTCCCACAAGAACAATTT
>CAYPHJ010000266.1:0-2202 GCA_964410485.1 uncultured Syntrophobacteraceae bacterium
TTGAATAAGCGCACATTTTCGATCGCAATCACTGCTTGATCGGCGAAGGTCTTGAGGAGAATGATCTGTTTGTCCGTAAAGGGCCGTACTTCTGTCCGGTGAATGATAATTACGCCGATGGCGACGTCCTCGCGCATTAGCGGCACGGAGAGATGCGTTCGTATGCCTAGACGTTGGACGACATCCGCATCGCCGGGAAATTCGCTTTCGATCTTTTTAGCCAGATCATGGACGTGGATAACTTGTCGATCGAGTACGGCTCGGTGTGATACCTTGCCGCGATCCATGGCGGCTTCTGCTCCGAGCGGTCCTCTTGATAGTCCTCCAAAAATTGCAACTCGCCGAAGAAGGTCACCGTCAACACGATGAATGACTGCGTAGCTTGCATCGCACAGGCGCGCGGCACGTTCGGCGACCGTGTCCAGTACCGGCTGGATGTTCGTCGGCGAGCTGGCGATGACACGCAAGATCTCGCTCGTGGCCGTCTGCTGTTCCAAAGCCTCCCGAAGTTCTGAGTTGGTGTTTTCGAGATTCGCGGTTTTATGCGTGAGTTCCTGAAACAACCGGGCATTTTCTATCGCAATGACTGCCTGGTCGGCGAACGTTTTAAGGAGTCGAATTTGACCGTCTGTGAACGGGTTAACCAAGCGGCGCCGCAGGCCTATCATCCCAATCGCTTCTCCCTTCCGCACGAGAGGCTGGTATAGGACCGTGTGCACCCCGATGGGCTCGAAGCGGGTGCGGGTTGGCGCAAACATCAGATCCTCTTCGGCCAGAATATCGTGGATGTGCACGGTTTCGCGTGAAGTGAGAAGGTGTTGTAGGACTGGTTCATTGCCGATCGCGAGGGCGGCAATGGTGCTCGGGACCGGGCCAAAATGGGCCATGAGGCGGAGCACGTCGCCGTCGACCAGGCGCACTGCAGCATCCTCCGCGCTACAGAGACGCGCGGTGCTCTCCACGATCGCGTCGAGCACGGGCTGAAGCTCAGCCGGCGAGCTGGCGATCATGCGCAGAATGTCGCCCGTCGCAGTCTCCCGCGCCAGTGACTCGTTGAGAGCGCGCTGCAATGACTGAATGCTTGGCGCCTGTTTAGACCGGGACTTTTTCACCGCCGAACGTCGCGGCTGTATCTTTGATTTCCTAGTATCCTTTTTGCTCGCCATAACAAAAGACCGAGATAGCGATCTGCGCGACAGGGCGAACTACCCTGATCGAATTAAACCTGATAAATGGGTCGCCAGCGGCTGAGCTGTCTTTTACGTCAGGTGGTTACGGGCGTCAAGGAAGGCTGGTCTTGGGACAAAGAGAGGTTTCAGGCGGGCTTTAAGTTTTCTAATTCGACTCTCGGCTGAGCCTTGTCGATGCCAAGGTGCTTCGAGGCGTCGAGCACTTCGATCCCAACAATCCCCTCGTGGGGCTGGTTACCTCGGTAGCGTTGAGATGAATTCTCGCACCTGCAGAACTATCAGTAATTATGGCAGGGACAAATGAGCGGCAAGGTGCTGACGCAGACGTGCTAGCCGTTCTGGGGCGACAGAGCCAAGCGTACCTATGCTCGTGTGAGGATTGATCGTTGCGAGCCAGTTCAATCGCACCACTGATTGAACCTTGAGGCCGCTGGTAGGGAAGTCGGCGTCGGCAGGGGTGAGTCGTTCATCCCAGTTGGGAATTTCCTGGCGAAGCTGAGATGAAATCCCACATACCAAGCAGTCTTCAAATGGACCGGGGAGCTCCGCAAGCACTAACACGGGGCGCAATTTCCCTGGTGCAAGATCCGGTTGTGGCAACCGAAGTAGTATAATTTCACCCGGCTTCATCGTTTGAGGTCGTCCAATGTGTATTCAACCTCGTCTTTCGCATAACGCGCGGCAAGCTGAGCCAGTGAAATCCTAGACCACTCTTCGTGTTGTGCCTTAGCATCGAGATATTCGGCATAGTGCTGAACTTCTCGGAGAAGTTCCTCAGGCAACCGTTCAATGAGCTCAACCACTCTCTCTTTAGTGGTCATTGCGACTCTCCTTTCGTGTTTAGCGGCAGCTTTATCAAGCGTTATTGGTTTCGACGCTATTTTATTCAACCCGAGGCGCTGGAACAAGCGCTCTGTGACGTTCCTAACCCCATGAGTTTAACGGAGATCAGGCAGCGAGCTGCTGATCAGTTGATCGGTAGCGTAAATGTAAACGTTGATCCTTTCCCTAC
>CAYPHJ010000267.1:0-2139 GCA_964410485.1 uncultured Syntrophobacteraceae bacterium
GCCGCTCCACGATCCTGTGGTTCAGATCGACCAGTTCCGCTTCGCTGAGTTCGTCGATGTTGATTTTCGCCATCGTTCCACTTCCTTTCGGCGGCTCAAAAGCGAACTTCGAATACCCCCGGGGTCCCAAAAAAACTCAAAATTCATAGCCCCGGCCGATCCAGTAGTGCCAATCCGCAATGGCCTGTGTGGTTCGCGCGTCGGCTTTCAACGGTTCCAATTGAGCCAGCGGTACCGCAAGTCGCGTCCCGCGCCACCGCAGCCGCACAAACATCTCCGATAGACCTTCCCTTTCCGAGGCCATCCCCACCACCTCCACCTCCTCGCCGACGCGCAACGGTGATATCTCGCGCCGCGATTTGCAGCGCGCTTTAAAGGGAAATTTTAGCTTGTCCTCAAGGTAGTAATACCACCCCATCGCCCGCTCCTCAGCGTTGTACGCATCGACGACGACGTCCATTTCAATTCGCCGCTCGCGGGACCTGTTTTCCTTTACACGCGGCATCGGGGCGTTACGGTCGAGGATTCCGGGTTGTTGTTAGTCCCCACAAGTAGCGACCGCGCTCCGGGTTGTCAAATCGCAAAACCAGAGTGTTGGTCGATCAGGGGAACGCTCTAACCACTGCCAGTAATTTCCCGTTTCGGAATATTCCACTGATCGGACAGCTCAATCAATCGCTCAACTTCGCCGCCCTCTTCTGCATGTACGATCAAAAGCTCGTCGGCCAGGGCCAATACCAGTTCATTTCGTCGCCGAGCATAATTCTTATCGGCCCGGCGCGGACGCGCCTCAAAAGGGGAAATCAGGAGCAATCGCCCGCCTTCCAAAGGGTCGCGCCAATCTTTCGGCAAGCGAATCTTATCCATCGCCCGCGCCAGCCCGATGATGATGGGCTGCTTGCCGCGGAAGAGAATCCGCAAACACTCTTTTTCAACCGGCGAATGAAACCCACTGATGACGGTCACGCCGTCATCGCGAAGTTTTCGCGCAGTGTCGTAGGCCCGAAGGATAGCGTCACCGGGGCAACGGATAGAACAAAACAAGGCAATCTTACGCTCAGTCAGAATTCCCGAATCGCCAATTGCCCACAGCCGAGTAGGAGCGGCCGCCCCTAATCTCTTCTCAACCCGCCAGGGCCAAGACGCTTCTGACGGGGTCAACGTTAAAACATTGGGATTTTTCATTCCTCAACCCATCTCGTTGCCCTGTCTGCTTCGGTACTTAAAAGGGGTAATAGACAAGCGGTAGTGTCTTGATCATTTATTTTTCAGGCAACAGCGACTCCCTTGACTGGGTCAAGCGATCACGGGCATGCTGAATCGCCTCATGAAGCTTCCGCTGCAGCAGCCTGCGCGGTAAAAGCTTGGTCCAGTAGGACGCGACACGGATGCCGCTTTTTTCCAGTTCGAGCAATTCGATCTGCTCGCGCTCTTTCCCGGCGCAGAGAATCAAGCCGATCGGCGGATCCTCGCCAGGCTTCTGCTCGTATTTCGCCAGCCAGCGCAAATAGAACTCCATCTGACCCTTGTCGCCGGGCTGGAAGTCGCGCAGTTTCAGTTCGATAGCCACCAGGCGCCGAAGCCCACGGTGGAAAAATAATAGGTCAAGATAATAATCATCGCTGTCCACCTGGATGCGCTTCTGCCGTGCGACAAAACTAAAGCCGACCCCCAACTCCAGGATAAAATTCTCTATCTCCCGCATGATCGCGTCTTCGATGTCTTTTTCGATGTATCGGTCCTTCAAACCGAGGAAGTCGAGGAAGTAGGGATCGCGGAAAACCAGATCGGGCGTAAGTTTGTCTCGGCACGAAGCGTGTCGAGTTCGTGGCGGATCAGTTCTTTGGGCTTCTTCGACAAGGCTGTGCGTTCGAAAAGCATACCGCCGATCTTCTGGCGAAGGGTACGCACACTCCAACGTTCGACGCGGCACATCTCGGCGTAGAAGTCTCGTTTGAGATCGTCGTCCAGTGTGATTATTTCTTTGAAATGGCTCCAACCCAATTGTTGCGACAGCGTAGCAACAATCTCCTCGCCGTACTCCGCCCGTTTCTCCTTGAGGACATCACGACGGATGCGCTGTCCCACTCGCCAGTAGAGCATCACCAGCGCCGAGTTCACCTGCCGCGCCACGTCCTG
>CAYPHJ010000268.1:0-2107 GCA_964410485.1 uncultured Syntrophobacteraceae bacterium
GTGGCGGCGCTTCGCCCATCGCCAAAGACAATGCCAGAGCACATGGTCCACTTTGCGAAACGTTCGTGTCGCCACAATATGCCGATGGTAGTTCGTCCAACCGAGAATGACCCGATTGAGCGCAACGATCAGCCTCAATTGTGGCGCTGTCGCGTTCGCCCGCAGGATGGCGCGAATCTTTGTCAGGAACGCACGCGTGTTCTTACGCGATGGCATTATCAAAACTTTCCTACCATAGCGCCGAACATGCTGGCCAAGAAAATCAAACCCCTTGTCGATATGCGTGATGCAGGTCTTTTCCGGCGAGAGTTGTAACCCTCGTTCAGCCAAGAATCGCTCGACCAACGGTCGGACCTCTTTCTCCAGCACCTCGTAAGAGACGCCGGTGATAATGAAGTCATCGGCATACCGTACCAGACACACCTTGGGGTTATACTTGGGCCGGCCCCGCCCCAAGCTCTTGCGCGGGAAGGTTTCCTTGAGTAGGGCTTCTAGTCCGTCCAAGACTATGTTTGCGAGCGTTGGAGAGATGACCCCGCCTTGCGGAGTGCCTTCGTAGGTCGCAAACAACGTTCGCTTCTCGACGTAACCGCATTTCAGCCACTTCCACAAAACTTGCGTGTCCATCAAAACGTGCTTTCTCATCCACCGATGGCTGATATGATCAAAGCAGCCTTGAATGTCGCCTTCCAAAACCCATTCGGGCGATATCTTGGGGCGACTGAGCAGCTTGAAGCACTGTTCAATTGCGTCCGCCGTGGAGCGGGCGACCCGAAATCCATAGGAATTGCGGTCCGGCCCGGTCTCGGCAACCGGATCCAGTGCAAGCAAATGCAAAGCCTGCATGGCTCGATCCTTCATCGTCGGAATACCGAGCGGCCTTAACTTTCCATTGGCTTTCGGAATGTACACGCGGCGTAGAGGTTGTGGCCGATAGCCTCGCCTTCGTAGCGAAAAGATCGCGTTGTACTTGGCATGCGGGGAGCGCCACACCGCACCGTCGACCCCCGCAGTGTCTTTGCCCTGATTTCCTGTCACTCGTCTGACGGCAAGGGCCTTGCCGCTAAACGAGTGGGTGAGCAGCCATTGCAAAGCTTTCACCTTGCCCCAGCGACCCGCCCGTGTTGCCTTTACGATACGTGCCTGCAGCCGGCTGACTTGGCGCTCGTAATCTCCCCAGTTCATATGGTTCCAGGGCGAAGCGCTAGCGGAGGATGCACACGCGATTTTCACCGCGTTCATTTGCAATTTCCTCCTGTGCCGGTTCTGTCGGCTCTCTCGTAACGAACGACCAACTGGAAGTAGGCCCGCTTTCGCGGCAGAGTGATGTTGCAACTCCTATCCGATTCATTACAAACCGGCATTCGCTTGCTCCAGCCTCCTTTGCCCGCTATCCCATCGGCGCATCTCACGACGCGTCTTCCTCAAGTTTGAGGCGGGACGTCGGGTTTACCGTGTTTTGCTCCAGTGACAGAAATGACTTAGTCCCTGCCTCTACACCGGCGGTCCTAATGTCCGTGTGCTCCAAAGCGGAGGCGGAGCAACCGACCGCGTACCGTTTGGTTCGAGCCTATCAGCGTCTTTGGCTCGTTTGACTTTGACGGTGTCTACAGCAGTTCACCTTTGTTGGACATATCACTCAGCCTAACCCCCGAACCGCGCGATGCTAGCAGTCCCGACGGCTCCCTCACGGTTGCCGCCGCGCTCATCGAGCGAGAGTATATTGTCTCGGCAGCTTCAGACCCAACCGTTTACCAGTCACGCCTGTGCCGATAGGCTACTGCGAACGGAATCGCAGGTTCGACGACGGAGTTTTTTTTTCCATCCCGAACAATCACTGAAGCGACCTCACGTCGCACTCCGCACCAGTCACCCATCAGGTTCAAGGCACTTGGGAGATTTCTAAGAGAGAATTCTTCCCACCCCTGGCAAGTTAACTTGCTCCAGAAACCTGTCGGTACCACGCCGCCTCCAACAGTAGCGGATTCACAGATCCTGTGGCTCCCTTTCGGGTCCAACCCCTTTTTGGCTCACGGCGTGGGCGTACCATCTGATCAAATCGTCTCCGAGTTGTCCAGATTTCAGGGACGGAGCAGCCGCCAATCAA
>CAYPHJ010000269.1:0-1997 GCA_964410485.1 uncultured Syntrophobacteraceae bacterium
ACGATCCGCTTCTGAAACTACCGGCACTCAGCAGCTTATCTCAGGCCTATCGACACATTGGAGATCATGCCAAAGCCGAAGACCTGATCGACCGCGGGCTAAAGACCGCGCAGCAATTTTCAACCCAATCGTTGCCAAGAATTTGGTGGGAGGCGGTATTCCATGCGTCCAGGAGCGCAGATTTTAGCCGGAAGAGGGAATACTCAAGAGCCATTGACGACGCGAGGCATGCGCTTCATTTGTACGAGAAGTATCTTGAGCTGATGCCGGATTCGGGCCGTAGGAGCGCAGACCGCCGGATTCTCGCAATCACCAACATGGCGTTTATCTACGATCGGCTCGGTCGTAGCGATCTGGCGCTTGGGAATTCCGACGATGCCTTGCGACACTACCAACGCGGGCTGGAGCTTGCGCGGCACGGATATCTACAGTTTGCCCGTATCAGCCTGTTCCACGGATTAGGCGATGTTTACGTATATCGCAAGGATTATCCGAGGGCCTTGGATTATTTTAACCAAGCGCTCGAACTGTCGCGCCAGCAGCACAGATCATCCCACGTCGCAAACACGGCCAGACGCATGGGCGAACTTTATCGAGCAACGGGCAATAAATCTCAGGCGTTGGTTTCTTACCGCGAGGCCATCGACCAAATCGAATCGATCCGCTCCCTGCTGGCGTCAGGACCCAATAGACAAAGCTATTTCGGTGGGTGGCTCGCTTCCTATCGCGGCTTGATCGAAATGTTGTGGAGTGAAGGAGCGTACGCGCAGGCGTTTCACTATGGCGAAAGAGTTCGCGCGCGCACATTTCTCGACATGTTGGGCCACAAGGTGCGCCTGACGCGCGCCGGCAGCCCGCTTGCCGGCGACGAGCGAGCATTCGCGGAAGCTAACGAGCGAGGGGAAGGGGAGCGGGCCTATAGAGATCTCTTGGAGAAAGCGCGGAAAGAAAACCCGGAGCAGGCCTCTTTGATGTCGGTGGAGCCGCTCACATTGAAAGAGGTGCAAAAATTATTGCGGCCAGGGCAGGTGCTGCTGCAATATCTGGTGACGCCGGAAAGAAGCTATTTGTGGGCCGTCGAGCGGACAAGATTGAGCGCATATACAATCGCGCTGTCCAGGAACGAGCTCAAGGTCCAGATTGACGCTTTGCGCCGAGCGGTATCGAATATCGAGTCGGTCGACGACTATCAACGAATCGCGCAAGATCTCCATGAGCGTCTGCTTAGCCCCGCGAGTAGTAGGTTGCGCGGCAAAGAGATCATCGTGGTGCCGCACGATGTTTTGCATTATCTGCCCTTTCACGCTTTGTATTCGCCGCAAGGGAAATATCTTGTCGAGAATCACGCCGTAAGCTACCTTTCGAGCGCGAGCCTCTTGCAGTTCGTTTCGAGCAAGCGGCGAGACAAAGCCAGTAAAGTTCTTTCGGTAGGAAACCCGCAGGTCGGCTCTGATCGGGAGAATTTGCTTTTGGCCGAACTGGAGGTAGCGGAAATTCAAAGACATTACCCCGCTTCGATGATGCTGCTGCGAGACGAAGCGAGCGAAGCCGCGATCAAGCGGATGTCGCCGCAGTTTGACGTGCTGCACTTCGCCGGACACGCGGAACTGAACCAACAGGAGCCGTTGGCGTCGGCGATCCTTTTGGCGGGCGGCTCAGGAGAAGACGGACGCCTCCAGGTGGCCGAAGTCTTCCGTATGAATCTCAAGGCGAGTTTGGTTGTCCTGAGCGGCTGCGAGACGGCCTTGGGGCAGTTGTCCACGGGGGATGAACTGGTGGGGCTTACCCGGGCTTTTATCTATGCCGGCACGCCCTCGGTCATTGCCAGTCTTTGGAAAGTGGACGACGCCTCCACGGCACAGCTGATGAGCCGGTTTTACGAGAACTTCAAGAAGACGACGAAGGCCGAGGCGCTCAGGCAGGCGCAGTTGGCGATGATCCGAGGGGAAGGGAAAAGCGATCGGTTGGCGAGAAGAGGAGTGGGCGGGATCGGCAAG
>CAYPHJ010000270.1:0-1675 GCA_964410485.1 uncultured Syntrophobacteraceae bacterium
TTACGCCAAATGGGGCGAGCGCATCTACAATGGCGCCCACGATTGCCGGAGTGGCCCCGATGGTTCCAGCTTCACCTACACCCTTGACGCCCAAAGGATTGACCGGCGACGGAGTTTCGGTGCGATCCAATTCCATAAGCGGTACCTGGGATGCCTTTGGTAGTGCATAATCCATTAGCGTTCCGGTAATGAGCTGGCCTTGCTCGTCGTAAACCACCTCTTCAAATAGTGCCTGGCCGATGGATTGCACAATTCCTCCGTGTACCTGTCCATCAACTAGCATCGGATTTATCACCTTGCCGCAGTCGTCGACAGCCACATAACGAAGGAACTTGACGTGGCCCGTCTCGCGCTCGATTTCGACGACAGCGATATGCGTACCGAATGGAAAGGTGAAGTTCTTGGGTTCGAAGAAATAGGTCGCCGAAAGACCTGGCTCCGTATCGGGAGGTAATTCTTTGGCGAGGTGCGCAGCGAGCGCGACATCCTGAATAGTCACACTAGTCCGACCCTCTGTCTGAGGTTCCGGTAACGCCCCCGCTGGAGCTTCCCCCACCGGCACAACTGCCTCTGAGCTGTCGCCAGCGCCTGCGGCTTTGGCAGCACGAGCCGAGTAGCGACCTCCTTCGAACGCTATTTTTGAAGATTCCGACTGGAGCAGATGAGCAGCTATTTTTGAGGCCTTCTCCTTCAGCTTCTCGATGGCAATCAAGACCGCCGTACCCCCAACAGCGGTCGCCCGACTTCCAAAAGTGCCGATCCCATACTGGACTATAGATGTGTCACCGTGAATCACGGTCACGTCGTTGAGATCAACTCCGAGTTCGTCGGCCGCGATCTGCGCAAACGATGTCTCCTGTCCCTGACCGTGAGGTGAAGCTCCGGTCATGATCGTGACCTTACCCGTAGGCTCGATACGCACGGTGGCACTCTCCCATCCTCCTGCCGGCATCGCCTGGGATGGACCAAGGGCGCAAATTTCAACGTACGTCGAAAGGCCGATACCGAGCAATCTGCCGTCTGCACGTGCCTGCTCTTGTTCTTTTCGCAAGGCTTTGTAGTCGATGATCTCCTGTGCCTTAATCAATGCAGCTTGGTAGTTTCCGCTGTCGTAATCCAGACCCGTGGCCGTGTGGAACGGGAACTCGTCGGCAGCCGGAAAGTTTCTTCGTCGCACTTCCGCGGGATCAATTCCGAGCTCAGCGGCAACGAGGTCCATCGCGCGTTCAACGACATAAGTAGCTTCCGGCCGGCCGGCGCCTCGATATGCGTCCGTCGCCATCTTGTTGGTAAAGCAGCCTGTGACGTTTATCTGAATAGCCGGTATGCGATAAGCACCGGAAAGCATCAACCCCGTCAGCGTTGGTATCGCCGGGGTCAGCAGTTGGTGATACGCACCGAGATCCGCAAAAACGTTATAGCGGAGCCCGGTGATTGTTCCATCTTTCTTGCAACCTATTTCGATTTCACCAACTTGGCCGCGTCCATGGATGGTGGCCTGAATGTTCTCGCGGCGAGTTTCAATCCATTTGACGGGCTTGGCCAGTTGCATCGCAATCCAACCCAACAAAGCCTCTTCGCCATAAACATTCAGCTTGGAGCCGAAGCCTCCGCCAACTTCGGGGGTGATAACGCGCAGCTTGTTTTCTGGAATACCAATCATGAGAGCAAGTTG